>CAJLLX010000204.1 GCA_905207535.1 uncultured Muribaculaceae bacterium | reverse complement strand
TATAAGGCACCGCTCTACTGGACCATCTATGAGTATGCCCGCGAGATGGAGATTGCCGGCATACCCTACGATCAGATGGATCTGACCTCAGACCAGTGGGACGCCGTTATCGACATGATGGCTGCCAAGTTCAAGCCCTATGGCTACGACATGATCTGCACCGACGGCTTTCTGCCGCAGAAGGCCCGCGACGGGGGTATCTACATGTCGCACTACGGCTCAATGCCGCTTAAAGAGCTTGTAAGACGCTGCAAGGAGAAGGGACTGAAGGTAGGTGTCTACGACAACCCGCTATGGATCAAAGGCGACCTTAACAAAAAGGTGCCGGGAACCAACTACACCCTGCGCTCGCTCACACGCAATCCGCAGGACAAGGTGCTGTATCCTTCGGTAACAGACCGACCGGATTTCACATGGCTTGTGACCGACCACGAGGGAGCACGCGAATATATCGACGGATGGTTCAAACACTATCACGACATGGGTGTCGACTTCGTGCGCATGGATTTCATGTGCTGGTATGAGGACGGAGACCCGGGGCGCGATAAACCGGTGACCTGCGGCTACGGCCGCGAGCGCTATGAGCGCGGACTGGCCTATATCTGCGAATCGGCCGAGAAGTATGGCATCTTCACCTCGATAGTGATGCCCGAACTCTACAACGACGCCGAGCTGGAGCGGAAATACTGCAACATGACCCGCATCGTTCAGGATACCAATATCGGCGGATGGCACCATTTCTCATCGTTCAACCGGGGCACTATCTACGACCGGTGGCCTTATGCCGACAACCAGATGGACGGCTTCACCCACTGGAGCCATATCGGCGGCCGCGGAAAGATTATCCTCGACGGCGATTTCCTGCGGCTCAACAAATGCACGACCGACGACGAGCGCCGCTCGCAGGTGTCGCTGCAGCTGATTGCCGGAGGCCCCGTGGTGATTGCCGACACCCCCGAGACCATCGGAAATCTCGACGGTTTCTATACCAACGAAGAGCTTTTGGCGCTCAATGCCGACAGGTTTATCGGCAAACCGCTGTCAGATGAAGTAAACAGCGAAGGGAGCTGCATCTGGTGGGGCACGATGAGCAACGGCGA
>CAJLLX010000203.1 GCA_905207535.1 uncultured Muribaculaceae bacterium | reverse complement strand
GGGCGACAGCGCCGAGGCCTCCTCGCCCCTGACTTCATTTCTTGACTGACACTGAGAGCATATGTTTTCGGATTATTTAAAAGAAAATTACGACTGGGAGACGACCACCCGCGAGATCGAGGCGATGACCGCCGCCGACGTGGAGCGTGCTCTTGCCAAGGAGCATCTCGACGACCGCGACTTCATGGCGCTCATCTCTCCGGCTGCCGCTCCCTATCTCGAGCAGATGGCGCGCCGGAGCAAGGCCATCACCGAGCGCCGCTTCGGCAAGACGGTGAGCATCTTCATACCGATGTACATCACCAATTCGTGCACCAACTCGTGTGTCTACTGCGGTTTCAACCGCCACAACAAGTTTCCCCGCGTGGTGCTCACCCCGGCGCAGATCGAGGAGGAGTGCAAGGCCATCAAGGCCATGGGCCCGTTTGAGAATCTGCTGCTGGTGACGGGCGAAAACCCCGCCGTGGCCGGCACCGACTACCTGGAGGAGGCCCTGCAGGTGTGCCGCCGCTATTTCAGCAACCTCACCATCGAGGTGATGCCCCTGAGCGCCGAAGATTACGAGCGGCTGACCCGGTCGGGTCTCAACGGCGTGATCTGCTTCCAGGAGACCTACAACCGCGACCGCTACAAGGTGTATCATCCCGCCGGGATGAAATCGAAATTCGAGTGGCGCTGCGACGGCTTCGACCGCATGGGGCAGGCCGGCGTGCACAAGATAGGGATGGGAGTGCTCATAGGGCTGGAAGACTGGCGCACGGATGTCACCATGATGGCCCGCCACCTCACCTATCTGCGCAAGCGCTACTGGAAGACGAAATACTCGGTCAACTTCCCGCGCATGCGCCCGTCGAAGTCGGGCTATCAGCCCAATGTGGTGATGAGCGACCGCGAGCTGGCGCAGCTCACTTTCGCCTTCCGCATCTTCGACCCCGATGTGGACATCTCCTACTCCACACGCGAGGATCACAAATTCCGCAACAACATGGCCACCCTCGGCGTGACCACCATGAGCGCCGGGTCGAAGACCGATCCGGGAGGCTATGCCACCTATCCCGAATCGCTGGAGCAGTTTGCCATCAGCGATCCCACCTCCCCCGCGCAGGTGGCCGCCGACCTGCGTGCCCTCGGGCGC
>CAJLLX010000202.1 GCA_905207535.1 uncultured Muribaculaceae bacterium | reverse complement strand
CCTCACCGGGTCGCCGGCCACGGCGATGGCAGTGTTCACCAGCACGGCATCGGCTCCCAGCTCCATAGCCTCGGCGGCATGCGAGGGTGCGCCGAGCCCGGCGTCCACCACTACGGGCACGCGGCTCTGCTCTATGATGATTTTCAGCAGTTCGCGGGTCACAAGGCCCTTGTTGGTGCCGATAGGAGCTGCCAGGGGCATCACCGTGGCTGCACCCACATCCTCAAGGCGCTTGCAGAGCACGGGGTCGGCCTGGATGTAGGGAAGCACCACAAATCCCTTTTTGGCCAGCTCCTCGGTGGCTTTGAGGGTCTCCACCGGGTCGGGGAGCAGATATTTGGGGTCGGGGTGGATCTCCAGTTTGAGGAAATTGGTGCCGAAAGCCTCGCGGGCCAGTTCGCCGGCGAGCACAGCCTCGCGGGCATCGCGTGCGCCGGAGGTGTTGGGCAGGAGCTGGATACCCTCGTGCATGATGTGGCGCAGCATGTCGTCTTCGCGGTTGTCCATGTCGATGCGTTTCATGGCCACGGTCACCATCTGAGTGCCGGAGGCCTTGATGGCGGCCTCCATGAGGTCGTTGGAGCGGAATTTTCCGGTCCCCACAAACAGGCGCGAGGTGAACTCGCGTCCGCCGATAATCAGTTTTTTCATATCTTTAGATGTTGTTGTATAGTCGAAACAAGTCGGGCAGTCATCGCCGCCGGCGACTCGGCTCTGAGTATTGTGCCGCTGACGGCAATCCCCTGCACCCCGGCTTGAAGTATCTCGGGGATATCGTCGGCGGTGATGCCGCCGATGGCCACCACGGGGAGCGCTATGCCGTCGCGGCGGCATGCGGCCATGATAGTGCGGTAGCCGTCGGTGCCGAGCACCGGGCTGAGATTTTTCTTGGTGGTGGTAAAGCGGAAGGGGCCCAGGCCCACATAGTCGGCTCCGTTGATGTCGGCAGCCTTGAGATCGGCAAAGGTGTTGGCCGTGGCGCCGAGGATCTTGCCCGGCCCGAGCAGCCGCCGCGCCTCGGCCACCGGCATATCGTTTGTACCCACATGCACACCGTCGAGGCAACTGAGCCGCGCTGCCAGCTCCACATGGTCGTCGACAAGGAGCGTCACCCCCTGTCGGCGCACCGGCGCGAGC
>CAJLLX010000201.1 GCA_905207535.1 uncultured Muribaculaceae bacterium | reverse complement strand
GGCTGCTTCGGGGCAGCCTCGGGGGCATCTGGGGTCACGGGGATGTCTTCACCCTCGGGGAGGGTGTCGCGCAGGGATTGGAGCGATTTGAGCCAGTCGTCGGTCATAGGGCGCAGAGTGTAAGGGGTGAGTGTGTGCCGGTATTACTCTTCGAGGGTGGTCTCATCCTCGAGAAATTCCTCGCCCATGAGGTCGACGGGGTTGTCGATGCTCATGGAGATGCGCTGCAGCAGCTCGAAATGTCGCTGCTCGTCGAAAGAGAGCGACGAGGCGAAGCTTCGCAGCGAGTCGGGCGACACGCGGTAGGCGTACATCAGGCAGCGGGTGGCCACAGCCACATTTTCGTCCTCGTTCTGATGGTCGGAGAGGGTCATGAAGAGCATGGCCAGCTCGCCGGCCTGCATGTCGGTCATGGCCGTGGAGTCGGTCTCGGAGATATATTCGGCAAGGTCGTCGCACATGCCCTGAGCGTGGGAGTAGTCGGAGGCCGCCACCGCCTCTCGGGCGTTGGAGAGCCTCTCGGCCACAGTGGGCACGCTGTGGCGGCAAGAGGTAGCCGGCAGGAGAGTCAGAGCGGCTATGGCCGCGATGAGATATGAAGTAAGGCGCATTGGTGATAGTGTGTGATTGATGATTGGGATGCCGGCGGTCATTCCGGTCGGCGCTGATAGTCGTAGATGACGCCCGAGCGCTCGATGCGCATCATGGTTTCGTCGGCGCGGAGTATGGGGTAGGCCACCCTGGGGGCGATGGAGCCCACGAGGGCGGGGTCGCCCTCCTCGATGGTGATGGAGGTGGAGTCGTTGACGATGATGAGCGAGTCGCCCTCCACGTGCCAGGTGCCCTCGACGCTGAAGGAGAGCTCGCCGGGACGTATGGCGCGGAGCACCGAGCGGTTTTTGTCGTTAAGCTCGATCACGGGGTGAGTGTCGCTGAGTGCGGAGATGTAATATTTCCCCGCCATAGCCTTTTCGCGGTCAGTCATACCGCCGCACGAAGCTAGCAGGAGGGCTGCCGAAGCCGGGATGATTAAGAGAGCTTTCATAATCTTTGCATTTCAACACAAAATTAGAAAAAGCGGAGCATTTATGCAAATCTTTGGACGCGCGCTGCAGGGCAACCGCATCAAAATTTAGCAGACAGAAGCATTTCCATCAGGTAGTCCT
>CAJLLX010000200.1 GCA_905207535.1 uncultured Muribaculaceae bacterium | reverse complement strand
GAGCCAGTCGATGCTCTCGGCATCGAGGTGGTTGGTGGGCTCGTCGAGCAGCAGGATGTCGGGCTGCTTGAGCAGCAGGCGGCAGAGAGCCACGCGGCGGCGCTCACCTCCCGAGAGGGTATCCACCTTCTGGTCGTCGGGCGGACACTGCAGGGCGTCCATGGCGCGCTCCAGGCGCGAATCTATGTTCCACGCGTCGGCGGCATCGAGCGCATCCTGCAACTCGGCCTGACGCTGGATGAGGGCATCCATCTTGTCGGGATCCTCCAGCACATCGGGGTCGGCGAAAGCGGCGTTCACCTCGTCGAACTCGTGCAGCAAGTCCATCACCTCCTGCACTCCCTCGCGCACTACCTCAATGACGGTCTTGTTGGGGTCGAGCTTCGGCTCCTGCTCCAGATAGCCCACGGAGTAGCCGGGCGAGAATACCACTTCGCCCTGATAGTCCTTGTCTACGCCGGCAATAATCTTCAGAAGCGACGATTTACCCGAACCGTTCAGACCGATGATACCAATCTTGGCTCCGTAGAAGAAGGATAGATAGATGTTTTTAAGTACCTGTTTCTGAGGAGGGTATGTCTTTGATACCCCTACCATCGAAAATATTATTTTCTTGTCGTCGGCGTTAGGTGCTGCCATGGCGATAAATGTCTGAATTTAATTTGGTTAAGTATGATTTATTTCTTGCGTCGGGATGCAGCCTTGGTGGGATAATCGCAGCGCACTTTCCCCTCCATGATGTTGCGGAGCTTGCCGCGGTTGAGCTGCTTGCGGATTGCCGACACATGGTCGATGTAGAGCATCCCCTCGAGGTGGTCGCACTCATGCTGCACCACACGGGCGGCAAAGCCGCTCAGCTCCTCGTCGTGGGGCTGGAAATTCTCGTCGAGATAGCGCAGACGGATATGCTCCACGCGCTTCACATCCTCGCTGATGCCGGGCAGACTGAGGCACCCCTCGCTGCGGCTCACGGGATCGCCGTCGAGCACCTCCACATCGGGGTTGATAAGCACGCGCTTGAACCCCTCGCACTCGGGAAAGTTCTCGGCCAGCGGCGAGGCATCGATCACCACTATGCGGTCGTTGCGCCCGATCTGCGGGGCGGCAAGCCCCACGCCGTCGGAGGCATACATCGTCTCATACATGTCGGCCACCAGTTTGGGAAGTTCGGGATAATCCTTCTCGATATCCTCCGACACCTCTCTCAGCACCGGATGTCCGTAGAGATACACAGGTAGTTTCATCGTTATATCTATTTTTTATTGTTTTCAAAAACCATTGGAGATTAGCTCCGCGGCATCTCCCCCCGCTCCGAGCCTGCC
>CAJLLX010000199.1 GCA_905207535.1 uncultured Muribaculaceae bacterium | reverse complement strand
CCGCCGGTGACGGTCGACAGCACGGGGCGGCGGCGCTCCACATCCACGGCCATACCCAGCAGGGTATTGATGAGCGACACGGAGTCGGCTCCCTCGTCCTCCACGGCGCGCGCTATCGAGGCGATGTCGGTGACATTGGGCGAGAGCTTCACGATGAGCGTGCGGTCCCACGCCTCACGCACGGCGCGGGTCACCTCGGCGGCTCCCTCGCAGGTGGTGCCGAAGGCCATGCCGCCCTGCTTCACATTGGGGCAGGAGATGTTGACCTCCACGGCCTTGATCAGCGGGCAGCGCTCGCGCAGACGGCGGCAAACCTCCACATAGTCGGCCACCGACGCGCCCGACACATTGACTATCGGCTCGGAACCGAAGCCGGTGATGCGCTCGTAGATGTGGTCGATGAAGTAGTCCACCCCCTTGTTCTGCAGCCCGACGGCGTTGAGCATCCCCGAGGGGGTCTCGGCCATGCGCGGATAGGGGTTGCCCTCGCGGTGATTGAGGGTGGTGCCTTTGACGATGAAGCCCCCGAGGTCGGCGAGATTCATGAAGTCGGCGAACTCCTCGCCGTAGCCGAATGTGCCCGAAGCGGTGAGCACGGGATTTTTAAGTTGCAGCGAGCCGATGGTCACTGAGGTGGATGGTGTCATATGGTCTGCCATAAGCGGTAGTGTGATATTTTCTGGGGGCAAAGTTAATAATTTTCGCTCTGTTTCGGGCATGATTTCCACTGCCTTTTCGGCCAGGCGGGGCAAATGGTGATGAAAAAAAGTCCGGGGTGAGCGAACGTACCGGCCTCCAGCGGTGTTATATCATCAAAAAATCACTAAAAACATTCAAAACATTATGGCACATAAGAAATTTGATCCCAACAACTACGATGACGACGAACTCCGTCGCCGCGAACACAAATCGCGTCGCGACACGTGGCTTTATATAGGTGTAGCCGTGGCAATAGTGCTCCTTCTGGTATGGCTGACCATCGCCGACCTCTGGGGCGACACCGATGTGGCTGCAGCCATCGCTCCCCTGATCTGACAAAAGTTATTAGAGGCAGCTCCCTCGGGATGTTCTGCTGATAATAAACGCTGCGCGTCCTTATCAGCGGGCCCGGCAGATACCGGGCTGCGGACAAGGACGCGCTTATTTTGTGTCAGCCGCAAAATCCCGGTTGAAAAAATGGATCGTACAGGCTGTAGGGGGCGGATCAGATGAAGAGGAGTGCGATGCGGTAGACTGCAAAGGAGAGTACCCATGCGAGCGCCGTGTTGTAGAGCGCCGCAAACAGTCCGTAGCGCCATGAGCGGGTCTCGCGCACTATGGCCACCAATGTGGCGGGGCAGGGG
>CAJLLX010000198.1 GCA_905207535.1 uncultured Muribaculaceae bacterium | reverse complement strand
GGTAGCGCTCCTGGTTTGGGACCAGGTGGTCGCAGGTTCGAATCCTGTCACCCCGACGAAAAGTAAATCGCTGAAAATCAAGCTATTGATGCTGATTTCCAGCGATTTTTTTGTTTTATGCCCTATAATTTGATGGGCTGGCGGGGGAATTTTCGCCCCTTTCAGGGCCTTTCTCGGGCCGTTTCGCCCCAAATGTGTCACGATTGTGTCATAGCAAAGCGCTTCCGTATTTAGTGCAGATTGACCTTGGTGGGAGGCACGCCCTCGAGTTTGTAAAATACTATGATATCGATGAAATCCATCGTGTCGTGTTTGAACGATGGTGTCCTTCCGCCCAGGTAAGCGTCAAACTTCACGCCTTCCCGGAATACTCGCGGCAACAGGGAGTCATCGGGCACTATCTTTGTGCTCAGTTCTATGCCACGCAATGATAGCGCCAATATGGGACCATCCAAACTGAGCTCTACTTTGTCGCCGTGGTGTATGCCTCTCGACATCTCCACATTTTCGCGGTCAATCACGGTGAAGGGGATCACCTCCGCTGTGCAGTCGGCATGCGCATCGCACACTTTCTGCATCGTAGCCACATTCTGCTCTTCTATGCTTTTCCGCTCCGATGAGCCGGAGTCGGTATAGGCGCTTCGCTTCTTACCGCCGCCTAAAAGCTTCAATATCAGCGCTCCAACAAGCCCTACAACTGTGCTTTCCGGTGAATAGTATCTGAACATATGGCATAAGATTTTTTAGCAATCAGAAAAATAGTGGCCTAAAATCCACCTTCAAACTTACATCAATTTTTCCGTATTCGCAAATAAGAATCACCTACTCCGAACTTTTCTACCATTTCACTCCGAACTTTTCTGCTATTTTACTCCGAACTTTTTTGTATAAAAAGCAATCGGGCATGGTGATGGGTGTAGCGGGAATTGGCCAAAAGGGGAGGAAGGGGAGGAAGGGAAGGGAGGACGGGAATAAATCACCAGAGGGAGCGGTGGGGGAAGAGGGAGTCGTAGCGCGAGGCGAGGTTGTTGACAAGGGAGGCCTGGCGGTGGGAGAAGGTGTGGCCGGTCCATACGCCGGTGTTGGTCAGGAGCACCCAGATGTCGCCGTTGGCGAAGCGCTTGATGTAGGTGTGGGTTGAGGCGAGGGTGCCGGTGCGCACCCAGTTGCCGTGGGGATCGGCGCTGACCCATCCGCGGGCGCGCCGCTCCGTTTTGTCGCCGGTCTCGGTGATCAGGCCGATGCTCTCGGAGCTTAGGATGTCGGCCACCTGCGGGAGGCCGTCGGTGGCGGCTACGAGGCGGGCGAGGTCGGCGGCGGAGGCTACCCACCCTCCGGCGCCCATGAGGCCGTGGATGTCGTTGCCGCCG
>CAJLLX010000197.1 GCA_905207535.1 uncultured Muribaculaceae bacterium | reverse complement strand
CATCGGAGAATTGGTCAAGTGAAATACGCTTTAATTTAATTCATCCAACAGGTTTCTCTGCTATTTGCAGACGGTACTCCTTACCGACGTAGGCGAATCCTGTGCCGAGTTCCAACAGGAATTTTGTGATATTGTTGAGCAACGTGTCTTTTAGTTTACGTTCATTGTATTTTCCGCGTAAACCGGTAAAAGAGAAATCGTAAGGATCACGTGTCAGCTCCTGTGCCAAATCGCTGTCCACATCAGGTAACATACTTTTGAAATTTGTGAGAGCCTTCCCGCTGCGCTCATACAGATTTGTGCTTCTTGTTGAATCTCGTTTATACAAACATACAATGGAGAAACGATATTTTCTACCACATTAAAGTAGCAAGCACTTTTACCCAAAATACATCCTTCTCCATCATATTTTGCAACATTGCCTATAGTACCATTAATAGAGACCAATATAGTTCGCTCAGTTAGATTCCTATATTTTTTTCCACTCTTCCATAAATGAGAATTTATAATTGATAATTGTGCTTTAGCGGCGGGAGCGATGGGTGAAGCGCTTTTTCAGCTGGTTGAGGCGGTGTAGACGGGCGCGGATTGCCAGATAGAGGGGCGACGGGGTGGTGGTGATGTCGGCGCCCAGGGGATCGGTGAAGGTGTAGGCCGCCGGTTCGGCGCCAAACTGCTCGGGATAGATGATTACCAGATTGTTGCGCGAGAAATAGCGCTGTAGGAAGAGTGTGTTTTCCACCATGTCGGCACTGTAGCTCACCGAGTTGGGGCGCGCGCCGATCACCACGAAGAGATCGTCGTCGAGCACACGGTTGGCCAGAAGCACGAAGTCGTCCTTGTCGGTGATGGTGCGGTATTCGTGACGGATGCCGAGCGAATTGCTGCGGATGATGCCGCGGATGATGGGCTGCTGGTGAGGCCTGGTGCAGAAGATGATGCGGCAGCCGATCTGCGAGGTGAGATGGCCCAGGGCCACTACCCACTCGTGAAATCCGGTCTCGTATTCGGCTTTGTCGGGCACAAACACGGCGATGCGTGTCACGGTGTTGACCGGGATGTAGCAGCGCGAGATCACCACCATGCGGTTGGTGCCGCGCAACAGCTGGTCGATCTTCTGCCCGAGGAAGGTGTCGATGACGGTGTTTTTGCGGTGCATGCCCACTACCACGCGCGTGATGTCGCGCTCCTGCATGGTGTTGAGGATGCCGGTGACGGTGTTGATGTCGAAGCGCTCTATGGCCGTCGCCCGGCGGTCGGCTCCGGCAGCGGCTTCCGAGGCCAGGCGCAGCGAATTGCGCCCCACGGCCTTGGCCGAGGGGGAGTTGTCGTTGCGCACATGCAGGGCGAAGATGCCGTCGGGCTTGAGGGCCGAACTGCGG
>CAJLLX010000196.1 GCA_905207535.1 uncultured Muribaculaceae bacterium | reverse complement strand
CTCGCGCGCCGTGGCCGGCGCATCGCCTGTGCCCATGCTCAAAGCGGTGAAAAACGACGTGCAGATCGCCGGCATCCGCTCGGCCATGGAGCACGACGGCGCCGCACTGGTGGCTGCCTTCATGGAGATGGAGCGCATGATGCGCGAGGGCGAAACCCTCACCGAGCTCGCCGTCGCCGAGATCCTCACACGCTACCGTTCGCAGCAGCCGCTCTACTTCGACGAGAGCTTCGAGACCATCGCCGGATACGGCCCCCACGGAGCCATCGTCCACTACTCGGCCACGCCCGAATCGTCGTCGGTCATCGAGCCTCACGGACTCCTCCTCATCGACTCCGGAGCGCAGTATCTCAGCGGCACCACCGACATTACCCGCACCATAGCCATGGGCACCCCCACCGACCGCGAGCGCCACGACTTCACCCTCGTCATGAAGGGCCACATAGCACTGGCCACCGCCATCTTCCCCGAAGGCACCTGCGGCATGCAGCTCGACTCCTTCGCCCGCCAGTATCTCTGGAAAGAGGGTCTCACCTACCTCCACGGCACCGGCCACGGCGTAGGCCACTTCCTCAATGTGCACGAAGGTCCGCAGAGCATCCGCCTCAACTATGTGCCCGCACATTTCACCCCCGGCATGCTCACATCCAACGAGCCCGGCCTCTACCGCGCCGGCGAGCACGGCATCCGCTGCGAGAATCTGGTGCTCACCGTCCCCGCCTTCACCACCGAGTTCGGCCGCTTCTTCCGCTTCGAGACCATGACCCTCTTCCCCTTCGACCGCTCGCTCTTCGACACCGCCATCATGACACCTCAGGAGATCGACTGGGTCAACGGATACCACGCCGAGGTCTACCGCCGTCTCTCACCGCTGCTGACCCACGACCAGGCCGACTGGCTCCGCGAGAAGACTCTCCCCATCGCAGCAGACAAATAAACCCCGCACCAACATGGCACTTATCATACCGCTCAGGGGGATCACCCCCACCATCGGCCCCGACTGCTTCCTCGCCGAAAACGCCACAATCGTCGGCGATGTGGTGATGGGCTCGGAGTGCAGCATATGGTTCAACACCGTGCTGCGCGGCGATGTCAACTCCATCCGCATCGGCAACCGCGTCAACATTCAGGACGGCTCGGTGCTCCACACTCTCTATCAGAAATCCACCATCGAAATCGGCAACGATGTCTCCATCGGCCACAATGTCACCGTCCACGGTGCCAAAATCCGCGACTATGCCCTCATCGGCATGGGTGCGGTGGTGATGGACGATGCCGAGGTGGGCGAAGGCGCCCTCGTCGCCGCCGGCTCGGTAGTGCTCTCACGCACCAAGATCGGCCCCCACGAGCTGTGGGGCGGCTGTCCCGCCAAATTCATCAAGATGATGGAACCCGAG
>CAJLLX010000195.1 GCA_905207535.1 uncultured Muribaculaceae bacterium | reverse complement strand
TGCGCAACTTTTTCATTATAAATATTTTAAGAAATTAATTCAACCAACAGGTTACAGTCAGATGTAACCAATCAATCTTCTACAATCTATGATGTGCAGGGAAGACCTGTTTCAAATATCCAAAGCGGTAATATCTATATCCAAGGCAACAACAAATTTATTGCAAAATAAATTCTGAAATAAGTGTCTTTTCGGAAAGCATTGCGGTTCCATAACTTTGTAGCAAAAACTACAATGTTATGGACTCGCTTATATTGCTTTCTCGATATGCAAAGATAAGAATAATCGGCTTATAAAAACGATTATTAATGATTGACACTGAGTGACATTGGGAGGCGGTGAGTGAATTAATGGGGGATTAGCGGCCGAGGAACTTGAGGCGGAGGCGGTTGAGAGCCCAAAGCGAGGAGGGAATGGCGATGAGGAGGCCCCGGAGAGGGTGTCCGGCGAGGGCGAGGAGCAGGGTGGGGAGAGTGGTAAGGGCGGCGGTGAGTAGGATGGGTGTGAAGGTGCCTGTGAGACGCAGGCGGTAGCGGCGGAAGTAGACCCATGCGATGATGGCGCAATAGAAGGCACACCAGAGGGCGTAGGCGATGCCGAGCCCGGTGAAGCCTCCGAGTAGGTAGCCGGCGGTGGAGAGGATGAGCGATGCGAGGCCTGAGGTGATTTCGGTGACGAAGAAGGTGCGGCCGTCGCCGCGGGCTATGATTTCGGTGGCCATGCACCAGGAGATCCCTTTGAAGAAGAGCGCGGCGGCGGCTATGGCGAGGAAGGGGAGCGAGGGGAGGAAGGCCGAGGAGTAAAGCAGGCGTATCAGCACCTGAGAGAGGGCGATAAACATGGGCACTACGGCGATGAGGGCCAGCATCACTATGAAGATCTGATTGCTGATTACCACCGAGGTGCGCCGCTGCGAGGAGGCGTGGGCCGAAAGGCGCGGGAGATACTCCATGGAGAGGGCTGTGATGACCAGCGCCCCATAGCGGTTGACCAGGGTGGAGGCGGCGTTGTAGTTGCCCACTGTGTCGGGGTCGGCGAGGTGGTTGAGGATGGTCATGAAGAGGTAGTTGACGGCATAGGTGATGAATCCCATGGCGGTGAGGTAGGCGCCGAAGGTAATCATCTTGCGCATCATCGGGAGGTCGTCGCGCAGCGTGCGCCGCGAGCCTGATTCGTCGCGGGGTATGCGCTCGCGGTAGAGGCCGAGGGCTATCCATGTGCAAATGGCGTAGGCGAGGATGGAGGGGATGATCGACTGCATGCGCCAGAAGTAGAACATGGGGATGGACAGGAGGCATCCGCCGACCACTCCGGCCATGGTGCAGCGTGTGAGCTTGCGAAAGCGGCGCAGCCCCTGGAAGATGGCGGCTTCGCTATTGTTGAGGGCGTTGAGGAGCACGGCCAGGGAGAGCGAGGCGAAGGCCCACCACCATGAGGTGTCGCCGAAGGTGAGGCGCGACAGCAGCGGCGAGCACACCAGGGTGAGCGCTGCTCCGGCGAGGCCGAGGCCGAGGGCCACACGG
>CAJLLX010000194.1 GCA_905207535.1 uncultured Muribaculaceae bacterium | reverse complement strand
AGCCGCGCCTTCCACCGCTGGGGCCGCAAGCACCGCCTGTCGCACGGCGAGGAGCTCCGTCCGGTGCTCCTCAACAGCTGGGAGGGTGTGTACATGGATGTCAACGAGCCCGCCATGGCCGGGATGATGAAAGATATCGCCTCGATGGGCGGCGAGCTGTTTGTGATGGACGACGGATGGTTTGGCGACCGCTATCCCCGCGTGAACGACACCCGCGGCCTCGGCGACTGGACAGTAGACACCAACAAGCTGCCTCACGGCATCAGCTGGCTTGTGGACTGCGCCAACGAGAACGGCATCAAATTCGGCATCTGGATCGAGCCCGAGATGATCAACACCGTGAGCCGCCTCTACGACGAGCATCCCGAATATGTGATCCGGGCCAAGAACCGCGAGGTGGAGACCGGTCGCGGCGGCACACAGGCCGTGCTCGACCTCAGCAACCCCAAAGTGCAGGATATAGTCTTCAACGTGGTAGACACCCTGCTGACCAAATATCCGCAGATCGCCTACATCAAATGGGATGCCAACGCCTCGATCATGCAGCACGGCTCGCAGTATCTGCCCGCCGACAAACAGGGGCAGCTCAATGTGGAATTTCACCGTGGACTGGCGAAGGCGCTCGACCGCATCCGCGCCAAATATCCCGACGTACTCATACAGGCCTGCGCCAGCGGCGGCGGCCGCGTGAACTGGGGGATCCTGCCCTGGTTTGACGAATTCTGGACCTCGGACAACACCGACGCCTTCCAGCGCCTGAACATCCAGTGGGGCACCTCCTTCTTCTACCCCGCAGTGGCCATGGGGTCGCACATCAGCGTAGTGCCCAACCACAACACCCACCGCGTGGTGCCTCTGAAATACCGCGCCGATGTGGCCATGACCGGACGCCTCGGCATGGAGCTTCAGCCCAAGGATATGACCGACGACGATAAGAAATTTTGCAAGGATGTGATAGCCAACTACAAGAAGATCCGCCCCGTAGTGCAGCAGGGCGACCTCTACCGCCTGCTCTCGCCCGAGGAGGGTAAAGGCGCGATGTCGCTGATGTATGTATCGCCCGACAAGAGCGAAGGCGCCTTCTTCTGGTTCAGCATGGACGGCCACTTCCGCGGCAACCACAACCGCATGCGCGTAGCGATGGACGGCCTCGACCCCGACAAACAGTACACCGTGACCGAACTCAACCGCATCGACAACCATCCCCTCCCCTTCGAAGGCGCCACATTCAGCGGTCGCTACCTGATGGACAACGGTCTGGAGCTGCCCCAGCGCTACGACATCGACTGGGCCAGGCAGACCGACCTCTCCAGCCGCGTGCTTCACCTGCAGGCCAAATAACCCCGCTTTCATAGCCTAAAAACACCCCCGGCGGCACATGCCCCTACCCGCTCGCATCAGCGGTAGGCGCATCTGCCGCCGGTGGTTGTTTTATTAAGTAGGAAGGGAGATGGAAAGTTTGCAAAACATTTGTTAGTCTCAGTATTTTACATTATTTACCTGTTGGATGAATTAAATTAATGCGTATTTCACTTGACCAATTCTCC
>CAJLLX010000193.1 GCA_905207535.1 uncultured Muribaculaceae bacterium | reverse complement strand
AGCCGCCCCCGAAGTGGCCGCCGAAGATGTCGCCGAACTGAGCGAAGATATCCTCCATCGACATGCCTCCGGTGCTGTAGCTGCCGCCGCCGAATCCGCCGCCGAATCCCTGCGGACCCATGGCGTGGCCAAACTGGTCGTATTTCTGGCGCTTCTCCTCGTTGGAGAGCACCTCGTAGGCCTCGGCAGCCTCCTTAAACTTCTCCTCGGCTGCTTTGTCGCCCGGATTTTTGTCGGGGTGATATTTTATGGCAAGCTTGCGGTAAGCCTTCTTTATTTCGTCGGGAGTGGCGGTTTTGCTTACCCCAAGCACTTCGTAATAGTCTCTCTTGTTGTCCATTGTGGTCTGAAAGTTTTAAACCGTTGGGGAGGATAATCACTGCGAAACCACCACCTTAGCGTGGCGGAGCACCTTGTCGTTGAGCATATAGCCTTTTTGCACGGTATCCTTTACAGTGCCTTTCTCATCCTCTTTTTCTGCGGGGACCATGGCCACAGCCTCGTGGAGCTCGGTGTCGAAGGGCTTGCCGGTCGACTCGATCTCCTTTACGCCGTTGTCGGCGAGATATTTTACAAACTTGTTGTAAATCAGCTTCATACCCTCCTTCACTGCCTCTGCGTCGGTGGTGTCGCGGATGGCATCGAGGCCGCGCTCGAAGTCGTCGACGATAGGGAGCAGCCCCTTGAGAGCCTTTTCCGATGCGCTCTTGATGAGGTCGGCACGCTCGCGCACGGTGCGCTTGCGGAAGTTGTCAAATTCGGCCATCAGAAAGAGATATTCCTTCTTCTCTTTCTCCACCTCGAGCTCCTTCTGCTGCAGGAGCTCCTTGAGGGCCTCGAGGTCGGCTCCTTCTTCCGGCTCGTCGCTGCTGTCGGGGGCTACATCGTTGACTTCCACCTCGGCATCTTCGATGACGGGTGCCTTACCGGCCTCTTTGGGCTGATCTTTCTTGTCGTGTTTCTTGGAATCCATATGCGGTTGTTATTTTATATTCTAAATCGTTTGATACATTATATCGGACGCATGCAAAAACATTGCCAAAATCCACCATGACCGTGAGGCCCCGCGGATTATATGGAGAGATTGCATCGTTTATAAAAAAAGAACAACCGTAAGGGGCTTTCGGTTTACAGGGGGTCGCTGACGAAGGTGTCGCAACCCTCAAACTTTTCTGCCACAATGTCCGAAAGGGGGCGTGCGTCGGTGTCGGCGCCGGAGGGGAAGATGGCGTAGATGGCCGAGCCGCTGCCGCTCATCGAGGCGTAGAGCGCTCCCAGGCCGAGCAGCTGCTCCTTGATGGCCGGCAGCTCGGGATGCCCGGGAAATACCGACTCCTCGAAGCCGTTGACTACCTTCCCGCTCCATTTTTCTACCGGGAGCGAGCGAAGCAGCGAGGGGAGGTCGATGGTCGGCACGGCGGGATGCACTTTGGCGTAAGCCTCGGCAGTGGACACCGATACCGGCGGCTTCACTATCGCTATCCGCGCTCCCTGAGGCAGCTCGAGAGCAAAGGGAGCAAGCTCGATGCCGATGCCGGTGCAGAGCATGGGGCAGTTGTAGATGAAGAAGGGGCAGTCGGCGCCGAGCGAAGC
>CAJLLX010000192.1 GCA_905207535.1 uncultured Muribaculaceae bacterium | reverse complement strand
ACCTGTAACCTTCTGATCCGTAGTCAGATGCTCTATTCAGTTGAGCTAGCGAACCATCTTTGGTCTCGCGCCCCGCCGGGCGCCGTTCGACACTGCAAAGGTACGCATTATTTTTGACATGCAAAATATTCGGGCGCTTTTTTTGAAAAAATATCTGCTTTCACGCGTGGTGTGACCATTATTTGTTGTAACTTTATGATGCGCTATCCGCCCGCGGAGGCGCCGTCACCAAAAAAAACTACACTTTTATGATACGCTTACCCTACCTTATAGCGCCCCTCGCGGCGACAATATTGGCCACAGCGCCTATGGCGGCCGAGGAGCTGGTGCTGATCCAGACCAACGACACTCACAGCCAGATCGACCCTACCGACAAGGGGCTCGGAGGCATAGCGCGCCGCAAGGTGGTGATCGACAGCATCCGCGCCGAGCATCCGGGAGCATGGCTCATCGACTCGGGCGACTCCGTGCAGGGCACCCTCTTCTTCACTATCTACGGCGGAGAGGTGGAGACAAAGATGATGAACGCTCTGGGCTACGACTACGCCATAGTGGGCAATCACGACTTCGACAACGGTGTCGGCTCGCTCGCCGGCAATCTCCGCAACAGCCGCCAGCAGTGGGTCTCCACCAACTACGACGTCACCGACAGCCCTCTGCAGCCCTATTTCAAGCCGTATGTGCTCCGCGAAGTCGGGGGCAAAAAGGTGGGAATCATCGGCCTTAACCTCAACCCCGAGGGGATGATAGCCGAGGGCAATTACGACGGTGTGAAGTATCTCGACGCCATCAAGGCCGCCAACGCCACGGCCTGGCACCTCAAGCACAACGAGAAGGCCGATGTGGTCATCGCCGTGACCCATGTGGGCTACGACGAGGTGGCGCCCTCCGACCGCGACATCGCCACAGCTTCGGAGGATATCGATGTGATCCTCGGCGGCCACTCCCACACTATGATCCGCCCGGGCAGCGGCAAGGAGTGGGTCCGCAATGCCGACGGGCGCCCCGTGCTCATCACCCAGAACGGCAAGAGCGGCGCTGCCGTCACCGAGGTGACCATCGACCTCGACAGCCTCGGCCTCAAGTTGCCGCAATACAAACAGATCTCCATCGACAGCCGCCTTGACAGCCGCATAGACCACAGCCTCGACAGCATCATAGCGCCATACCGCAAGGGCGTGGACGAGATGATGGGCCGCAAGATCGGCCGCACTCGCCGCGAGCTGAGCAACGAGGAGCCGGCGCTGCTCAATTTCCTCTCCGACTTCTGCCTCGACGAGGGCCGGCGCCTCGCCGGCGGCAATGTAGACCTCGCCATAATGAACAAAGGTGGCATCCGCCGCTCCCTCCCCAAGGGCGACATCACCCAGGGCCAGATCATCATGATGCAGCCCTTCGACAATCGCATTGTGGTGGAAGAGATCAAAGGCGCCGACCTGCTTGAAGCCTTCGACGTGATGGCCTCGCGCGGCGGCGACGGTGTGAGCCGCGGAGTGGAAGCCACCTTCGACCCCGCCACACACCGCTGCACCTCGGTGACCCTCGACGGGAAGCCCATCGACCCCGACGCCACCTACCGCGTGGCCACCATCGACTATCTGGCC
>CAJLLX010000191.1 GCA_905207535.1 uncultured Muribaculaceae bacterium | reverse complement strand
CACGGCTCGCGCGGGCTAATGCTCAATAATATCAAATAGTTTGGGTAGCCGACTGTAAGATTCTCTTTCAGTGCCTATGGCATTAGCGTTGGCAAGGGCTGCGTCGAGACGATTGTCGGTGAGCATGTCTGAGACCCAGGTGTCCATGAGGGATTTTATAAGACATTAGGTAATGCTCCGAACTGCCCGTTCATATAGGCACGATGGATGGAGGATAGTTTGTTCAGCCCTTTGAAGTCTGTGAGTGAGAACAATGCGGTATTACCGTCTTTGCCCTTTTCCGTAAACCAGACGGAATCTTTCCCGAATATGTCGTCTATATCTTTCAATATCGGGTCGTAGTGGGTAGATACAAGCAGCTGCGATTGATTGTCAGGCGTGTTTATGAATTTTGCGAGGATATACTCCATGAGATTCGGGTGCATCGATGATTCAATCTCATCTATGCACAGAAAGGCCTGCCGACGTAGCTGGGAGTATATGAGCGATTCCAGTTCTACCATGCGCTTTGTGCCGGTACTCTGGCAAGCTTCCGGCATAACAAAGTCCTCCGTCCCTGTCTCTGTCTGCACGGTATGCCCGAATAATGCCGCCATTTTCTGTATTTTGATATCCGAAATATTGAAATTCTCCGGAGATGTCAAAATAAAATCGCATAAAACGCAATTTTAATCCGGAAATCGGTCATGAATGCACTAATTTATAGAATAAAATTGTGGAGATCTAAGCTCTGACTAAAAAAGCGGGCGACCATAAGGTCGTCCGCTTTTTGTTTGTTCAGGCTTCGGTGCGGAGCTGTTTTTCGGCTTCGGTGCGGAGCTGTTTTTAGTCATCAGAGCTTCAGCTCTGATTCGCACTACAATCTGCAATCTACAATCTCAGCTCTAAGCACTACTCAAAGATGTGTTTGAGCTTGGAGAAGAGGCGGTGCTTGGTAGATTCGGAGGGCTTCATGTTGGCGTTGTCGCGCATGGCCTCGAAGGCTTTCTTCTCGTCGTCGGTGAGGGTCTCGGGGATGTAGACCATCACATTGATGAGCTCGTCGCCGGTGGTGCGGCTGTTGTACTCGGGGAGACCCTTGCCGCGCAGACGGAACACCTTGCCGGGCTGTGTGCCGGGGGCGATGTTGAGTCGGGCACGCCCGGTGATGGTGGGCACCTCCACGGCGCCGCCGAGGGTGGCGGTGGGCATATCGAGCATCAGGTTGTAGATCACATCGTTGCCATCGCGGATCAGTTCGGGATGTTTCACTTCCTGGATCACCACGAGAAGGTCGCCGTTGACGCCGCCGCGCCGCGGGGCGTTGCCCTTACCGCGGATGGTGAGGGTCATGCCGTCGGTGACTCCGGCGGGGATATGGAAGGAGACGAGCTCCTCTTTGCGCTGCACGCCTTCGCCGTGGCAGTAGGGGCAGGGCTGCTGTATCACCTTGCCGTCGCCCTCACACTGCGGGCAGACGCTGACAGCCTCCTGCGGGCCGAAGATGCCGTTGACCACCTGGCTGATGGTGCCGGTGCCGTGGCAGGTGGGGCAGGTGGTGAAGGCGGTGCCGTCTTTGGCGCCGGTGCCGTTGCAGTGCTCGCACTTCACGTTGGTGGGTATCTTGAGGGTCTTGTCGACGCCGTTGAGGATCTCCTGAAGGGTGAGTTTCACTGTGATGCGGAGATCCGAACCGCGGCGCTGCGGCTTCTGACGGCGTGCGCGGCCGCCCGTGGCG
>CAJLLX010000190.1 GCA_905207535.1 uncultured Muribaculaceae bacterium | reverse complement strand
CCCGCCATCATCGCCAACTACGTCTACGAGCTGGTCAAGCAGTACAACCAGTTCTATCACGACTACTCCATCCTGCGCGAAGAGGACCCCGCCGTGCGCTCGCTGCGCCTCGCCCTCTGCGACGCCACAGCACGCGTCGTAGCCACCGGCATGGGCCTGCTCGGCATCCGTGTGCCCGAGCGCATGTAAGCGCTCCCGCACGGAGGGAGCGCGGGAGGTTAAACCTTTCGACCCCTGTGCGCGTCTAATATTACGGAGAGTGTTTCTCCGCAATGTCAAATCAAAAAAAGTAACATTCACTCTTTCTTTAAAATATGGACAATTACAATTCCAACTCCTGGTCAAACTCCTACGGCAACGCTCCTCAGAGCCTCGAAGCCAAGGTGTCGACCGTCATGAAGGGAGTTTACGTCAAGATGTTCCTCGGTCTGCTCGTCACAGCCCTCACAGCATGGTTCGTGGCAGCTACCGCCGGCAGCGATCAGAGCCTGCTCTACCTCATCGCCTCCAACTCCTGGGTGTACTGGGGTCTGGCAATCGCCGAAGTCGCTATCGTACTGTGGATTTCAGCGCGCCTGCAGCGCATGAGCTCGGGGATGGCCACAGGACTTTTCTTCCTGTTCGCCTTCATCAACGGCCTCACGCTGTCGCTGATCTTCGTGGTCTACTCACTCGGCTCCATAGCCAAGACCTTTGTGATCACCGCCGGAGTGTTCGGCGCCATGAGCATCTACGGTTATTTCACCAACCGCTCCCTGGCACGCATGGGTTCGATCCTCTACATGTGCCTCTTCGGACTGCTGATACTGCTGGTAGTCAACATCTTCGCCCATAGCTCCACCCTCGACTGGATCGTAAGCATCGTCGGTGTAGTGCTCTTCATCGGCCTCACCGCCTGGGACACCCAGCAGATACGTCAGATGGCCGAGGCCAATCCCGGTATGGCCGACGGACGCCTTGCCACCCTCGGCGCCCTCACCCTCTACCTCGATTTCATCAACCTCTTCATCTACCTCCTCCGCTTCTTCGGCGACCGCGACTGATCGCCCCATCCTCAGCCTCCTATAGGCTGAGCCTACCCACCACAGCCTCCGCAGCTTGCCCCCGGCAACCTGCGGAGGCTGATTTTTGGGACCCTCGGGAAGCGCCATGGCTTGCCCGGCGACCCTCCTTCATCGGACAATTGCGCTCTAAATATGGCAGCGGAGGGTGCCCGGCATTGGTTAAGGATGTATAAATCGGGCAACTATTCGGGGGGTGATGGTGTTTTACATATACACGAATGAAAAGTAAACAACTAAAACATACAATCATGGAATGTAAACATCATCATGACGACGAACACCGTCGCACTTACAACATCACAGTCAACGAAGTGGTAGTGGGCAACTCCGCTCCTACATTTGAGTTTGACTTCAACACCCACCACGACCTCGGCAAGATGGCCAAGGCTGTCGCCGAGCGCGAGACAATGAGCGAGAAGCACTCGCAGGAGCTGGTGCTGGGTATGCGTCTGCTCCACCATGTGCTCAAAAAATATCCCGATAAGAAGGCTTATGCCGACCTCTACGCTGCCGTAGAGGCCTTCAAGGCCGCCATGAAGGCCGCCGGCGTCTGCACCTGCGAGGGGAAGTAAGCCCCCGGCCGCCGACTTAAGGTGGCAGGAATGTAAAACAGGCCTCTCAGAGAGGCCGTAAAGCGGGAGGATGCATCGCACGAGTGTGCGATGCATCCTC
>CAJLLX010000189.1 GCA_905207535.1 uncultured Muribaculaceae bacterium | reverse complement strand
GGCGCAGCCCGCCGGAGTGACACACACCGCCGGCGGGCCGCACTGTTGGGAAACCACCCAAAAACCATAGAAACAATGGCAGTAACAATGGCCGAAATCACCAAGCTGCGCCACCTTACCAGCGCCGGCTTGATGGATTGCAAAAAAGCACTGGCCGAAACCAACGGCGACATCGAGGCAGCCGTAGAAATCCTCCGCAAAAAAGGTCAGGCCGTAGCAGCCAAACGCGAGGACCGCGTGGCAGCCGAGGGCTGTGTGCTCGCTAAAAACGAGGGCAACTTCGCAGCTATCGTAGCTCTGCAGTGCGAGACCGACTTCGTAGCCAAGAACGCCGGCTTCGTAGAGCTCACCAAGAAGCTCCTCGACCTCGCCGTAGCCAACCGCTGCAAGAGCCTTGACGAGCTCAAAGCCGTGAAAGTAGACGGCCTCACCGTAGCCGACCTCGTGATCGAGGAAGGCGGCAAGACCGGCGAGAAGACCGAGCTCGGCGCATACGAATATATTGAAGCTCCCTCCACCACCTCCTACAACCATCTGGGCAACAAGCTCGCCACCATCGTGGGCTTCAACCAGGAGGGTGTCGACTACCAGGTAGGCCGCGACGTGGCCATGCAGGTAGCATCGATGAACCCCGTGGCAGTAAACCGCGAGAGCGTGCCCCAGGCCACTATCGACGGCGAGCTCAACGTAGCCATCGAGAAGACCAAAGAGGAGCAGGTGCGCAAGGCCGTTGAGGCAGCCCTCAAGAAGGCCGGCATCAACCCCGCTCACGTCGACTCCGAGGCCCACATGGAGAGCAACATGGCCAAGGGCTGGATCTCCGCAGAGGATGTAGAGCGTGCCCGCAAGATCATCGCCGAGACCTCGGCAGCCAAGGCAGCCAACCTGCCCGAGCAGATGATCCAGAACATCGCCCAGGGTCGTCTCAACAAGTTCTTCAAAGAGAACTGCCTCATGGAGCAGGAGTTCATCAAGGACGGCAACCTCACCATCGGCAAGTATCTCGAGGAGAGCGCCAAGGGTCTCACCGTAGTATCCTTCAAGCGCATCAACCTCAACGAGGACTAATCGCCCGCGCGATAACAATCCACAAGGCGCCGCGGCGGAATCCAAGCGATTCCGCCACGGCGCCTTGCCGTGTTTTTCAGGGGGGAAGACTTGGTAAACATCCGCTGCATTATCAAAGCTGAAGCTTTGATAATTAAAAAAACATTACATGAGAGAGGAGGAATGGAAATTTCAATGGGCGGTGTGATAACTCCATTGATGATTTATGAGGCGGGTGGGGGCGGGATGAAGGCGGATGAAGGCGGGATGGGGCGGGATGGGCGCAGGGTGGGCGCAGGGTGGAGGCGGTGTGGAGGGGGCGCGCCGGGTTCGACAAATAAGCCTGCTTAGAGCTCTGACATCGAGCCACTTACTCTATCTCTTATTCTCCTCTCTCCCCTCTTTTATCCGAACAAACTATCATGACGACAATGAATCATACCGGTCGCCTGTTTTTCATAGCCGCAGCTATCGCGGCCACCGCTTTTACGGCTTCGGCGCAGCAGTCGGCGAAACGTGAATCTTTCTCCGAATTTCGCGCGCGCATCCACTCCGACTTCCAGACTTTCCGCAAGTCGATCCTCGACGATTACGACAAGTTTTTAGACGGAGCGTGGAAAGACTATGAGCAGATCAAGGGTGAGGCCCGCGACAACACTCCCAAACCGCGCACAGCGCCCAGGGTGGAGGAAGTGCCGCAGCTGCAGCCTGCCAAGCCCGAGGCCGA
>CAJLLX010000188.1 GCA_905207535.1 uncultured Muribaculaceae bacterium | reverse complement strand
GTCTGTGGCTCCGATGCGCGGGTGTGCGCCGGAGTGGCGGCGCATGTCGATGAGCTCAGCTGCGCGTCGCACGCTGCGGAAAGCGGCCTCCACCACGGCCTCGGGCTCGCCGACGAAGGTGACGACGGTGCGGTTGGTGGCCTCTCCGGGGTCTACGTCGAGCACTTTCACGCCTTCCACCTCTTTGATTGCATCTACTATACGGTTGATGACTGACATGTCGCGCCCTTCGCTGAAATTGGGCACACACTCTACTATTCTCTTCATAGCATCCTTATATTACGTACGTATGAGTCGGATTTTTTTGCAAATATACAATTAAGAAGCGGTAAAACAATAAACGGCGGGGATATTTTTCAAGACAGAAAAGGTAATAATTAAGGAGCGCGGGATTAGTGGCAATGAATGGCGGCGAATGAACCAAACGGCCCCGGATTTGTAGAAATATTAGCGGGGACAATCTCCGCAGGGAAAAAGACTTAAAAAGACGTTTCAACCTACAGAAGTATATGTTAGAGACATATGCAATGCCATTGATGGCCAATGTGGTGGATATAAGCCACTTCGTGAAGGCCGAACAGGGAAGTTCCTACGAAATAGCGAGCTGGATCATGAGCGTGGTCGACTGGATTCTGGGCCTTTTCGGCCTGGAAGGAAATCAGACGATAGTGACCACGCTTTATGCCGCGGTGGTGTTCGGCGTGGCCATTGTGGTGGGCTACGTGGCGCAGGTGGCTATCCTCTACCTGGTGCGCCAGGTGGCAAAAAGGTGGAACGGCGACCTGTACACCAATCTGCTGTCGGTGAGATTTTTCCACAAACTGTGCCGCATGATCCCGGCGCTGGTGTTCCTGATTCTGATACAGTTCACGCTGTCGGCCCACGACACGCTGTCGAAGGTGCTGACCAAGCTGACGCTGATCTATGTGGTGTTTGTGACGGCTGTGGCCTTCTCGGCGCTGATAGTGGCGATTTGGATGCATGTCGATGCCCGCGAAAATAAGCGCAAACTGCCTCTGAAAGGGCTTGCACAGCTTGCCAAAGGAGCGGTGTGGGCCGTGGCGGTGATTGTCATGGTGGCGATACTGGTGGACAAGTCGCCGGCGTCGCTTCTGGCAGGCCTGGGTGCCTTTGCAGCGGTGCTGATGCTGGTGTTCAAGGACAGTATCCTCGGACTTGTGGCCGGTGTGCAGCTGTCGGAAAATGATTCGCTGCATGTGGGCGACTGGATAAAGGTGAACGGCACCGACGCCAACGGCACGGTGCAGGAGGTGTCGCTGACGGCCGTGAAGGTGCTCAACTGGGATAAGACCACCACCACGCTGCCCCCCTACAGCCTGATCAGCGGCAGCTTCACCAACTACCGCTCGATGCAGCAGAGCGGCACACGGCGCATACAGCGGTGCTACATGATCGACGCCGACAGTGTGCTCCCTACCACCCCCGAGATGCTCGAGGAGATCAGAAAGGTGCCGATGATGGCCGACTATATCGACAAGAAGATAGCGCAGCGCGATGCCGGCAAGGTGGCCGATGTCGACAATCCCGACGGGCTGGTAGACGGCACGATAGATACCAATCTGGGCCTGTTCAGGGCGTATATGAAGATGTGGCTCGATGCCAGTCCGCTGATCTCGCACGACAGCGACTGCTTCGTGAGCACCTTAGCGCAGACCCCCACGGGAATACCCTTCCAGATCTATTGCTTCACATCCACCTCGAAGTGGTTCCCCTACGAGGCGATACAAGATACAGTGTTCGAGCAACTTGCGGCCATGCTGCGCTTCTTTCAGCTCTACACCTTCGAGAATCCCTCGGGTCGCGACACCATCGTGGACGGCTACCTCAGCCCCGGCGGCAACATCGACCAGGTATTCGGCGTGCCCTATCCCTTCTTCCAGAGCCCCGACGCCCCCGACGGCCCCGCCTCAACCCGCCCGGCACCCAAAAGCGCGGCAGCGGCCG
>CAJLLX010000187.1 GCA_905207535.1 uncultured Muribaculaceae bacterium | reverse complement strand
CACGCCGGGAGCCACTGCGGAGGTGTCGAGGTCGAGCTCGTCGCCCTGCGCCGAGGCCGAGAGCACAGTGGCGCCGCTCATAGACACCAGCGAGGCATCAACCGAGGCGGCATTGCCCACAAACACATTGAGAAGCCCGGGAGCGGTGGCGGTCACCGTGAGACGGTCGTTGGTGCCGTCGGTGGTCACTGTGCCTACGCCGCTACGGCGCACCACCTCCTTGAGGCCGGCGAGAGCGTCGAATTTGCCGGCGCCCCACTGCACGGGGTCACCCTCGGCCACCTGCGCGTCGCGCACGGCGGTGGCGTTGATGATCTCCAGCACATCGGCCACGGTGAGCGTGGGGTCGGCCTCAAGCCACAGGGCTATGTTGCCGGCCACGAAGGGGGTGCTCATCGAGGTGCCCACCTCCTGCTTCCAGTAATAAGCCTTGCCGGAGGCGTCGGTGGCGCGAGCGGAGTTGAGATACTCATAATACTGGGTGCGCATCTCGTCGGTGAGGGTCACTCCGTTCTGCTCGGCCAGGGCGTCGGTGAGGTATGTCAGATAGGGATTGCTGATGGAGCTGACAATGGCGGCGCCGGGGGCGCAGACGTGGGGCAGATTGCGGCCATCGGCAAGGGTGCCGAACGAGCTGAAATCGCTCACGTAGCCGGGACGGTAACCGTCGCCCTCGTAGTGGGCGCTGTTGCCGTCGAGCGTGAGCCACTCCTGGCGGGTGTTGTACGAGCCCACGGTGAGCACGTTGTGGCCCACGGCCATGTCGGAGATGGTGCCGTTGCGCGAGCCGTCGTCAAAGCCGGCTGTGTCGTAGTCGTCGAAACTGATGCTTTTGGCGTCGCTCCAGAGGTCGTAGCGGTGGCCCGGGGTGCCGGTCACCTCGATACCTACCACAAACTCGTCGCTGAGGTTGTTGGCCTCCTTGTCGAGGAGATCCATGGAGATGTTGCAGCAATAGCGACCGCACGAGGGGTCGATGCCGCGGGCTATGGCCACAAAGCCGTCGAAGTTGAGCGCATAGACGCTGTTGGCGGGCGCCACGACGTCGGTAGAGTTCTGCGCATAGCCGTCTTCGGTGCAGTAGAAGGTGTAGGTGTCGGTGCCTACGGCCGGCATCTCGTACGACATGCTGCGGAAGTTGCGGCTGCGGCGGTAGAGGCCCACACGCACGTTAAACTCCTGGTCGTCGTCGGCGTAGACGCACAGCTGACCGTAGCGCACGGTGTTCTGGGTCTGCACGCTGGTGCCGCCCTCCACATATTTATAAGCGAAGGGGTGCAGGAAGGTCTTGATCATCTTGTCGTCGTCGGTGAGGGTCTTGTGGAGGGCTGCCTTGGCATCGCCCTCGTTGCCGGCCGCGAGACACACGATGGCCTCCTTGCCTATCTCGTCGAGAAACTGGCACATCGACGACTGCGGGTCGTGGGCGCCGATGGTGGAGCCGAGCGAGAGGCTCAGCACCGTGGGCAGCTTCTTGTAGTCCATGGCATAACCCATCATGTAGTCGAGGCCGTAGGCTATGAGCACATCGCTGAGCTCGCTGCAGCTCAGGGCTATCTCCGAGTCGGTGGCCACGCCGTAGTAGGGATTGGCGATCTTCTGCTTCTCGCCGGGGCCGGTGGCCACTTCCACCTCCCCCTTATAGCCTCCGGCCAGGATGCCGAGGGTGTGGGTGCCGTGGTAGGCGGCCTCGGAGTCGGTGGTGAACGACGACACGGGCGATGCGTCGGCCACATCCTCGCCGTAGAAGACGGGGGCCACACCGTTGAGCATGGCGTTGTAGCGCATCAGCGACAGATATTTGATGCGGCTCTTCCCCTCGGCGTCGAGAAAGTTGATATGATTGGGGTCGAAGCCCTCATCGACGATGCCGGTGAGCACCCCTTTGCCGGTGTAGGAGCGGGGCAGATCCCCCTCGCCGCGGTGGATGGCGTCGGTGCCCGAGGCCTGACGGGCGAGGTCCATGTGGGTGCTGACGGCGCGCTCAAACTGCATCACCTTCACCGACGGCG
>CAJLLX010000186.1 GCA_905207535.1 uncultured Muribaculaceae bacterium | reverse complement strand
GGCGGCAAAAGGCAGTCCCCGCCGCGAGGGTGGTGAGCGTCGCGAAGGCGGCGACCGTCGTCCCCGTCGCGACTAATCCCCTCAGTCGGCTGAATCCCTCTCCGCGATTGATCCATCGGCGGTCAATTCCATAGCCGCGATTAATCAGATTCGCCAAAAATAACAATAAAAAATGGGCGCTGTGGTGACACTGCGCCCATTTTTTTGATGATTACGTCATCTCCCTCTCCTTAAATTCCCCGAAAGAATGGATAACGCCAACTTGTAGGGACGCGCCATGGTGCGTCCATGATAAAAATTCGGGAACAATCCCACGCCCGCCCATTCCCGGATGCACCATGGTGCGTCCCTACATGTTGGTAAATGATGGGAGGATTCCGCAAACCCGTTTGCGGCGAAATAGGCGATTAATCACCGCAAAAATGAGGTGATTAATCGCCTATTTTATGAATTTATATCTTTTATCGGGCGATGCCGTAAAATGCTGTCCTGATGGTGGAGGGTGTCCGCATGGCGGAGGGGGCGTCAGAGTGGTCCGTATGGCACGAGCCGCAGGGTGAAGGGGAGGGAGCGTACATCGGTACGTGACCGACCCTGAATCCCTGCTGCGACGAACCAGATGGGCCGCTATCACGCGCCCGACAGAAAGGTTACTTTGCGATCAGCAAATAATAATTCTTCTTGCCTCGCTGCACCAGGAGGTATTTGCCGTTGAGGAGCAGGTCGGCGCCAACGGTGGCGTAGGGGTCGGTGACCTTCTCCTTGTTGATGGAGAGGGCGCCCTGCTGCGTCATCTTGCGCATCTCGCCCTTCGAGGGGAAGACGGCGGCGGCATCGGTGAGCAGGTCTATCAGTTTGGTCTCGCCGTTGAAGAGGTCGCGGCTCACCTCGAAGGTGGGCACACCCTCGAAGACGGCCAGCAGCGTGGGCTCGTCGATGCGGTGGAGCGTCTCGGCGGCTTTGTTGCTGAAGAGTATCTGCGAAGCCTCGATGGCATTCTGCAGCTCCTGCTCGCCGTGCACCATGCGGGTGATCTCCTCGGCCAGACGGTGCTGCAGGGGACGTGCGCCGGGATTCTCGGCCTGTGCGGCCACCAGGGCCTCAATCTCCTCGCGCTCAAGCACGGTGAAGATCTTGATGTATTTCTCGGCGTCGGCGTCGCTCACATTGAGCCAGAACTGGTAGAACTTGTAGGGCGAAGTGCGCTCGGGGTCGAGCCACACGTTGCCGCTCTCGGTCTTGCCAAACTTGCCGCCGTCGGCCTTGGTGATCAGCGGGCAGGTGATGGCGAAGGCATCCTGAGCGCCCTCCATGCGGCGGATCAGCTCGGTGCCGGTGGTGATGTTGCCCCACTGGTCGGAGCCGCCGAGCTGCAGGCGGCAACCCTTGTTGCGGTAGAGCCACAGGTAGTCGTAGCCCTGCAGCAGCTGGTAGGAAAATTCGGTGAACGACATTCCCTCGCCGCTCTCGCCGTTGAGGCGCTTCTTCACCGAGTCCTTGGCCATCATATAGTTGACGGTGAGGTTCTTGCCGATGTCGCGGATGAAATCGAGAAATCCGTAGTCCTTCATCCAGTCGTAGTTGTTGACCAGGATTGCGGCGTTGGGCGCGTCGGAGTCAAAGTCGAGGAAGCGCGAGAGCTGCTTCTTAATGGCCTCCTGATTGTGGCGCAGGGTGGCCACGTCGAGCAGTTTGCGCTCCTGGCTCTTCATCGAGGGGTCGCCGATCATGCCGGTGGCGCCGCCGATGAGGGCGATGGGCTTGTGGCCCGAGCGCTGTAAGTGCTTGAGCATCATCACCCCTACGAGGTGACCGATATGCAGCGAGTCGGCCGTGGGGTCGATGCCGAGGTAGGCGGCGGTCATCCCCTTTTTGAGCTGCTCGTCGGCGCCGGGCATCATCTGGTGGATCATGCCGCGCCATGTAAGTTCCTGAATAAAATCCATTTATGTTGTCTTTTTTATTTATTTCGAGGATAGTGCGAGGGGGGGGGGAGAGGCGGGTCACGCGAGCTGCGCCAGAGCGCGCTCGATGCGGGCGAAGGCCTCGCGGAGCTGGTCGTCGGCTGCGGCGTAGCTCAGGCGTATGTATCCCGGCAGGCAGAAGGCCGAACCGCTCACGGTGGCCACATGAGCCTCCTCCAGAAGGTACATGGCCAGGTCGTTGTCGGTGACGATGGTGCGGCCGCCGGGGGGGCTTTTTCCC
>CAJLLX010000185.1 GCA_905207535.1 uncultured Muribaculaceae bacterium | reverse complement strand
GCCGGCACATAGTGGTCGTAGTAGCCTCCGCCGGCAAAACAGGCCCGGACAGGGATATTTTCATCGGCCATCCGGTCGAACTCGGCGCGGACCTCCGTATCGCTCAGCTGCTCAGGCAGATTGTATGGCGCCTTGAGGAGCAATTCGGGCGGGACATCGCTGTAGAGCTCGCGCAGCTCCGAGACGCCACAGGCGGCGAGCATCGCGGCGATGTCGGCCTCGGTATGTGGGAAATAGCGGTGCATCGCGTGGGGTATTTACTTGGTAATAAAGGTGTTGTACTGTCCCTCGTCCATCAGATCGGAGAGCTGCGAGGGATCGGCGATGCGTACCTTGATGATCCAGGCCGCCATGGCGTCGCGGTTGATGGCGCGGGGATCCTCCTCGAGGGCCTCGTTGATCTCCACCACCTCGCCGCTGACCGGCGCGATGAGGTCGGAAGCCGCCTTGACGCTCTCGATGGCGCCGAAATCCTCGCCGGCCTCGATCTCGTCGCCCACCTCGGGCATGTCGACGTAGACCACATTGCCGAGCTGCTTCTGAGCATAGTCGGAGATGCCGATGTATCCGTATTCGCCTTCGACGCGAATGTATTCGTGAGATTCAGAATAGTAAATCATGATAGCCAAAGTGATTATGTTGAGTTATTTATATGATTTCTTGTAGAACTGCTTGCGCACCACGCGGCAGGGGAAGGTCTTGCGGCGGATGCGCACCTGCAGCGGAGTGTCCAGGGCGGCACAACGGGCGTCGACCATGGCCATGGCGATGCTCTTGTCCACCGAAAGGCCGTGGTAGCCGGTGGTGACGGCGCCCACCACATTGCCGTCGGCATCGAGCACCTCGTAGCCGTGGCGCGGCACGGCACGGTCGGTCAGTTCCAGACCCACGATGCGGCGCTTGGGACCTTCGGCCTTCTGCTTCGCTATGGCCTCGCGGCCGATGAAATAGGGCTTGTCGAGCTTGACAAACATCGAGAGACCGGCCTCGACGGGGGTGATGTCGTCGGCAAGTTCGTCGCCGTAGAGCGGGAGCCCCACCTCGAAGCGGAGCGTATCGCGGCAACCGAGCCCGCAGGGAGCGCAGCGGCCCGAAGCCATCAACTTATCCCACATCGCCTCGATCTCGGCGTCGGTGGCATAGACCTCGAAGCCATCCTCGCCGGTGTAGCCCGTGCGGGAGATGAGGACAGGTTTTCCCTCGAATGTGGTCTCCTTGAAGGTGTAAAACTTGAGGTCGGCGCACTGTATGCCCAGCACCTCCTCCACCACCTTCTCGGCCTCGGGGCCCTGGATGGCGAGTTCGGAGGTCACCTCGCTGATCAGCTCGAGATCGACATGGAAAAATCCCTTGCCGTCGGGTCGGCGGTCGGAGAGGTGGCTCTGGATCCACTCCTCGTCCTTGGCGATGTTGGCGGCATTGATCACCAGCAGGTATTTGTTCTCATTGAAACGGTAGACGAGCAGGTCGTCGACCACACCGCCGTCTTCATGGAGCATCATGCCGTAGAGGCACTGGCCGTCGGCAGCTTTGGAGACATCGTTGGTGAAAATGTAGTTGACAAACTCCGTGGCATCGGGTCCGGTGACAATCACCTCGCCCATGTGGGAGACGTCGAAGACGCCGCAGGCGGTGCGCACGGCGCGGTGCTCCTCCTCGATAGAGGAATACTGGATGGGCATATCGAAGCCTCCGAAGGGGCTCATGAGCGCTCCTAAGGCCACATGGCGGTCGTGGAGGCATGTCTTTAAAGTTTCCAAGGTATATAAGATTTATGTTTAGTATCTGATGAATAGTGATTTACTTGATTATTGCGCCGAAAGGATGAGGTCGGCGAGCTGCTCGGCGTGGAGCGCGGGGATCACCTTGCCGATATTTATGGCTCCGAGGCGCTGCAGGAGCGCTTCGCGGGTGAGTTCGCATCCCCGCAAAGGGTGCAGCAGCGAGTGGTCGAGATCGGCCATGAGGAAGAAATCGCCGGTGAGGTCGAGCGCTCCGATGCGTGGCACAGGTCCGGGAATGCTCTCCAGGGCCACTTCCAGCTCCCCTACCCCCTCGATGCGGCGGCGCAGAGGATGGCCGCCGTCAGCAGTATCGTACGTTTCATGCGTGTGTTCTTAATATAGGTTAGGCAAAGGTACTTTTTTTTTGTCAAATCGCAAATAATAGGTATCTTTGTAAATTCGAAAAGAACGAATAGGAGCATTGATAAAATGAAAGATATGAAA
>CAJLLX010000184.1 GCA_905207535.1 uncultured Muribaculaceae bacterium | reverse complement strand
GTCGAATTTTTCAAACATTTTCGCTAATATTGCATTTGCCCTTGGACTCTGCACAGCCAAAATTACTGTCGTCAGATGCCAAATATAGGGGGCATTCTGTTGGTCGGCACAGCTTTTTTTGTTAATTTTGCCCTGAGGCATACTATCCGCTCTCCCGCGGCTCGATGCCGAGGGCAATTTCATGCCCCTCCGCCACCTCTGCCAACACTAAAAACTCAACATAATCTACTTATGAACAAATTCATTATCCCGATTGCTATGGCAGCTACACTTGCCGGCGTGGCCACAAGCTGTGCCGACCGACAGCAGGTCATCGACCGACAGCCCTATCAGGCTGAAGCCGACCGCCTTTTCAGCATCGACGCACTCGAGGCTCTCGGCCGCGTCAGCGGCGCCACCGTCTCGCCCGACGGCACCAAAGTGCTCTACGGCATCAGCTACGAAAGCCTTGAGCAGAACAAGAGCAACAACGAGCTCTATGTGATGAATGTCGACGGCACCGACACCAAGCGTCTCACCGTCACTCCCGCCTCCGAGGGCGACGCCGTGTGGATCGACGGCGGCAAGCGCATCGCCTTCATCGCGCCCCACGACGGCATTCCCCAGATGTGGGTCATGAACGCCGACGGCTCCAACCGCCGCGTCGTCACCCGCATGAAGCAGGGCGTGCAGGGCTTCCTCGTGTCGCCCGACGGCAACAAGGTGCTCCTCGTCGCCACTGTAAAATACGGCCGCACATCGCAGGATGTATATCCCGACCTTCCCAAGGCCAACGCCCGTATCATTGACGACCTCATGTACAAGCACTGGGACGAATGGGTCACCGAGATTCCTCACCCCTTCATCGCCGATTTCAACGGCTTCGGAGTTGAGAACATCCGCGACATCATGGCCGACGAGCCCTACGAGTCGCCCATGAAGCCTTTCGGCGGCATCGAGTCGTTCGCATGGTCGCCCGACTCCAAGCAGCTGGTCTACGTCAGCCGCAAGAAGACCGGCATGGAATATGCCATCTCCACCAACTCCGACCTCTATCTCTACGACCTCGCATCGGGCACCACCCGCAATCTCACCGAGGGGATGATGGGCTACGACACCAATCCCGCTTTCTCGCCCGACGGCACCAAGCTGGCATGGCTCTCGATGGAGCACGACGGATATGAGTCGGACAAAAACCGCATCTTCGTCCTCGACATGGCCACCGGCGAGAAGACCGACCTCACCACCGACTGGGACTACACCGCCGATGCCATCGCCTGGCGCCCCGACGGCAAGTCGATCTACTTCCTCGCTGCATATCAGGGCGTAACACCCATCTTCGCTGTCGACACCGCCTCCAAGAAGGTCACCATGGTCACCTCCGGCTCCGACATCGCCGACTACGCCTCGCTCTCGCCCGTGGGCAACGACCGCATCGTGGCCTTGCGCCATTCGATGCTCTACCCCAATGAGATTTTCATGATCGCCGACCGCAAGGCCACAGCCATCACTAGCGTCAACGCCGATATCCTCAATCAGATCAACGCTCCCTCGGTCACCAAGGAGATGGTGCCCACCACCGACGGCAAACTCATGACCACATGGGTGGTGCTTCCTCCCAACTTCGACCCCGCCAAGCGCTATCCCGCCATCCTCTATTGCCAGGGCGGCCCTCAGCAGGCCGTAAGCCAGTTCTGGAGCTACCGCTGGAATCTCATGCTCATGGCTTCTAAGGGCTATGTGGTCATCGCGCCCAACCGTCGCGGCCTCCCCGGCTTCGGCACCGAATGGAACGCCCAGATCTCCGGCGACTATCCCGGTCAGAACATGGCCGACTACCTCTCGGCTGTCGACTACATGAAGCAGAAACCCTACATCGACGGAGCCCACATCGGAGCTGTCGGAGCAAGCTACGGCGGATTCTCCGTCTACATGCTCGCCGGCATCCACGAAGGCCGCTTCGCCGCTCTCATCGCCCATGCAGGCATCTTCAACACCGAGGCACAGTATCTCGAGACCGAAGAGATGTGGTTCGCCAACTGGGATCTCGGCGGCCCGTTCTGGGACAAGTCCAACCCCGTGGCACAGCGCACCTTCGCCAACTCGCCCCACCGCTTCGTCGACCGCTGGGATACACCTATCCTCGTCACCCACGGCGAATATGACTACCGCATCCTCTCCTCGCAGGGCGAGATGGCATTCAACGCCGCACGCCTCCGCGGAGTGCCCGCCGAGATGGTGATCTTCCCCGACGAAAACCACTGGATTCTCAAGCCGCAGAACGCCGTGCTCTGGCAGCGTGTCTTCTTCCGCTGGCTCGACCGCTG
>CAJLLX010000183.1 GCA_905207535.1 uncultured Muribaculaceae bacterium | reverse complement strand
AGTCCGGCAAGCCAAAGCGCGGTCGTCCGGCGGCTCCGAAAACTGAGGCTCAGGAAATTTAGTTACTTTTTTAGGGAAAACTCAGAAACATATCGTGGCGGCGAAGGTGCTGGAAGCCCTTGCCACCGACCGCGACAACAGCTTCGCCACGATGCTCCACCGGGAGCATACGGCGGCCATAGAGGCCCTCAGAGGGGTGTTGGAGAGCGCCGGGAGCGCTGGAGGCGCCCGGATAGAGCCGAGATGGTATTGAGGTTAGGCTTTAGGAGGGGGAGAGCCTTGCTACGGGCTCAAAGCTTCAGCTTTGAGTACCCAAAGTGGCTTCGCAACTAAAAGAGGGGAGGAGCGGGAGGACGGCGGTCGAGAAGGAGGATGGCGGGAGTGATGAGAATGGCAACCGCAAGGACCGCGAGGAGAGTAGTGAGGATATCGCCGGCGGAGAGCACCACGGGATAGCTGTCGACAGCCATCAGCGACGGATCGGCCGCGGAGAGCTTGATCCAGCCGAAATGCTGCTGTCCGAGCACCAGCAGGGAGCCGAGGATGATGCCCGCTACCCCTCCGAGGACCACAATCAGCCACCCCTGACTGACGAAAATGCGCGCCACAAAGGCCCGGGTGGCGCCCATGGCGTGGAGGATGCGCATGTTGGCCTGTTTTTCGAGCATCATCATGTAGAGAGTGCTGACGATATTGAAGGAAGCGATGAGGAGGATGAATCCGAGCATCAGGAAGGTGATCCACTTCTCCACGGCAATCATGCGGAAGGCCGCCTGCTGCTGGCGGAAGCGGTCGAGCACTCGGAGAGAGCGCTCCGCGGCCACTTTCTCAAGGGCAGAGGCCACAGAGGAGGCCGAAGCGCCGCTGCGGAGCTGCACAGCCACCGACGAGGCCACCGACGAGGGGTAATCGAGCAAGCGCGAGGCCACGGCGTAGGGGATGATGACCATATCCTTGTCATACTCCTCCTGCTCGATCTGATAAACCCCCGTGGCCTGCAGAGGGATGCTGCGGAAGGCTCCCATGGGGTTGGCCGGATTGACGCGGGCGAGGCGCCGGGGCTCGTAGAGGGTGAAATCGCACAGATCCACCGACGGGCGGAGATTGAGACTCACCGCAGTACCCACGCTGATGATGGAAGGGGGCAGGAGCGAGTCGGTGACCGCCAGCGAGCCGTCGCCGTCGATGATGACCCCTCCGAGACCCGAAGCAGCGAGTCCGGCAGGTGTCATACCCTTGACTATCAGCCCCATGCGGCGCCCTTGCGGAGTGGTGGCGAACGCCTGCTCGGTGATCTCCGGTTCGGCCGATGCCACCCCGGGGATAGAGCGCAGGAGAGCGCAGAGCGAGTCGGCCGCGGCTATGGTCTTCCCCTTGACGGGAACGAGCATATAGTCGGGATCGAGGCGCGAAAGCTTACCTGCGGCGAGCGACGAGAAGCCGTTGAACACCGAGAGCACAATGATCATAGCCGCGGCGGCGACAGCCACTGCAGCGACAGAGATGGCGGATATGGTGTTGACCGTTCCGTGTGACTTTCTCGAGACGAGATAGCGGAAGGCGATGCGCAGGGAAAGCAAGAAACAGAGAGTAATTTATATGATTGGGAGATTCGTGAGGCTGTGTGCCGGCGTGATGCCGGTGCACAGCCGTTTTTTTATAGCATTACTCGGCCTTGGGGGCTTCGGGGGCTTCGGGAGCTTCAGGAGCCTTGGGAGCGGCGCCATCCTTGTGCAGGAGGTTGTCGATATTCTCGATATAATCGAGCGAATCGTCGAGGTAGAAGGCCAGTTCGGGAATCTTGCGGAGCTGCAGGCGCACACGCTGGCCGAGCTCGTAGCGGATGGTTTTGGCACTGCGATTGATATTATCAAGAATTTCCTGAGCCTTGGCCGAGGGGAAGATCGAGAGATAAGCCTTGGCGATAGAGAGGTCGGGAGAGATGCGCACAGCCGAGACCGACACCAGTGTGCCGTGGGTTTTGGCGGTCTGCAGGCGCAGTATTTCACTCAGCTCCTTCTGGAGCAGGCGTGCTATTTTAGCTTGGCGGGTAGTTTCCATATAGTTATTAGTTTTTGTTGGTTGTCTGTTTTGTAACAACAACTCAGAGGTATGCAAAGTTAACACTTTTCGCCGAAATCGGCCGATTTGTAGAGCGCGTTTCTGCGGAGGCCCTCGATGCGGAGGCGCCTGACGGCCGAAAGCGCGAAGATGCGGCGGAAATCGGGGCGTGTCATCGAGGCGATCTCATCGCGGGTGAGAGAGGCAATTGCCGGAGAGGGGTGAAACTCGGCGATGGGTGTTGGGGAGGCTCCGCGGTTGTGGGGGCAGCAGAGCTGACAGCTGTCG
>CAJLLX010000182.1 GCA_905207535.1 uncultured Muribaculaceae bacterium | reverse complement strand
CTGCAGAGCTGCAACACCGACGGCTGCACCGACAACGCCTCGGCGCTGCCGCTGATGGCCTTCTACTCCATGTCGACCAAAACGCCGATAGTGCTCGACTTCATCGACTTCGGAGGGGTGGGCACTCCCGACGACTCGCTGCTGGTGAAGTCGGGCGAGAGCGTGATGAATCTCTATCTCCCCTTCCGCTTCGAGAAGGAGAGCACCACCTTTCGCATCCACTACGACTATAAGGAGCAGGGGCTCGATGACCCGGCTCTCGACGATGTGGTGACATTCTACTACACGTCGCGGCCCTACTTCGCCTCGGAGGAGTGCGGAGCCTATTACGAATACACGATAAAGAAGGTGGAATACACGCGCCATCTGATCGACTCGATCGGAGTGTCGGATTCGGTGATCACGAATGTCGACCGCGAGCGCATCCAGGTGTTTATACGCACCGCTGAGATAGACGACGGCGGCGACGACACCCCTGAGGAGGGGGGCGAGGAGTGATGCGGCGCCTGATGTGGCATATATGCGCCCTGACGGCGCTGATATGGCTTGCCGCCGTGCCCCTGTCGCAGGCCCAGCGCCGCGTTACCCCTGTGCAGCCCGCCGGGAGCGGTCTGCAGGGCGTCAACGAGCTGAAAGCCAACGGCGACAGCATTGATGTCTCGAAACTGGTGGAGACCCACGACGACAAGGGCAATGTGGTGCTGGTGGATACCATCACCGGCAAGGAGATGACCGACAGCGTGGCCAAGATGAACAAGCCCGAGGGGCGTGTGCCCAAGATGCAGCAGCCGCTGCTCCACTCGGTGAGCGTGAGCGTGGACTTCTGGGACCCCGTGATGCGACTTTTCGGCCAGAAATACGGTCTGGTGGAGTTTGCCGCGCACCTCAACCTGCACAACCGCTATATACCGGTGGTGGAGGTGGGTCTGGGCACCACCGACTACACCCCCGAGGACAATAACTACACCTACAAGGTGCCGGTGACGCCATATTTCCGCATCGGAGCCGACTACAACTTCCTCTACAACAGCAATCCCGACTATCTGGTGACCGCCGGACTGCGTCTGGGCTACTCCCACTTCAATTACGAGGTGAACGACGTAACGCTCAACTCGGGCTACTGGGACGAGACCGCCACCTTCAACCTGCCCCGGCAATCGTGCTCCTTCACCTACCTGCAGGTGCTTTTCGGGCTGCGGGTGAAGATCGCCGGGCCGGTGAGCATGGGGTGGAATTTCCGCTACAAAGCCAAGCTGCACGAAAGCAAGGCTGTGTATGGCAAGCCGTGGTATATTCCCGGCTTCGGAAGCCGCGGGAGCGCCGTCACAGGGTCGTTTTACGTAGCCTACGTGCTGCCGCTGCACAAAAAAGAGCTCGACCCCGCCACCGAGGCCAACACCGCGCAATGACGCCGGGGCCGCCCCCCTCGTAAATCAATAGAAACACGAATAAAAAGATATATAGTATGATAGCAATCTGCAGTGACCACGCCGGTTACGAACTCAAATCGATCATCGAGGGGTATCTCGAGGCCAACAACCTTGAGTTTGAGGATTTCGGCACCTTCAGCGCCGATAGTTGCGACTATCCCGACTTCGCCCACCCCGCAGCCCGCGCCATAGAGGAGGGGAAATGCTATCCCGGCATCGCCATGTGCGGCTCGGGCAACGGCATCGCCATGACCCTCAACAAGCATCAGGGGATCCGCGCCGCCCTCTGCTGGAATACCGAGCTGGCCTCGCTGGCGCGCCGCCACAACGATGCCAATGTGCTGGTGCTCCCCGCCCGCTTCATCGATCCGGCTCTGGCGCTACAGATCGTGGACACCTTCCTCTCGACGGGCTTCGAGGGTGGTCGCCATCAGCGCCGCATCGACAAGATTCCCGTAAAGGATTGTAAATAAGAAATAGTGGCCGGGAGGGGAAACCTTGGGGCGCCTGAAAGTGTTTTTAGTGTAGTATAAGAAACGACTAAAAACACAACATTATGAGCGATACTAAAGTACAGGCGCATCAGGCTATGGCCGATGCCGCCAATGAGGTGGCCCGCGAGGCCGCACGTGTGAGCGCCGATGCATCTAAGATGGCCGCATCGGAGCAGTGTGCAGCGATGAAAGAGAAGGCACACGATGCCATGGCCGATGTGAAGGCCAAGGCCGGTGCTCTGGCCAACCAGGCTGCCGACAAGGCGCAGGCCGCCTACGATGTGGCCAAAGGTAAAGCCTCCGACATCTTTGACAAGGTGAAGGACTTCACCGCCGACACCCTCGACACCGCCGCCACGAAAGCCGGTGAGATGGCCGAGAAGCTGAGGAAATGAGATAAAGTATAAAGCGATGAGGCTGTGCCGTAAACCTTAATTATGAACTGCACCCCAAAAGTTAGACAAAAAAACTTTTGGAGTGCAGTTTGTTTAT
>CAJLLX010000181.1 GCA_905207535.1 uncultured Muribaculaceae bacterium | reverse complement strand
CCATGCCGAAGGCCGCAAGCATGCCGCCGCCTCTATGGCGCTGCCGCCCGGAGGCGCTGTCGTTTCCCTGAAATCTCACTGCCAAACCTCTGCGCTTTATTTCTTGATTTTCAACCAGCCGGCGTGCTGAAATTCGCAGTCGATCCAGTTGTCTTCGATCTTGACGTAGGTGTCTTTGATCTTCTTGTCGATCCACTCTTTGAGCATGCGCTGCTTGGCCGAGTTTTCATACATCCCCTTGATGGTCTGATAGTCGTCGGAGAGGTTAGCCTTGTGGGCCGGGATGCGGGCTGTGAGCTTCACCAGAGCCACGATGTCGGAGTTGCGCTTGGGATCCTTCATGATGAAGGCCTCGGAGATGTCGCCCACCTGCATGTCGTTGACCTTGCGCGCTACCTCCTGGGGCAGCTGCGACATCTCGAAGCGGGTGGTATTGTTCTCGGGGTTGACCATCTGGCCGTGGTTGTTGCGGGTATCCTTGTCTTGCGAGAGTCGGGTGGCATCCTCGAAGGTGAATTTTTCGGCCACGATGTCGCGGCGGAGCGAGTCGAGGAGGTTCACGGAGTTGGTCAGCTCGGCATCCGACACTTTGGGCCGGAGCAGGATGTGGCGGGTGTTGATGCGGTCGCCGCGCTTCTCTATGAGCTGTATGATGTGGTAGCCATACTGTGTCTCCACGATTTTCGATACCTTTTTGGGGTCGTTGAGGTTGAAAGCCACAGCGGCATATTCCGGCTCGAGGTGGCCGCGCCCCATGAAACCGATCTCGCCGCCGCGCACGCTCGATCCGTCCTCGCTATACATGATGGCGAGGGTGGAGAACGACGACTCGCCGCGGTTCACACGGTCGGCATAGTCGCGCAGGCGCGCCTTCACGTCGTCAATCTCCTGTTGAGGTATCTTGGGGTTGACGGTGATGATCTCCACCTCCACCTGCATGGGGATATAGGGGATGGAGTCCTCGGGGAGCGACGAGAAATATTTGCGCACGTCGGCGGGTGTCACCTTGAGGTCCTTCGAGATGCTACGCTGCACCTCCTGGATGCGATATTGATTGCGCATGCTCTCGGTCATCTGCTGGCGGAACTCGGGGAGGGGCTTGCGGAAGTATTCCTCCACCTTCTCCTTGGTGCCGAGATTGGTGATGAGGTAGTTGATACGCTGCTCCACAGCCTGCGACACCATCGACTCCTGCACCTCCACGGTGTCGATGTCGGCCTGATGCAGGAAAAGCTTCTCGATGGCGAGCTGCTCGGGGATGACGCAATAGGGATCGCCCGGGATAGGGGTTTTCTCGTAGAGCATCTGCTGGTAAGCCTCCTCGATTTCGCTCTTGTATATAGGCTGGTCGCCCACCATCCAGGCCACCTCCTCGACGACGTTGTTGTTGGCAGCGAAGGCTGCAAATGCGAGTGCACACCCTGCGGCTGCTAAAGTAACGGTTCTGAGTTTCACTGTTTTGCGGTTAAATGGTATATGCCGCAGGCCGTTGAGCCCCGGCGGCATCTGTTTCAAATCACAAAGTTAACGTTTCTTTTCCAATTGGCCAACCCCCGTATGTTAAGCGATGCAAAATTTGGAATCAGTTGCAAAAACCGGGGGAAATTTAGGGTCGGCGGATTTTTCAGGTGGATGACGGGGTAAACATCCGCCGCATGATCAAAGCTAAAGCTTTGATAACTAAAAAAACTTTACATGAGAGAGAAGGAAAGGAAGATTTTGTGGGGTTCGCGACCGGTCTGAGCCGGGAATACGGCGCCGCGGTAAAAAACAATGAAGGCTGCGCCATTTTTATGACACAGCCTCTGTCGGTGTTTTGGTGGCGGGAGGAGGACTCGAACCTCCGACCTTTGGGTTATGAGCCCAACGAGCTACCACTGCTCCATCCCGCGATGTTTCGTTTTCGGCTGCAAAGGTAGCGCTATTATGCGAGATGCGCAATAGCGCCCGGGTTAAATAGTGTTAATATATGAAAAGCCTGCCGGGAGAGGTGTGGTCTCGGGGCGGGCTTTCGCGGCTGAGAGAGAGGGAAATTTGCCGCAGGATTATGTGATAATGAGGAAGCAGGCGGGCGGGGGTAAGGTCGTGCTTAAGTCTAAGAGCTTAGTGCTCAGACCTTTCCTTCGCGACAAGTTCAAAGTTTTAAACTCTCAGAGCTTAGTGCTCAGACTTTTCTTCCGAGATAAGCTCTAATCTCTAAGCTTAGTTAGTTCTAAGTTCTTAGAACTAACTAAGCTCTTAGCTCTCAGAACTAAGCACTTAGCGCGCAGCGCTATTTGCGGCGGCGGACGGAGCGGACGGCGTTGGAGGAGGACTTTTTGGGTGCTTTGGGCTTGGAGGCCTTGGGCTTCTTCTCCTTTTTCTGCTTTTTGGTGGCAGATGACGATTTGCGTCCGCGCGAGCTTCGCACGCTCTTCTTAGAGCTGTCGTCGCCGT
>CAJLLX010000180.1 GCA_905207535.1 uncultured Muribaculaceae bacterium | reverse complement strand
ATGCGCAACTTTTTCATTATAAATATTTTAAGAAATTAATTCAACCAACAGGTAATGAAAAAGGATGGCGATAAGGAGAGTGAGAGAGAGCGATGCTGAGAAGATTGCCGAGATTTACAATGAGTATGTGCTGAGGAGTACTATTTCGTTTGAGACAGAGAGGGTTACGACGGAAGAAATGCGCCGGCGCATCGTGGAGACTGCTCAGAAGTATCCCTACTTGGTTTACGAAGAGGAGGATGAGGTGAAGGCTTACTGCTACGCTCACCGATGGAAGGAGCGAGAGGCGTACCGTAATACGCTGGAAACCACGGTGTATGTCAGCGATACGTGGCGTGGGAAAGGGATCGGGAGGAGGCTGATGGAGCGACTGATTGACGAATGCAGGCAACGGGGGGCGCATGTGTTGGTGGCGTGCATCACGGGCGGAAATGAGGCCAGCATCAAGTTGCACGAACGGATGGGATTTGAGCAAGTATCGCATTTCAGGCAGGTAGGTAGGAAGTTTGGCCGGTGGCTTGACGTCGTGGATTTGCAATTGATATTGTAAACTGAAAAAGATGATAATGATGAAGATGTGGAAAATAGGGATGAAATGGAAGTGCCGGGCGGAAAATTACTGCGCTGTAGCACTGATTATGATGGCTTTAGCAGGATGCTCCGGCGGCAGGGCAGAGGAAGGAAAGCCGGGGGAGACGGCGGATGGACGCGAGCAGATGGTGAGCGAGGTGAAAAGGATAGCGGATGGCGCGAAGGGCACTGTAGGCGTGGCGATGGTGTGCGAGGGGGACACTATGACGATCAACAACGAGGGGCGATATGCCATGATGAGTGTATTCAAGCTGCACGAGTGCCTCGCGGTGGCTAACGCACTGGAAAGCAGTGGCATATCTCTCGACACATTAATCAATGTGAGGGCTGCGGAGATGGACCGGCAGACCTGGAGCCCGATGAACGATGTCTATCGGGAGGGCGATTTCACAATCCCGGCAAGCGAACTGATGAGGCGCGCCCTGATCGACAGCGACAACAATGCAAGCAACCTGCTGTTTAGCCACGTCGTAACACCATCGGAGACAGACGCTTTCATACGCACGATTGCTCCGGACACCTGCTTTGCGATAAGATATTCGGAGGCGGAGATGAAGGCACAGCATGAGAGAGCATATGACAATTACAGCACGCCGCTATCGGCGGCACTGCTGATTGCCAAAGTATTTCGCGAGACGATAATATCTTCTGACAATCAAGAGCTTATACGCACATGGCTAAGTCAGGTGACCACCGGACACGACCGCCTTGGAGCAGCCGTAGAGGTGAGCAAAGGCATAACATTCGCCCATAAAACCGGGAGCGGCTACCGCAACGATGCAGGCAAGTTGATGGCATTTAACGACGTGGCTTACTTCGAGTTGGCCGACGGGAGATGGTATAGCCTTTCGGTGATGATCCGCGATTTCGCGGGTACGGATGATGAGGCGGCAAAGGTCATGGCCGAAATATCACAGACTGTTTACCGGCATATGGCGACGACATCCAAAGATGAGGCGAACAGCAAGTGAGTGATGCGCAAAGAGTTAGCGAAGCGGCTCATATACACGCTCGCCGATCTCCGAGGCGAGTTTGTGGCAAAATTCCTGCCACTTTTTCTGCCGTGTCATGAGTGAAAGCACCTCCTCGAGGCTATAGCCCGGAGTGGCCTGTAGGGCTGCGATGCGCGCGGTGAGTTCGCGGAAGCGGCAGCGCCCTATATCGTATTTCAGCGCCACTAATGCCCTGGGAATCAGGTCGTCGAGACGATCGATTTCGGTCTCGATGCGGGTACCCTGACGGAAATAGATCTTGCTGAGCTGATATTTTTCCACAAGGAGGTCGGAGGTGGCGCGGCGCATCTCGTCGTCGGGGTGCGAGAGGAAGCGGCGCTCCAGATAATTCTGACTAAAATCAAGAATATCAGCGGCATAGGCCTCATCGGCACTAACCTGCAACTTCTGTTCGGCAATCTTGATATCTTCCAGATTTTCAGCCGTCTGGCGTATCTCTTCGAGGCCCGAACGGAGCAGCTCGTCGAAGCGCTCGCGGGCTTTGGCGAGATGAGCGGCAAAATCGGCGTCCCAATCGTGGTCGCGCATGTCGAGCGCTTCGCGGAATATCCTGCTATACAGCTGATTGTGGAAAGTGATAGAGTCTACTTCGAGATCTTCGCGGATGTAATCGAGCACCTTCACGTGCGAACCGTCCTCGTAGACGCCAAATTGCTCTCCGAGATCCACCATGCCAAACTTCAGGGCCAGCCTGAGGAGCGCGCGCTCCTGTGGCTCGAGCACTTGAGCATAAGGGTCGGCAGTCTGGCGCACCGCGGCCTGCATGTCGGCCGATATCGCCAGCTGATCGTCGGCCGCAGGGGCCTCAGCAGCGGCTGAGGCGGGTTGCGGCC
>CAJLLX010000179.1 GCA_905207535.1 uncultured Muribaculaceae bacterium | reverse complement strand
CAGGACTACCTGATGGAAATGCTTCTGTCTGCTAAATTTTGATGCGGTTGCCCTGAATTAACATGCCCCGGCCGAACATGCTTTAAAATTAATTTGTTAACTTTGTGCCTTCAAAGCAACTATACAACAACTACTAAGATACGACAACCAATGAGCAACTTAAAAGTCAATGTAAGCAATGTGCTCTCTACAGTGAGCGCTGAGCAGATTCAGGCCCTCAACCCCGCAGCCGCCGACGGCCTTGCCAAGCTGTACAACGGCAGCGGTCTGGGATCGGACTTCCTTGGCTGGGTCAACCTCCCCGCCGAAACACCCGAAAGCCTCATCGCCGACATCGAAGCCACAGCCAAGCAGCTCCGCGAGACCTGCGACTATGTGGTGTCCGTAGGCATCGGCGGTTCATATCTCGGCGCCAAGGCCGTCATCGAGGCTCTCAGCGACTCCTTCGCCACACTCCGCGGCGCTGAAGACGACCGCCACTGCCGCGTGCTCTTCGCCGGACAGAACATCGGCGAGGATTACCTCAGCGAGCTTCAGGACCTGCTCCGCGACAAGAAATTCGGCATCATCGTCATCTCCAAATCCGGCACCACCACCGAGCCGGCCATCGCCTTCCGTCTGCTCAAGGAGCAGCTCGAAAGCCAGATGGGCAAAGCCGAGGCTGCCAAGCGCATCGTGGCTGTGACCGACGCCAAGCGCGGCGCCCTGCGTCAGCTCGCCACCGAAGAGGGTTACAAGACCTATGTGATCCCCGACAATGTCGGCGGCCGCTTCTCGGTGCTCACCCCTGTGGGTCTGCTCCCCATCGCCGTAGCCGGATACGACATCCGCGCCCTGCTCGACGGCGCTCGCGAGATGATGCGCGCCACCGAGGCTTCCGACGACACCAACCCCTCCTTCCTCTATGCCACCACCCGCAACGCACTCTATCGCGCAGGCAAGAAGATCGAAATCCTCGTCAACTACAATCCCAAACTTCACTTCATGGGCGAATGGTGGAAGCAGCTCTACGGCGAGAGCGAGGGCAAGGAGCACAAAGGCATCTTCCCCGCATCGGTCGACAACTCCACCGACCTCCACTCCATGGGTCAGTGGATTCAGGAAGGCGAGCGCATCATCTTCGAGACCGTAGTTTCCGTTGCCACCCCGCGCCACGAAGTTGTCATCCCGATGGATGCCGCCAACCTCGACGGCCTCAACTATCTGGCCGGCAAGCGTGTGGACCAGGTCAACAAGATGGCCGAGCTCGGCACACGCATCGCTCACGTAGACGGCGGCGTGCCCAACATCCAGATCACCATCCCCGCTCTTGAGGAGCGCTATCTCGGCGAGCTCATCTACTTCTTCGAGAAGGCAGTAGGCATCAGCGGCTATCTGCTCGAGATTAACCCCTTCAACCAGCCCGGCGTAGAGGCATACAAGCGCAACATGTTTGCCCTCCTTGAGAAGCCCGGCTACGAGGAAGAGACCGCCAAGATCAAATCCCGCATCTGATCCCCTCGGCGCATACCAAATAATTAAAAATGCCGCGACAGCATGATGTTGTCGCGGCATTTTTTATGAACCGAAATGTCAGATGTTTGCGTACAGTGGATTTGCGAAATAGTCGGAGGAATCTGCGCAAAAATCATGGAATGTGTGCGAAAAAAACATCAAAATTGCTCTTTGCAAACAACAATTTCGGCGCTTTCCCCGTGCATTTGCTATCGTTCCCGGGCTACCGCGGACGGTTGTACGGTTTCCAGGCAGTAGGCAATCTAAGCTCTAAGCTCTCAGAACTGAGCACTAATTCTTGGGGTAGGTATATAAAAAAAGGGCGTCATCACGACGACCTTTTTCCTTTAAACCTTTATCTTAATCTAATACTATGAAAAACACACATGCAAAGGAAGCCATTTCTCCCGAATTACACAAGCATTTTACATGCTTTAACAAAATTTTTCGTGATTTCAGCTAAAAATCGGCCTTTCGGGCCAAAATGGGGGTGAAATTGGGCTTTGAGTGTGGCATTTTGCTCATCGCCAAAGAGCAAGGACGCTACAAGCGGCCCACAAGCGAGGTGCGACAAATGTTGTCGTGGCATCTTGCTATCCCTGACATTTCGCGGCGATGGCCCTACAGCCCGTAAAATGGCGCTCCCTTCGGCCCGGAACAGCCCGGCCGAAGGGAGCGTCAAGAGATTTTAAGTTAAAAACAGTTGTAGCCCTTTGTGCTACAATGTTGTTGCCTATTGCGCTACACTGTCGCCGCCATTTTCACTCGGGGCGGAAGGCGGTGTAGATGGTGCAGACGCCCAGGGTGAGCGGCCGCAGCGCGGGGCGCACCAGCCCGGCTTCCTCCATGATGGCGAGCATGCGCTCGCCCTGCGGCATGGCGGCGATGGAGGCGGGCAGATAGGTGTAGGCGCTGCGGTCCGACGACACCATGCGCCCTATCACGGGGATGATCGGCC
>CAJLLX010000178.1 GCA_905207535.1 uncultured Muribaculaceae bacterium | reverse complement strand
CCACAAGGGCGCCCGCCATCCGGATACGCCACTGCCTGCACTTTGCTCCATCATCCGGATACGCCACTGCCTGCACTTTGCTCCATCATCGGGATACGCCACTGCCTACACTTTGGTCCACCATCCGGATACGCTCCCGGCGAAACTTTGATTCGCCATCAGGTTACGCCTACGATACCCTCCTCGCGGATTCCACACCTTATTCCACCATTCTGATTGCCTATGATGCTTTACCGAGCTGTAGGGGCGCTGTATTCGAGGCTGACGACTTTTCCGACACTTCTGTCTCGGTTTGAAGGCATTTGTGGAACCCCCAAGATTTAAAGTATAACGCCCCTACTGTTTGGTGGCATCCTCCATTGATTTAAAAGCAGAACGTCGTCGGCATCGTATTCTGCACCCGGCGCCACTCTTGGTATTGCGTTGTTTTACAAAATGTCACTTTCGTGGATACATGCGCTGAGTACAGCGCCCATACAGCTTCGCATTCGGGACTAATGGGTGGATGATGATTTGGCTTGTGATGGAGGTATTGCTAATTGCCACTTGCCAGTTGCCAGTTGCTTGCCACTTGCTAATTGAAAAATGCTGAGGTGGTGTTGTAAAGGCGAAAAAAAAATAGTAAATTTGCAAGCTGAATGTGCGGCGCCCTTCCGGGGCGCTATGCACAAGGTAAATAAAGGAATACGTAACACATAAATAGAATAAAATCTGAAACTTATCTATGGCAACGACCGCTGACTTTAAGAATGGCATGTGCCTCGAGATTGACGGCAACTACTTTTTCATTGTAGAATTCCTGCACGTAAAGCCCGGCAAGGGTCCGGCTTTCGTACGCACCAAGCTCCGCAATGTGAAGACCGGCCGCGTGATTGACAAGACCTGGAACTCGGGCGTGAAGGTAGACGAGGTGCGCATCGAGCGTCGCCCCTACCAGTACTCCTACAAGGACGAGATGGGCTACCACTTCCTGCACACCGAGACCTGGGAAGAGATCGTGCTCCCCGGCGAGAGCGTAGAGGGCGTGGCTTTCCTGAAGGACGGCGATATCGTAGAGGCTATGGTGCACGCTGCATCTGAGACCGTGCTCACCTGCGAGCTGCCCCAGAATGTGGTGCTCGAGATCACCTACACCGAGCCCGGCATCAAGGGCGACACCGCCACCAACACCCTCAAGCCCGCCACTGTGGAGACCGGCGCCGAGATCCGTGTGCCCCTCTTCTGCAACATCGGCGACAAGGTGCGCGTGGATACGCGCACGGGGAATTACTTGGAGAGAGTTAAAGCCTAATTTGTCGGACGCGTGATAGCGTCCCATCTGGTTCGTCGCCGAAACGACGCGGGGTCGGTCACGTACTTTGGTACGCTCCCTCCCCCTTGCATTCCGGCTCCTGACATATGGACCACTCTGACGCGTCCTCCGGCCATCCGGATGGAAACTGTGGAGGGAAGGATGTCCGACGGCCATCCGGACGAGATTGATATAAGAAATAAGGCGATGCATCGGTGGGATGCATCGCCTTATTTGTTGCTTTTCGGTAGATGTAAGGGGAAGGTTAATCTTCGGATGTAGGAAGATTAGTCTTCGATGGCGTGGCGGTTGCGGTTGCCGGTGAGGACTATCCAGCAGAGGGCGGCGATGGCGGCGCCAACGAGCGGACCTACCACCATGATCCAGAAATCGGGCCATGCTTCGGGGCACCAGAGGGCGGGACCGAAGGAGCGGGCGGGATTGACGGAGCAGTTGTCGACGGTGATCCCTACGATGCTGACCAGGCCGAGGGCGAGGCCGATGGCCAGTCCGGCAAATTTGCCGAATCCCTTACGTGCGTCGGTGGCGCCGAGCACTACGAGGCCGAAGCAGAGGCCGATGCCGAGGACACCGATTTTGGGTCAGGCCAGCACAGCGCTGCCGCATGCAAGGAGCACCAGAAACATAGTTCCGACGCACTCAGCGATGTATTTTCTCATAAACAGAACGAATAAATGTCAAACAAAAATATCTGGGGGTAGTGGCTGCCGTGAGCGGCGCCGCACAGAGTAAATGAGCACGGCAGCGCACCCGACCGAAGCCGTTGCATTTTATTATTACGCTCCCGGGAGAGGAAAAGTTTGGCCCCCGGGCGAAAAAAAGGCACCGTGAGGCACATCGCCCGGGGCCTTCAGGCCGTTAGAAATATAAAATAGCGAAACAACTATGGATCAAAGCATGCCGATCGAACACCACCCCTGGGAGCCGTACGTGCCCGATGGGGCACGCATACTCATCAGGGGCCCCTCCCCGCCGCAGCCTAAGCGGTGGAGCATGGATTTTTATTACCCCAACCGCACCAACGACTTCTGGCCGATGATGGGGCTCATCTTCATGGGCGACCGCCGCGCGCTCCTCGCCCCCGACGGCAAGGCCTACGACCTCGAAGCCATAAAGCGGCTGCTCACCGAGCGCCGCATTGCGCTCCACGACACCGGGCGCGCCGTGCG
>CAJLLX010000177.1 GCA_905207535.1 uncultured Muribaculaceae bacterium | reverse complement strand
CCCTCGCCGAGTATGCCTCCCTCCCCGCAGCCCCCACCCACGAAGAGCTGCTCCGGGCCGTCATCCCCGGCGCCTGTGTCACCGCCCTTGAGCGCCTCCCCTTCACCCCCGCCGAGGCCCTCGCCGACACCGCCGCCGTCGTCCGCCTCCTCCCAGCCTCCTAAAGCTGTCGCCTCCCCGCCCGCTAAAAGCAATCGGTATCCCGATATAATTTATTGGCCTTAAGCCCGTTCTCCCTCCGGTCTTAAGGCCTTTTCCGTATCGCAATCGCGGGTTTGATGCATAGTTGACAACAGATTTGGATAAGTCGGGGAAAATGCGTATCTTTGCGCGATTTATAGACGATTATAAAATTTAGAATACACATGAACCCAATCAAGAAAACCATCACGCTGCCCGACGGCCGGGAAATCACCCTGGAGACAGGCAAGCTGGCCAAGCAAGCTGATGGAGCTGTGGAGCTGCGCATGGGCAACACCATGCTCCTCGCCACCGTGGTTTCCGCCAAGGAAGCAGGAGAAGGCGTGGACTTTATGCCCCTTACCGTAGATTACAAAGAGAAATTCTCCTCCGCAGGACGTTTCCCCGGCGGCTTCCTTAAGCGCGAAGGCCGTGCTTCGGACTATGAGATCCTCACCTCGCGCCTGGTGGACCGCGTGATGCGTCCCCTCTTCCCCGATAACTACCATGCAGAGACCTTTGTCAACATCACCATGTTCTCTGCCGACGGCGAAGATATGCCCGATGCCCTCGCCGGCCTCGCTGCTTCCGCCGCCATCACCTGCTCCGACATCCCCTTCGACGGGCCTATCTCCGAAGTGCGTGTGGCCCGCATCGACGGCAAGTTTGTCATCGATCCTACCTTCGAGCAGCTCGAAAAAGCCGACATGGAGCTCATGGTCGGTGCCACCGCCGAGAATATCATGATGGTGGAAGGCGAGATGAACGAGGTGTCCGAGGCTGAGCTTCTCGACGCCCTCCGCTTCGCTCACGAAGAGATCAAGAAACACTGCGCCGTGCAGCTCGAGCTCGCTGAGGCTGCCGGCAAGACCGTAAAGCGCGAATATTGCCACGAGGTCAACGACGAAGACCTCCGCAAAGACGTGCACGACAAATGCTACGACAAGGCTTACGCTGTGGCCAAGGCAGGCAGCGCCGACAAGCACTGGCGCCAGGACTCGTTCGACGCCATCTGCGACGAATATATCGAGTCGCTCCCCGAAGAGGAACGCGACGAGAAGGCTCCCCTGGTGAAGCGCTACTACCACGACGTGGAGCGCGAGGCTGTGCGCCGCTGCATCCTCGACGAGGGTATCCGTCTCGACGGCCGCAAGACCACCGATATCCGCCCCATCTGGTGCGAGACCGACTACCTGCCCGGACCTCACGGATCGGCTGTCTTCACCCGCGGTGAGACACAGGCTCTCGCCACCGTCACCCTCGGCACCAAGCTCGACGAGAAGATCCTCGACGACGTGCTCAACCAGGGCCGCGAGCGCTTCCTGCTGCACTACAACTTCCCTCCCTTCTCCACCGGTGAGGCCCGTCCCTCGCGTGGCGTAGGCCGCCGCGAGATAGGCCACGGCAACCTCGCACACCGCGCCATCAAGCGCATGTTCCCCGACGATTTCCCCTACGTATGCCGCGTGGTGAGCGACATCCTCGAGAGCAACGGCTCCTCGTCGATGGCCACCGTATGCGCCGGCACCCTCGCCCTGCTCGACGCCGGCGTGAAGCTGCGCCGACCGGTCAGCGGCATCGCCATGGGACTTATCACCGACAATGCCACCGGCAAGTATGCCATCCTCTCCGATATCCTCGGCGATGAGGACCACCTCGGCGACATGGACTTCAAGGTGACCGGCACACGCTCCGGTATCACCGCCACCCAGATGGATATCAAGTGCGACGGCCTCAGCTACGAGATCCTCGAGAAGGCCCTCAACCAGGCTCGCGACGGCCGCATGCACATCCTCGACATCATCGAGCAGGCTATCCCCGCACCCCGTGAGGACTACAAGCCTCATGTGCCCCGCATCGTCACCATGACCATCCCCAAAGACCTCATCGGCGCTGTCATTGGCCCGGGCGGAAAGATCATCCAGGGCATTCAGGAGGCTTCCGGCGCTACCGTAAGCATCGACGAGATCCCCGAAGGCGGATACATCGAGGTGGCTGCCCCCAACCGCGACTCCATCGACAAGGCTCTCGATATGATCAACGCCATCGTAGAGCTTCCCGAAGAGGGCAAGACCTACACCGGCAAGGTGCAGACCATCCAGGACTTCGGCGCATTCGTTGAGTTCATGCCCAACCGCGACGGCCTCCTCCACATCTCCGAGATCTCCTGGGAGCGTCTCCCCGACATGGCCGCTTCCGGCCTCAAGGAGGGCGACGAGGTCACTGTCAAACTCATCGAGATCGACAAGAAGACCGGCAAATACCGTCTCTCCATGCGTGCCCTGCTTCCCAAGCCCGAAGGCTATGTGGAGCCGGAACCCCGCCAGCGCGGTCCGCGCCGCGAAGGTGGCGACCGTCCCCGCC
>CAJLLX010000176.1 GCA_905207535.1 uncultured Muribaculaceae bacterium | reverse complement strand
AGCTCGCCGCGCGCGGCGGCAGCGCCCAGCGCCCGGCCGAGGGTGGTTTTGCCGGTGCCCATGAATCCGATAAGAAATACAGGCTTCACAATAGGCAGATACGCCACCACGGGTCGCATCGCGATGACGCGGCCCCGGGGGCGACGGGAGGGGTGATTATTTCTTAGCGTCGGCCTGCCGGCGGAGAAGGTCGCGGATCTCGGTGAGGAGCACTTCCTCCTTGGTGGGCTCGGCAGGTGCGGGAGCTGGAGCTTCCTCGGCGGGTTTCTCCACGCGCTTGCGGAGATTGTTGATGAACTTGATCATAACGAAGATACAGAAGGCCACGATGAGGAAATCAACGACGGTCTGCACCCATGAGCCCCAGTTCATCGACACCTCGGGGGTGATAACCTCCTGACCGTCCATGACAGCCTTCTGGATGACCCACTTGAAGTCGGAGAAATTCATACCGCCGGTGGCTACGCCCACCAGAGGCATGATGATGTCGTTGACTAACGAGCTGACAATCTTGCCGAAAGCAGCACCGATAACAACACCGACAGCCATGTCGACCACGTTGCCACGCATGGCAAACTCCTTAAACTCCTGGAAAAACTTCTTCATATCTAAATAGTTTTTAATCAATAGGCAAGCGAACGTGCGGGCGCGCAGCAGCGTCGCCCTTTTGTGCAAAGATACAAATAATAGGCTGAAAAAGTTGAAAAAGAGGTTGAAAAACAGAAAAATTAGGCGTAAAAGAGGCAGAAAAGCGGTGTGAAAAAGCGTATCTTTGCGACATAAACCGCTAAACCATATCACACATCACTTATGCTCAAAAGACTGTTACCGGCATTGCTGGCGGCGCTCCTGACACCGCTGAGCCTTGGGGCTGCCAAATCGCTGCACGAGCTGCAGCAGGAGTTTGTGGACCTGAAATTCGGACTGTTCGTGCACTTCGGCATGGGCACATATCAGGGGGAGGACTGGGCCGACCCCGACAAACCGATCTCCGACTTCAATCCCGCACGGCTCGACTGCCGCCAGTGGGTCGACGCCGCCAGGGCGGCCAACATGGCCTTCGGGTGCATGTCGGTGAAGCACCACTGCGGTTTCTGCATGTGGAACACCGCCACCACCGACTACAACGCCTGCAAAAGCGCCGCCGGGCGCGATGTGGTGAAGGAATTTACCGACGCCCTGCGCGAGCGCGGCATGAAAGTGATGTTTCACTTCTCCATCCTCGATATGCATGAGAAGATACTGCCCCACAACATCAAGCCGTATCACACCGACTTCATCAAGGCGCAACTGCGCGAGCTGCTCACCAACTACGGCCCGGTGACCGCGCTGATGATTGACGGCTGGGACGCGCCGTGGTCGCGCCTGTCGTATGAGAATATATCATTCGAGGAGATCTACGATTACTGCAAGAGCCTGCAGCCCGACTGCCTGGTGATGGACCTCAACGGCGCCAAATATCCTGCCGAAGCACTGTTTTACTCCGACCTCAAGACCTACGAGCAGGGAGCCGGGCAGAAGATAGAGAAAGAGCGCAGTTTTCTCCCCTCGATGGCCTGCTACCCTCTGCAGCGCACATGGTTCTGGAAGGAGGATATGCCCGTGAGCGCCACCAAATCGGCCGCGGAGATGGTCAACGACAACCTGCGCCCGATGAACGACGCCTGCTGCACCTTCATCCTCAACGTGGCGCCGAACCGCGACGGACTCTTCGACGACAACGCCGTGGAGACGCTCAGACAGATAGGCCGTCTGTGGAAAGACGACGGCAAGCAGCATCAGGTGGCCGAGACCGGCGCGCCCATCATCTCCACCAACCTCGCCAAACATAAGCATGCCATCGGCTCATGGAGCTACGACATGTATCAGCACGACCTGGCCACCGACGACAGTTTCTCCTCGTCGTGGGTGTCGCATCCGTCGGTCAAAGAGCCGTGGCTGCAGGTGGAGCTTGGCGATGTGTATCCCGTCAACGCCGTGGTGATTACCGACCGCGAGGACGACGCCATCGCCACCTACACCATAGAGTGCCGCGCCAACGGACAGTGGACCAAAGTGTACGACGGCCCGGCGACAACCGGGAAAAGGGTGAAAATCAACCGCTTCGAGCCCGTGCTGGCCGATGCCGTGAAGCTGACCGTGACCGATGCCCGCGGCAATGTGGAGATCCGCGAGCTCGGCGTGTACAACGAAAAGCGGTAAGCGACGGCAGATGCTGATATACTGCAGGCTGTAAGCAACGCAGACAATCTAAGCCCGGTGGGCAGTCGGCAGCGGCTGAACACCGGGCTTTTTGCATCTATGTCCCTGTATTTCTGCATCCGTGATATAGATAAGTTGGCAGAAAAGGTGGAAAAGGAGATTGGAAAAGCGAAATTTTGGGCGGAAAGTGGCGAATTTCAAATAATTGTTATTATATTTGGCGATGATTTTGAAAAGCCCGCGGCTTCGGCATGAAGCCACGGGCATGTGCTCCCATTACACTCTAACACAAAAACTATCAATGGAAATGCGTGAAGAAGCCCTCGAAGCCGCCAAGCAGCCCGAGAGCCAAGACCAGAGCCCTGTAGCCGCCGTGGAG
>CAJLLX010000175.1 GCA_905207535.1 uncultured Muribaculaceae bacterium | reverse complement strand
TCTTGAAAACCGTTGAGGGTCACACCTCCGGGGGTTCGAATCCCTCTCTCTCCGCCAAAAAAAGCAGCCCGCAGGGTTGCTTTTTTTTGGCGTCAGAGAGAGAGGGATGAGAACCCCGGGGTTCGTTATCGCGCAGCGCTTTCGAGGCGAAGCCGAGAAAGAATCCCTCTCTCTCCGCAAGGCCCGATTGAAGAGGCTGTGTCAAAATAGGCGCAGACGCTACAAAGGTATCTTTGATGGATACGGCATTGGCAGTTGACTGTTTTCGAAAAAGAAGAGCGGGCTGCCGGAATATACCGCATATATCAGTAAAAATCTACATAAATATAAAGCATAGAGCGATGAGATTTACACCTGAAAGAATAGAGAGCCTTGCTCCCGACGAGATTTTTGTCTTCGGGAGCAATCTGCAGGGGGCCCACGGCGGAGGCGCCGCCCGCACGGCCTTCAGCCGGTTCGGAGCCGAATGGGGCGTGGGCGATGGGCTCCGCGGGCAGTCCTACGCCATACCCACCATGCAGGGAGGAGTGGAGACAATCCGCCCGTACGTAGACCGTTTTCTCGACTTTGCCTCGGAGTGGGACCAGAACACCTTCCTGGTGACGCGCATCGGCTGCGGCATCGCCGGCTTCAAGCCTGAGCAGATTGCCCCGCTTTTCGACCGCGCTCTCGACATGTACAATGTGGTGCTTCCCGAAGATTTCTTCAATATCATCGTAGCCCGGCGCAAGCGGCTCTGCATCCCGCTGCCCACAGGCCTTCCCGCGAAGTATTACGAGTGATTCGAGACAATCCGCCGCAGCTCGCAGGCCTTCATCACACACATCTATGGTTCAATGTCTTATAAACGCGGGCGCCATGATATATTCCTGCGATATGATACGGAACTAAAACTTGCGGATTTGGGAATTTTCACTAAATTTGCAGTTAGCGTGACTTTAACCACATTATCACTGCTGCTAATCAACCACCTTTTGCGATATGATCGACGAGATACTGCGGCACAACCGCGAGTTTGTGGCCTCCGGGGCCTACAAACAGTATGAGACATCAAAATACCCCGACAAACGCATCGCCATAGTCACCTGCATGGACACCCGCCTGGTGGAACTGCTCCCGGCGGCGCTCGGCATCAAAAACGGCGATGTGAAAATCATCAAAAATGCCGGAGGCACCATCACCAATCCCTTCGACTCTACCATGCGCTCGCTCCTGGTGGCGGTCTATGAATTGGGAGTCAACGAGATAATGGTCATCGGCCACACGGGCTGCGGCGTGCAGGGGATGAATGCCGAGGAGATGCTCTCGCTCATGCGCGCCCGTGGCATCGACGAGGAGCATATCTCGCTGATGCGCCACTGCGGCATAGACCTCGACAGCTGGCTCCACGGGTTCACCGACACCGATGCCGCTGTGGCCGAGACGGTTGACCTCATCCGCAATCATCCGCTCATGGCCCGCGACGTGCGCGTGGCCGGATATATAATGGACTCTACTACCGGCCAACTGCGCAGCTTATGAAGATACTCCACACGTCCGACTGGCATTTAGGACAGACTTTCTACAACTACAGCCGCGAGGAGGAGCACCGCGCCTTCTGCGCGCAGCTCTGCGACATCGCCGCCTCCGAGAAGCCCGACGCCATAGTGGTGGCGGGCGACATCTTTGATGTCTCGCTGCCGCCCATCGGCGCCCAGGATCTGCTGGTGCAGATGCTCATGCACCTCCACAGCGCCGCCCCGGGGAGCGTGATCGTGGTCATTGCGGGCAACCACGACAGCGCCTCGCGCCTCCGCATCCACTCGCCGCTGTGGCGCATGTGCGGCGTGCGCATCGTGGCGCTCCCGGAGATGGCCGACGGCGTGCGCGACCTCGACTCACAAATCCTGAGCATACCGCCCTACGACGAGCCAGAGCGCACCGCGGGCTACGTGGTGGCATGCCCCTTCGTGTCGGAGGGCAACTATCAGCGCTACGTGGCCGACGCACCCCGCGAGAGTGCCGTCAGGGAGTATCATACGCGGCTCATGGAGCGGGTGAAGGAGCTCAACACCGGGGCGCTCCCGGTGGTGATGACCGCACACCTGGCCCTGAGCGACTCGGCCGGACACACATCGGCCATCCTCAATTTCCGCGACACCGCCGACATGGCATCGGGATGGGACTACCTTGCCCTGGGACACATCCACCGCCCTTCCTCTTTCTGCGACGGCCGTGCGCGATATTGCGGCAGCCCGTTCCCGCTCAGTTTCGACGAGCAGTATCCCCACTCGGTGTCGCTGGTGACCATCGCCGCCCACGGCGCCATGCCGGAGGTGCGCGAGGTGGCAATCAGTGTGCCTGTGCCCGTGATGAGCGTGCCCCGGGCCCCCAAACCGCTCGAAGAGGTGCTCGAGACCCTGCGCAGACTCCCCGACGGCCACGGCGCCTATCTGCGCGTCAACCTCGAGATAGAAGATTTCATCCCCGGCAACGCCCGCAAGGCCATCGACGACGCCATCGTGGATAAAAACTACCGTTTCTGCGGCATCAACGGCGTGGGATCTCCGCCGAAAGTGACCAGCTCACGGATCACACTCGACGAAATCGCCACATACTTGGCCGGA
>CAJLLX010000174.1 GCA_905207535.1 uncultured Muribaculaceae bacterium | reverse complement strand
TGTCGAATTTTTCAAACATTTTCGCTAATATTGCATTTGCCCTTGGACTCTGCAGTGCGTGGCTCCCCGCGGGGGGAGCACATTTTTCACGGGAGGCATTGCGCTCAATTGAGCCGAAATGACTAACTTTGCACCCATCAAACTCTACATTATTACCCATACACATGCAGGAGAAAATCATCATTCTCGATTTCGGGTCGCAGACCACGCAGCTCATCGGTCGACGGGTGCGCGAGCTCAACACCTATTGCGAGATCGTCCCCTACAACAAGTTTCCCTTCGGCGACGAGTCGGTCATCGGTGTGATCCTCTCGGGTTCCCCCTTCTCGGTTTACGACGAGAAGGCCTTCCGAGCCGATCTCAGCGCCATCCGCGGCCATCTGCCGGTGCTCGGCATCTGCTACGGCGCCCAGTTTATGGCCTACGAAAGCGGAGGCAAGGTGGAGCCGGCTGCCACCCGCGAGTATGGCCGCGCCATCCTCACGGAGGTCGACCCCAACGACCCGCTGTTCAAGGGCATCGAGCCCGGCACACAGGTGTGGATGAGCCACGGCGACACCATCACCGAGATTCCGGCCAACTTCCATGTGACCGCTTCCACCGACAAGGTGCGCATCGCGGCCTACCGCGTGGAGGGCGAGAAGACATGGGGCGTGCAGTTCCACCCCGAAGTGTACCATTCGCTGCTCGGCACCGAGCTGCTCCGCAACTTTGTGGTCGACATCTGCGGCGGCCGGCAGGACTGGAGCGCCGAGTCGTTTATCGACACCACAGTGGCACAGCTGCGCTCACAGCTCGGCGACGACAAGGTGGTGCTCGGCCTCTCGGGCGGCGTCGACTCGTCGGTGGCCGCAGTGCTTCTCAACCGCGCCATCGGCAGCAACCTCACCTGCATCTTCGTCAATCACGGCATGCTCCGCAAGGACGAGTACCGCGACGTGCTGCGCGACTATGAGTGCCTCGGCCTCAATGTGATCGGCGTCGACGCATCCGAAAAATTCTTCAGCGAGCTCGCCGGAGTGACCGATCCCGAGCGCAAGCGCAAGATCATCGGCAAAGGCTTCATCGACGTCTTCGACGAGGAAGCCCGCAAGATCCGCGACGTCAAGTGGCTCGCCCAGGGCACCATCTACCCCGACTGCATCGAGAGCCTCTCCATCACCGGCACCACCATCAAGAGCCACCACAACGTCGGCGGCCTCCCCGAGAAGATGAATCTGCGCCTCTGCGAGCCCCTGCGCCTCCTCTTCAAAGACGAGGTGAGAGCCGTAGGCCGCGCCCTCGGCATGCCCGAGCACCTCATCAAGCGCCATCCCTTCCCCGGCCCCGGCCTGGCAGTGCGCATCCTCGGCGACATCACACCCGAAAAAGTGCGCGTGCTTCAGGAAGCCGACCACATCTTCATCGACGGCCTCCGCCGCTGGGATCTGTACGACAAAGTTTGGCAGGCCGGAGCCATCCTCCTGCCCGTGCAGAGCGTAGGCGTAATGGGCGACGAACGCACCTACGAGCGCGCCGTAGCCCTCAGAGCCGTCACCTCCACCGACGCCATGACCGCCGACTGGGCCCATCTCCCCTACGAATTCATGGCCGAGATCTCCAATCTGATTATCAACCACGTGCGCGGCGTCAACCGCGTATGCTACGACATCTCCTCCAAGCCGCCAGCCACCATCGAGTGGGAATGATAACGAATTTTGAATGTGGAATGTTGAATGTTGTGCACACCCTTCAACATTCCACATCCCACATCAATAATTCAAAATTCAACATTCAACATTAGTAAAGTTTTCCACGGTTAACTCGCTGAGTCAGCCGTGGATTACTGTTTATGCCCGTTTGGGGAGAAACGGCCCCGCTATTCGTCCCCGAAATAAGAAAACGCCCCCGATGGGTTGAAAAAACTAACGGATAAAAGGAAGTAAGGTATCAGCCCGGGAAGAGTCAATGTTTTTTTAAATATGAAAACGCCTTTTCCAGCGTCCCTATGAGGGATTGTCTTCTGCTTTGACCGTGCTGAGGAGGCAGTCCGAAGTTTGCAATCCGCCATCTGCTATTTGCTATCTTTGTAAAGTGGCGGAAAAGCGCTATCTTTGCTACTGCATATGAAAGCTATCGACCGAGAGACTGTACAGCGTATCATCGACACCGCCGACATCGTGGAGGTGGTGAGCGACTTCGTGCACCTGCGCCGACGCGGGGCCAACTATGTGGGGCTCTGCCCGTTTCACAACGAGCGCACCCCGTCGTTTTCGGTGTCGCGCGCCAAGGGTATCTGCAAGTGTTTCAGCTGCGGAAAGGGGGGAAGCGCCGTCAATTTTATCATGGAGCATGAGCAGCTCTCCTACTGGGACGCTCTGCGCTACCTCGCCCGCAAATACAATATTGAGATTCAGGAACATGAGGTGACTGACGCGGAGCGGCAGGCTATGTCGGAGCGTCAGGCGCTCTTCGATGTCAACGACTTTGCTCTCAAGCATTTCGAGGAAAATATGCAGTCGACGCCCGACGGGCGCGACATCGGGTTGGCCTACTTCCGCGAGCGCGGCATCAACGATGCCATGGTGCGCAAATTCCACCTCGGATACTCGCTCGACCGCCGCGACGACCTCCTCG
>CAJLLX010000173.1 GCA_905207535.1 uncultured Muribaculaceae bacterium | reverse complement strand
GGCTTTCATCTTGCCCGGAGCGGCCGAAAGCGCCATAGCGGCGTCCACGGCCCGGCCGTCGAGCATCCCTTTTCCATCCACGGCCACATCGCCGGCCCATGCCAAGAGGCTGAGCGTCTTGCCGTCGATCAGTCCGAGCTGCTGCGCCACGTCGCCGGCCTCGGAGGCCGAAGTGCGCAGTGCCAGGCTCTGCAGCTCCACGCTGCGCCGCTCATTGTCAGCAAGATAGCGCACCTCGCCGTGGCTCTCTACCGAGGTATGTTCCCCGGCTGCGAGGTCCAGGCGATAACTGAAATCTTCGGTATTTCCGGTGGCTTCCAGCGCATTTACCCTCACTTCGAGGGGGATTGCCGCCAATTCGGGCACAAAAGCAGCCAAATCGCTGAGGCCCAGGTAGCTGCCGGGCTCCACTCCCGCGCGGTGGCGGCCGGAGCGCAGCGCCTCGGCCACATGTTTCATCCCTCCGGCCACATGCAACCCCATATCGGGCAGCCGCAGGTCGGTGTGAGGCATCTCCAGGCGCACTCCGCTGAGATTCAGGCTGTCGGGCATGATCTTGCCGCGCCCCGCCAGATTGTTGACGGCAAAACCGCTGAGCGTCTCCTCGAAGCCCATGCGCTTGATTTCCACAGCAATATCTTCGTTGCGCAGCCGAGGCAGGCGCACGTCGGCCCGCAGGTGGGCTATCTCCACATGTTGCGGCGAAAATCGGCGGCGCTCCCCGTCGGCAATCGCCGGGAGGAGCCCTTCGTGATAGCTTATCGCCGACGAGCGCACCATCACAGTGTTGATTCTGAAGTCCATACGTGTCGGCGGCTTGTTTTTATCCTTGGGCGAGAGGGCGTCGATGATAGGCTGGATATTGAGCGGAGCGCCGATGCTGTCGCGCCACAGGCGGGCACGCATACCGTTGATCTCCACATAGTTGACGGTAAAGGGTCCATCGCCGAGGAGGCTTCCGATCCTCACTCCGGCTCCAAGGCGCCGCACAGTCAGCGCCGTATCGCCCGGAGCGGTCACCACGGTGACATTGCGGAGCACCACGCGATTGAAGGGTATGATGCCTAAATCGCCCACCGTCACCTCGCAGCCGAGCAGCCCCGAGAGCTCTTTTTCGCATACGCGGGCTATGCGGCCCTGCACTCCGGGGAGCGACAAAGCTACAAAAATCACGGCCGGAGACACCACGCACAGACACAGCAGCGCCACCACGACCGAACGCAATATGCGATACAGATTTTTCACGTCGCGAAGTTAGCGATTTTTTCAGTTTTGTTTTGCATATCCCTGCAGAATAGTGTAACTTTGTTATGCATTTTCAGCCCCCTGCTGCCCTGCGACAAGAGCTCGCCGAGGGGCCGGAGCTACACTTCGTATCGCATTCTTATGACACTGAAAGCTTGGATCATAGCAGCTGCTGCCGCACTGACGGTTGCCACGGCTCCCTGCGCCTCGGCCGAGGGTAATCCCCGCAAATATCGCGGGGAGAAGACTGTCGGTCTCGCCGCAGGCTACCATTCCTACAACCATTCGGGCGCCGCAGGCCTGCTGTTCACCTACCGCTTCTCGGAGCATTTCCGGCTCGCTCCCTCGGCCGAATATGTCTTCCGCCACCACAATCAGGACGCGCTGGTGATCAATCTCAATGCCGAGGTCCCCTTTCAGGTGCATCCGCGATGCGACATCTTCCCCTATGCGGGCATCAATTATTCGAGCTGGAACCGCCACGGCGCCCTGCGCCACACCGACGACAATCACGATGTGGGCAACCGCACTTCCCGCCTGGGCCTCAATGCCGGAGCCGGAGTCAACTTCCACGCCTCCACCTCCATGCGCCTCGGCCTCGTGGCCGGATACGCCTTTGTCAAGGATTACAGCGGCGCACTGGTGATGGTCAGCATCGGCTACAGCTTCTGATCAACGATATACAGAAAAGTCCGCTCAGCTGACTATCAACTGACAACAGACTGAAACAAACAACTAATTAATATACATCAAAATGCTTAACAAAGAAGTAGAAAAGGCTATCAACGCCCAGATCAATGCCGAGTTCTGGTCGGCTTATCTCTATCTGTCCATGTCGATGCACTTCGCCAACCAGGGATACGCCGGTATCGCCAACTGGTTCATGGTGCAGTTCAAAGAGGAGCAGGATCATGCCACCATATTCATGAACTATATCAACTCGCGCGGCGGCAAAGTGGTGCTTGAGCCCATCGCGGCTGTCGACACCGAGTGGGAGTCGCCCTTAGCAGCTTTCGCAGCTACTCTCACCCACGAGCAGAAGGTGACTTCGCTCATCAACGGCGTTTACGCTGTGGCTGCCGCCAACAACGACTACGCTACTCAGAACATGCTCCAGTGGTTCATCGACGAGCAGGTTGAGGAGGAGGAGAACGCCCGCGGCTACATCGACGCCCTCAAGATGATCGGCGACAACGGCTACGGCCTCTACATGTTCGACAAGGAGCTGGCCGCCCGCGCTTACTCCACTCCCGCTCCCCTCGCAGCCAAAGCCTGAGAGATAGCTTTCTAACCGTATAGGCCCCTAAGATGAGGCTGTGTCGTAATGAAGTGACCCCAAAAAGTTGGACAGGTTAAACATTATCCTGTTATAGAAAGAG
>CAJLLX010000172.1 GCA_905207535.1 uncultured Muribaculaceae bacterium | reverse complement strand
CCGCCGTGGTGGCCGCCACCACCATGCCCACCAAAAACGGGCCGATGCGCCTGCTGCTCACCGCCGACGGTGCCGACGACCGCGTCACCTCGTCGGTGGCGTGGAAGATAGAGCGCGACCGCGCCTACGAGGGGAGCGTGGAGGCCACCGCCTCCTTCAGCCGACCCGAGGAGGGTGACGGCACGCTGCTCACCACGGTAGACCTGCACCGCAGCAGCCTGACCTTCAACGACTCTACGTGGATCGTGAATCCCGCCGAGATACGTCTCTACGGATTGAAACACATCGAGGTCGACGGCCTCGACGTGCACCGCGCCAACCAGTTTGTGCGCATCCACGGAGTGGTGGACGCCGACCCCTGGCAGCAGCTCACCCTCGACCTGCGCAATTTCTCGCTCGACTACCTTTTCGAGACCCTCGGGATAGAAAAAGTGATGCTCGGCGGCGACGCCACCGGCACCTTCACCGCCTCGGGGCTCCTCACCTCCGAACCGGTGCTGCAGACCCCGGGACTGCATGTGAAAAACATCAGCTACAACCGCACCGTGCTCGGCGATGCCGTGGTGCGCTCACACTGGGACAACGAGCAGCGCGCCGTGACCCTCGATGCCGACATCGACTCGGACGGCGGTCACCGCTCACGCATCGACGGTGCCATCTACCCGATGGCTGACTCGCTCGACATCACCTTCAACGTAGACCGCGTCAACATCGCCTTCATGCGCCCCTACATGCAGGCCTTCGCCTCGGATATCAGCGGCTTAGCCTCCGGGCGTGCCCGTCTTTTCGGCACCTTCAAGTATGTCGACCTCGAGGGCGACGTCTACGCCGACAGCCTAAGGCTGAAAATCAACTTCACCAACACCTACTACACCGCCAAAGATTCGGTGCACTTCCGCCCCGGAGTGATCGACCTCGACAACATCCGCCTCACCGACTCGGAGGGACACACGGCGCGCCTCAACGGATGGCTGCACCATAAATTTTTCAAGGAACCGAGCTTTGAGTTTACCGTCTCCGATGCCCGCGACATGCTCTGCTACAACACCACGGCGAGGAACAACCCCGTGTGGTACGGCAAGATCTACGGCAACGGTTCGGTGGCCGTGAAGGGTGCGCCGGGAGTGGTGGGTATTTCGGTGGATATGTCCACGGCGCCGCGTTCGGTGTTCACCTTCGTGCTTTCCGATCGCGAGGAGGCCGAGGAGCTGTCGTTCCTCACTTTCCGCGACAAAGGGAAGCTCAGCGGCGAGCTCACCGACACCATAGAGCTACGCGACCCCTCGATGGACCTCGTCAACCGTCTGCGGCAGCAGGTGGAGCAGGCCACCGACGACTCCCCGTCGGACTACAACATCTCGCTGCAGATGCGCGTCAACCCCGAAGCGCAGCTCAATCTGGTGATGGATCCCGTAGGCGGCGACCGCATCCGCGCCTACGGCTCGGGGCATCTGCGGCTCGACTATGGCTCGGCCAACAACGACCTGCGCATGTACGGCACCTACACCCTGTCGCGCGGCAGCTACAACTTCACCCTGCAGGATATCATCATCAAGGATTTCACCATCAAGCCCGACAGCCGCATCAGTTTCAACGGCGATCCCTACAACGCGGCGCTCGACATCCAGGCCATCTATGCCCTCAACGCCAACCTCAGCGACCTCGACGAGTCGTTCCTGCAGGATAAGGACCTCAACCGCACCAATGTGCCGGTGCATGCCGTGCTGAAGGTGTCGGGCGACCTCGTAGCCCCCGACATCTCGTTCGATCTGGAGTTTCCCACCCTCACCACCGACGTCTACCGCAAGGTGCGCTCCATCATCTCCACCGACGATATGATGAACCGCCAGATCATCTACCTGCTGGCCCTCAACCGCTTCTATACGCCCGACTATATGGCCTCCACCACCAAGGGCAACGAGCTGGTGTCGGTGGCTTCGAGCACCATCTCCTCGCAGCTGTCGAATCTGCTGGGGTCGCTGTCGGAGAACTGGAACATAGCGCCGACCTTCCGCTCCGATCGCGGCGACTTCTCCGACGTGGAGGTGGATGTGGCGCTGTCGTCGCGGCTGCTCAACAACCGCCTGCTCTTCAACGGCAACTTCGGCTACCGCGACAATGCCCTCAACAGCTCGCAGTTTGTCGGCGATTTCGACCTGGAATATCTCCTCGACCGCCCCGGCATGTGGCGCCTGAAGGCCTACAACCGCTACAACGACCAGAATTACTACCTGCGCACCGCTCCAACCACTCAGGGTGTGGGCATAGTGCTGCGCAAGGATTTCGACTCCTTCTTCTCCTTCCTCCGCCCGCTCTTCCACCGCCGCAAAAAGGAGCAAACCCCGCCGCAGGTGCCCGACAGCACGGCCGTGGAGCTCCCCGACAAGCCCGCCGTGAAAGCCGCCGTGAAGCCCGTGCCGAGAAAGAAGTGACAAAGCCCTAAAAAGAGCCAAAAAAGCGCTCCCCGCCTGCGGGAAGCGCTTTTTTCAGGCTTTATGTAGCGCTTTAGAGATCTTAGTGAAAACTAAGCATGGAGATTTCGGACTACGTCCTCAACACTGTGCTGAGGACGCAGTCCGAAGGGTATTTTGGGCCCGAAAGGGGCTTTTTGGGGGGCTTATTTGC
>CAJLLX010000171.1 GCA_905207535.1 uncultured Muribaculaceae bacterium | reverse complement strand
GGCGTGGTGGATCAGAGCACAGCCTCGATGATAGAGCGCGGCGAGCTGCCCGAGGTGAAGCTGACGAGCAACAATGTCAACGTCTCCCGCTCCACCGCCGGCTTCCTGTCGCAGCGCGACGCTTATGCCAAGATCGACTCGCTCTTTGCCGGCAGCGGCGCCCACCGCGCGGTGCTCTCGCTGGGGCTCGCGTCGCTCATCCGCCCCAACATGGTGGAGGACAAGGAGGCTACCCGCCTCTACCGCGAGACCCTCATCCAGCCCATTGTCTCGGGTATCGGGGTGATACAGAAAGGCGAACGCATCATAGCCCAGGGCGACATCGTCACCCCTCAGCTCTACCAGATACTCCGCACCTACGAGGACACCCTCGACCGGCGCACCAACAACGACCTCAGCCGCCAGCGCAATGTACTTGTGGGCCAGACACTTTACACCATCTTCCTCTACGGCCTCTTCTTCGCCTTCATCTTCTTCTACTATCCCCACAAATTCAGCCGCCCCAAGGAGGTGATGTCGCTCATGGCCCTCATCACCGGTTTTGCCATCGTCACCTGCCTGGCTCCGAGGCTATTCACCTCGGGCATCTACCTGGTGCCGCTGACCATAGTGCCGGTGATCATCACCGTGTTCTACGACTCGCGCACCGCCTATTTCGCCTACGTCACCGAGGTGATGCTCTGCGCAGTGGCGGCGTCGTTCCCCCTGGAGTTCATCTTCATCGAGCTGACGGCCGGCACCGCCGTGCTGTTCTCGCTCAAGGAGCTCTCGCGGCGCTCGCAGCTGCTGCGGTCGGCCGCCGTGGGGTTTGTGGCCTATGTGGTGTCGTATATAGCCGTGGAACTGATGACCGCCGGTTCGCTCGGCGCCATGTCGTGGAGGCTCATCGGCTTCTTCGCCGTCAACGCCGTGCTCATCTCCTTCGCCTATATCCTCATCTTCCTCTTTGAGAAGATGTCGGGGATGGTGTCGACCGTCACCCTCGTGGAGCTATCGGACATCAACTCAAAAACCCTGCGCGAACTCTCGCGCGAATGTCCCGGCACCTTCCAGCACTCCATGGCAGTGAGCAACCTCGCCACCGAGGCCGCCCACCGCATCGGCGCCAATGTGCAGCTGGTGCGCGCCGGAGCGCTCTACCACGATATCGGCAAGATCGACAATCCCGCCTTCTTCACCGAAAACCAGTATGGCGTCAACCCCCACGACGCCCTCACCCCCGAGCAGAGCGCCGGCATCATCATACGCCATGTCGCCGACGGCCTGCGCCGCGCCGACAAAGCCAAACTGCCCGCCGTAATCAAGGATTTCATCTCCCAGCACCATGGCGCCGGGAAGGCCAAGTATTTCTACACCATGGCCTGCCGCCGCGACCCCGACAAGGAGGTGGACCCCGCGCCCTTCACCTATCCCGGGCCCAACCCGCAGACCCGCGAGGCTTCGCTGCTGATGATGGCCGACACCGTGGAGGCCGCCGCCCGCAGTCTCACCGACCACTCGCAGGAGGCGATACGCAACCTCGTGAACCGGCTCATCGACACCCAGGTGGCCGACGGGCTGCACAACGACTCTCCGCTGTCGTTCCGCGACATCCGCGAGATCAAAGAGTGCTTCATCTCGCGTCTGCGCAGCATGTATCACGCCCGCGTGCAGTATCCCGCCGGGGTAGAGAAGAAAAAGTCAGCCGAAGAGCAGCCTAAAGACCCGGCCTAACCCCACTCATTGCAATCGACACACTATGGGCAACCCCCTCAGCACCGGCTACAAGCACTACCTCGCGGCGCAGCTCCCCACCTACGCCGCAGAGCTCATCGAAGCCATCGAGACCACCGACCCCTCGGTGGCCGTGCGCCTCAATCCGCGCAAATGCCAGGCCGGAGCGCTCCTCGGCGTCGCTGCCGGGGCCACGGAGAGTGTGCCATGGTGTGAAGAAGGGCGATATTTCAGCGTGCGGCCCGACTTCACCCACGATCCGGCCATGCACCAGGGGCTCTACTACGTGCAGGATGCCTCTTCCATGGCCATAGGGCGCATCATAGGGCTGCTCACCGCCGGCGACACCGCTCCGGTGACCTATCTCGACGCCTGCGCCGCTCCCGGCGGCAAAACCACCGCCGCCATCGACGCCCTCCCCGAGGGGAGCCTCGTGGTGGCCAATGAATACGACTATCGCCGCGCCGAGATACTGCGCGAGAATGTGATGAAATGGGGCTACCCGCATGTGGCCGTAAGCCGCGGCGACACAGCCCTGATAAGCCGGCTGCGCGACACCTTCCACATCATCGCCGCCGATGTGCCCTGCTCGGGCGAGGGGATGATGCGCAAAGACCCCAAGGCCGCCGCGCAGTGGAGCGAAGCGCTTGTGCGTCAATGCGTTGAGCGTCAGCGCGAGATTCTCGACAACCTCTGGGAGGCACTCCGCCCCGGCGGCTACCTCATCTACTCCACCTGCACCTTCAACACCGCCGAAAACGAGCAGCAGCTCGCTTGGCTCACCGAACGCTACGGCGCTGAACCGGTGGAACTTCCGCTCCACCTCTTTCCCGGCGCCGTGAAGCCCGGGAGCATGCTCCGCTTCCTCCCCGGCCGCGTGCGCGGCGAGGGATTGGCCATAGGAGTGGTGCGCAAACCCGCCGAC
>CAJLLX010000170.1 GCA_905207535.1 uncultured Muribaculaceae bacterium | reverse complement strand
TGGTGAGGCGGGCGGCGGAGACGCCGAAGTAGTGCTCGGCGGCGGCTTGGGCGCCATAGATGCCGGCTCCCATCTCGATGGAGTTGAGGTAGACTTCAAGGATGCGTTCTTTGGGCCACATCAGTTCGACCAACACGGTGAAATAGGCTTCGAGGCCTTTGCGTATCCAGCTGTGTCCGGGCCAGAGGAAGACATTTTTTACGGTCTGCTGGCTGATGGTGCTGGCGCCGCGATTGCGGCCTCCGGAGCGGCTCTCCTCGATGGCTTTCCGTATCTCTACGGTATCAAACCCGTGGTGGTCGTAAAAGCGGGTATCCTCCGAGGCTACCACTGCGCGCGGCATCCATCGGCTCATATCTGAGAGGGGCACCCATTGATGATGCCAGTGGCGTTCGCGCTGCTGCTGTGTCTCGGTGCCCTGCGGATTGACGGCCCGGATGATCATGAGCGGGGTGACATATACGGGGATAAAGCGGTAGGCTGCCACGGCCAGGATGCTGCTTCCGAAAAACAGGATGCAGACCCACTTCAATATTTTGCTAAATACTCCCATAGCGTTGGTGATGATTTGCGGGTGCAAAGTTAGCACTTTTCAAAATAATTCGATACACCGTGATTGCGGATGGCACCTTTTTTGTTAACTTTGCAGAGATTTATATATCCGCTAACATCTTACTTACATTTATTTTTGATACGACATGAAAAAGATTGGATGCCTGGCTTTGGCGGCCGTGTGTGTGGCCGGGGTGCAGGCTAAAGACCGCATGACTCACAATGCCGATGCCACCAACACCGAGACTATCCTGCATGCCTGGAGCTGGAATTTCCCGGCTATGGCCGAAAATATGAAGGCTATTGCCGACGCAGGGTTCACCATGATTCAGACTTCGCCCGTGCAGCATTGCTACAACCCCGAAGGGGGCTCGAAAAAGCTCTTCGACGACAGCGGCAAGGGTGAGGGATTCTGGTACTATTACTATCAGCCTACCGACTGGAAGATAGGCAACCAGATCTTGGGCACCCGCGAGCAGATGAAGCAGATGCTCGATTCGGCTGCGAAATACAATGTGAGGGTGATAGTGGATGTACTGCCCAACCACACGGCCTTCGACGTCGACGCGGTGAGCGACGACCTGGTGAAGGCGGCAGGGGGGCGTCACAAGCTCTATCACTCGCAGGGGCTCAACGCGGTGCGCGATTACAACGACCGCATGGAGTGCACACTGTGGGGCTCGGGCGGCCTGCCTGACGTGAACACTGAAAATCCTGATTTTCAGAAATATTACATGCAGTTTGTCAACGAGCTGCTCGGGATGGGCGTGGGCGGTTTCCGCTACGACACGGCCAAGCATATCGGCGTGCACTCCGATCCGGTGGACACGGCGTCGGGAGTGAAAGAAAACGACTTCTGGGACGTGGCCACCGGCCGGAAGGCTGTGAAGGGTGTGCGCCTGGCGGTGCCTTACGATTCACTTTTCGTATATGGCGAGGTGCTTCAGGACCGCAACGTGCCGGAGGCGGAATATGCCGACTATATGGGTCAGACAGCCTCAGGCTACGGCCATGTGCTGCGCGAGGCGCTGGAAAAGGGGAGCGCCAAGGGGATAGACCTTGTGGACTGGCGCCATCAGAGCGCGCCGGAGTATCTCACCACCTGGGTGGAGAGCCACGACACCTATTGCAACGCCCATGAGAGCGCAGGACTCACCGATGAGCAGATACGCACCGGATGGGTGTTCCTCACAGCCCGCCAGAACGGTGTGCCCCTCTTCTTCAGCCGCCCGATGGGGTCGACCCGCAGCAACTACTGGGGCGACAACGTGGCCGGCGCACGCGGCAACGATGAGTTCATGCACCCCGAGGTGGCGGCTGTTAATAAGTTCCGCCGCGAGATGGCCGGGCAGAAGGAGGATCTGCAAGTAAGCGACAACGGAGCCGTGCTGCAGGTGAACCGCGGCAAGCGTGGCGCAGCCGTGGTGAATATCTCGGGGGCAGCCTCGTATGTGGATCTACCCACCGGCCTCCCCTCGGGCAGATATACCGACGAGGTCTATGGCAAGGAATGGCGCGTGAAGGGGGGACGCCTCACCGGCATCGCTGCTCCTCACCGCAGCTACATCCTGAAAGCACGCAAATAAGCATGCGCAGGGGGCAATTTCGGCCCTGCTTTCTGATTGAAACCGAATCTGCCGGCAAAGGCTTAGGATGTGAACATCCGGCCGATGGCCGGCAGTTTTGATTATTTGAAAAGATTCCGAATAAGCTGTTTTGCCGAAAATGGGTTGTGGCCATTTCGGCCATAGTTTAAAGTAGTGTGAATTATGTAGTTATCTATGGCTGAAACCATCTGCGAAACAGTTGTTGCGGTAAAGTAACACCCTGAAATTCAGAGTGATTATGCCAAATTGTGCCTATTGTGGGGGAAATGTCCTTTAATAGCTTGATGTTCAGCTGTGTTAAGTGCGTTTTCAAATTTCCAAATAAAAAGACATTTGTTTTTCAATAAAAATAGGTGGAAATTTGCATTGGAAAAGATTGAGAAAACCGCGGGTCGTGGCCCATACATCACGCACACTCCGACTCTGCGGCATCACTGTTTGAAATTACGAAATAGGTATAGGCGGATAATGCGCCCAATCCGATATTAATCGCTACTTTTGTAGCA
>CAJLLX010000169.1 GCA_905207535.1 uncultured Muribaculaceae bacterium | reverse complement strand
GTCGAATTTTTCAAACATTTTCGCTAATATTGCATTTGCCCTTGGACTCTGCAGCGTCGGAAAAAAGTGAAAATCAGGCGAAAAAAAGGAGAATGATTTGGGATATATCGGAAATAATGTTTACTTTTGTGAAAAATTGGACATCTATGGCAGATGAGCTTCAGCAGACCTTGAACCGCACGTCCGAGAAAGCGCGCATCATCCTTGAGCGCTACGCTATAATGAAGACGCGGCTGGCGGAGCTAAAGGCGAAAGCCGGCGAGCTGGAGCAAGTCCTGGAGAAAACCCGCGCGGAGAACCAACGGCTGAAGAGTCAGGTGGAGTTTCTCAAAATGGCGGCGGTGGTAGCACCCGACCGTGCCGACATCGAGCGGACCAGAGCCATTCTATCCGGTTTAGTGCGGGAAATCGACAGATGCATTGTCGACCTTAACGACTGAGCGCATCCCCGCTTGCAACTGAATCGTGCCTCCCCCCCCACGCCCCGGCGGCGGATGGTGAGGTGAAGATGTTGAAAGATGAACGACCGACTGAACATAACGATACATATAGCCGACCAGCCCGGCATGGCGCTCGCTATCAACCGCAGCGACGAGGAGATAGCGCGCACGGCCGAGTACAATGTGAACCTCTTGTGGAACAAGTGGAGCGCAAAATATCGCACCAAGTCGCCTCACGAAGTGCTGGCGATGGTGGCGTTTAAGTTTGCCGAGCTATATTATCAGCTCAATGCCACAGCCCTCGATGCCAACGAGCGGCTGGCCGACTTCGAGCGGAGGCTCGATGACATATTGCTGCAGATGGATGAATGATATTCCCTCTGTTCACACCCGGCCGTAGGCTTTACCCACTATCGAAATGGGGAGAGCGTTGCGGCAGCGGCAAGAGTATCAGCGGTTTATGCGATTTCCCGCACACGGTGGCGCGCTATGCCTGCACAATGGGCGATGGCGGCCGGCCGGCGCGGGCTTTTTTGCGTCCGTGTAGTGAAGATAGCAACAAAATTTAAATACATATATATTAACAACTTATGACTATAATATTCTATATTGCGGTAGCTGTGGTGGCACTGGCTCTCGGTTCGTTTGGGACCATAGCCGTGCAGAAGTCCATGGCCCGCAGCCGTGCAAAAACTATCATCGACGAAGCGATACGTGAAGGGGAGGTGCTCCTTCAGAAAGAGAAGCTCAAAGGCCGCGAAGAGGGCCTCAAGATAAAGGATGAGGCTGAAAAGCTTGCCAACCAGCGTCTGGCCAAAGTGCAGTCGGCCGAATCGAAGATGAAGCAGCGCGAGATGCAGCTCAATCAGCAGCAGAGCGAAAACCAGCGCCAGCGCAACGAACTCGACGGCCTGCGTCAGCGCCTCAACGCCGAAGAGGCTGTGATAGAGCAGCGTAAGGAGGAGCTCGACAAGCTCAAACGCTCCGCTCAGGACACTCTGGAACACATCTCCGGTCTTTCGTCGGAAGAAGCGAAGGAAAAACTGGTGGAGTCGCTCCGCGACGAGGCCAAAACCGCTGCCGCTCAGTATGTCAACGAGATCATGGACGAGGCCAAGATGACCGCCAACAAGGAGGCTAAGCGCATCGTGGTGCAGACCATCCAGCGCGTAGCCACCGAGGCCGCCATAGAGAACAGCGTCACCGTGTTCCACATCGACTCCGACGAGATCAAGGGCCGCATCATCGGTCGCGAGGGCCGCAACATCCGCGCCCTGGAGGCCGCCACCGGCATCGAGATAATCGTCGATGATACCCCCGAGGCCATCGTGCTCTCGGGCTTCGACCCCGTGCGCCGCGAGATAGCCCGCCTGGCCCTGCATCAGCTTGTGGCCGACGGCCGCATCCACCCCGCCCGCATCGAGGAGGTGGTCAACAAGGTGCGCAAGCAGATCGAGGAGGAGATAGTGGAGACCGGAAAACGCACCGCCATCGACCTCGGCATCCACGGCCTGCACCCCGACCTTATCCGCATGATAGGCAAGATGAAATATCGCTCGAGCTACGGCCAGAACCTGCTGCAGCACGCCCGCGAGACTGCCAACCTCTGCGCCATCATGGCTTCGGAGCTGGGCCTCAACCCCAAGAAGGCACGCCGCGCCGGACTGCTCCACGATATAGGCAAGGTGCCCGACGAGGAGCCGGAGCTGCCCCACGCACTATTAGGCATGAAGATCGCCGAGCGCTGCAAGGAGAAACCCGAAATATGCAACGCCATCGGCGCCCACCACGACGAGATAGAGCAGACCACACTGCTGGCACCCATCGTGCAGGTGTGCGACGCCATCTCCGGCGCACGTCCCGGCGCCCGCCGCGAGATCGTGGAGGCTTACATCAAGCGCCTCAACGACCTGGAGCAGCTGGCCCTGTCGTATCCCGGCGTGATCAAGACATATGCCATCCAGGCCGGACGCGAGCTGCGAGTGATTGTCGGCGCCGACAAGATCGACGATGCCGAGACCGAAAGCCTCTCCAACGAGATCGCAAAGCGCATCCAGGACGAGATGACCTACCCCGGACAGGTGAAAATCACCGTCATCCGCGAGACCCGCGCCGTAAGCTTCGCCAAGTAATCCTTTTATCTGCCTCAGATTATGTCAGAACAAAAGGACAAAGAGTGCAAAGCCGCACCCGACGCCCCGCGCGAGGCCGCCGAGGGGGAGCGCCCT
>CAJLLX010000168.1 GCA_905207535.1 uncultured Muribaculaceae bacterium | reverse complement strand
CGAAGCCACTTCCGTCTCGGGATCGGTCCAGATGTTGTCGGCGTTGAGGTGCCACAGCTGTATCGCCGGGCCGCCCAAGGCCGAGAAGAGGTAGTAGTTGGCAAAGGTGCACTGGCTGAAGCTATGGGTGCCGCCGATCAGGCGCACTATCCCGCTCGAGGCCTCAGCCAGCTCGCACCCGGCGGCCTCCACCTCCGAGAAGATGGCGTCGAGCACATACCATTTGGTGTTGCGCACCTGCGAATTGACCAGTTGCAGCTTGCTGTGGTCGAGGATGATGCCGTATTCGGCATTGCGTATCGAGGCGTTGTTGATCACATTGCCGGAGGAGGTGGAGGTGAAATAGATGCCGCCCCACTGCCCCGACATGATCTCATAGGGAATCTGCGCGGCCACAAAGCCCGTGCGGTCGCCGGTGATGTTCACCGGATGCTCCTGCGTGCCCTCTATGCGCAGCGTGCCGTGCACCACTATCTCGGCCTCCGAGTGCATCAACAGCTCGGCGCCGGCGGGGATGGTGAGCGTGGCGCCCTCCTCCACCACCAGGCTGTCGGTGACGTGATAGGGCTTCTCGGCCGACAACGCGGCGTTGCCCGCGAAGCGGGTATCCCCCTTGAGGCGCACCACGTCGCGACCCACGGCCTTCACCGGCATGCGGCTGCTCACGCCGTTGCACCGGAATTCGATGTGCGCCAGCACATCCACCGGCACATTGCGCCCGTTTTCGGGCAGCGTGGCCTCCACAAACACGAATATCGAGTCTTTGGCGCGGATCTCCACGTTGTCAAACCGTTTTCCGACCATCCCGTCGACATTCAGGCGGAATATACCCGCCTCGTCGTCGGCAAAGGCTATCGAGCTGATAGAGATACCCTTATCGGCGCGGTTGTATACCGTGAAACGGTGGGTCGGCGACGCGTCGAGGGTGAAAAGGGTGCCCATACGCACGGTGTCGGTCGAAAATGCGGGCTGGTCGGCCGAGGAGCTGCTGATTCCGTCCTCGATACACGACTGCAGCGCCACTCCCGAGGCCATGGCGAGGGTCACATATATGAAAAGTCGGCGTAATATGGTCATATTCTATGATTCAGAGAGATGATTTCAGATATAAAAACGGCGGTATTTACCTCCGGACTAATTACTATAACGTGATATTTCAATAAGTTATTGCCCGCCTCGCGGGAAATCACTAACTTTGCACCGTGCGCCCGCATGCGCAATAGATCAGTGCAATTTTCAGTTATTTATATACACAATCACTATCCTGAACACGCTCAGAATCATATATGAAGACAAATTTCATCAATAAATTTATCGCCGCACTCATCCTCGGCCTCATCCCGGCATGCATGCACGGCCTCACACTGCAGGTGGAGGCCGGAGGTCTCCGCGAGGCTGTCGGCAACGCCACCGATGCCGCCGACCTCACCGTCAGCGGCTCGCTCAGCCTCCCCGACTTCGAGTTTCTCACCCTCGAGATGAAAGACCTTCGCACGCTCGACCTCTCCGCAGCCCGCGTCGACGCCTTTGCCGGCGATCCCACCTTCACCGGCCGCACTTCGGCCCCGGCCAACGTGCTCCCGGCCTATGCCCTGCTGGGCCTCGGCGTGGAGACGCTCGCGCTCCCTCAGGGACTTACCGCAATCGCCGACGGTGCCCTCGCAGGCCTTAAAATCAAGTCGGTAGAGATTCCCGCCACGGTCACCTCCATCGGCTCACGAGCCATGGCCGACTGCGCCGCGCTGCAGAGCGTCTCGATCCCTGCCTCGGTAAAGAACATCGGCGAAGGGGCCTTCAAGGGGTGCACCTCGCTCCGCTCGGCCACCATCGCCGGCGCCCCCGACTCTATCGCGGCCAACACCTTCGCGGGCTGCACGGCGCTCGCTTCGGTCAATATCCCCGCATCGGTCAAGAGCCTCGGCGCCAACAGTTTCAACGGCTGCTCCTCGCTCTACGCAGTCGCTTTCCCCGCCGCCCTTAGCTCCATCGGCGAGAAAGCCTTCTACGGCTCGGCTATCTCATCGGCCGACCTCAGCGCCACAGCGCTTACATCGCTGGCTCCCTGGGCCTTCGCCAACTGCGACCAACTGGTGTCCGTCTCCCTCCCCGCCCGCTTAGTGAGCCTCGGCACAGGGGTGTTTTTCAATGACATGAACCTCGCCGTCGCCGCTCTCCCCGAGGGTGTCACCGAGATCCCTGATTTCGCCCTCACATCCACCGCCGGCAGCTCCGACTTCCTGAAAGACAGCAACGTAGCCTCCGTGGGCCGCTATGCCCTGGCCGACTGGACCTCCGTGCAGACCTTCACCCTCCCCGCATCGCTCACTTCGCTCGCCGATGGCGCCATGGCCAACTGGAGCGCCCTCACCGACATCAACGCCGAGACCCTCATGCAGGTGCCCGCGCTCGGTGCCGACGTGTGGGGCGACCTCGTGCGCGGTAATGTCAAACTCACCGTTGCTTCCGAGGATATGAAGGAAGCCTTCCTCGCCGCCCCGCAGTGGCAGGACTTCAACGTCACCGCCAAGCTCTCCGACATCGAGACTTCGGTCGACGCAAGCAGCAACGCCGCCACCGCCATCACAGCCCGCTTCGAGGGTCTGATGCTTCACCTCACCGCTGCCGTCGACATCGCCGGCGTGCAGGTTTACGACGTCGACGGCCGCAGCTTCACCCTCCCCTCCTACGGCGAAGGCAACACCTTCACCCTCGACACCTCCTCGTGGGATGCCCGCGTGATGATCGTCCGCATCCTCCTCGCTGACGGCTCCGCCGCCGCCCTCAAGCTCCGCCGCTAATTCCC
>CAJLLX010000167.1 GCA_905207535.1 uncultured Muribaculaceae bacterium | reverse complement strand
CTTGCCGCCACGGTGATGGCGGCAAGCGATGCGGCGAATAGAGAAATCTTCTTCATTGATTTAGAAATATTCCGGTTGGGGTTATTTGGCAAACTTGAGGGTAGCATTGTCGCAGCGCACGATGTAGACACCGTCGGCCAGAGCGTCGGTGGCGACTGTGCCGCGGCCCGAAGCCACGAGGGTGCCGGCCATGCTGTAAACCTCGATGGTGGCGTCGTCGCGCGAAGCGGTGAGCGCCAGGCCGTCGTAGCTTACGGTGACGTCCTCATCGCCGGTGGCTACAGCCTCCACGCCGGTGGGGATGTTGGTCTGCACCTTGATGCTGCGTACCTCGGCATAGGGATAGGCAGTGGTGTATTTCTCGCCGAAGCGGAAAGCAATGAACTTCTTGGAGGGACGCGAGTGATCGGCGGCGCGGGCTGATACCTGTGCGGGCTGCTCCTCCGGAGTATAGCTGAAAGTATGGGTGTAGGTGGAGTATGCCTCCTCCTTGTTGAGCTGCACCTTTCTGGCAATTTCAGTGCCCTTGTTTACCATGCCGGCGGGAGTGTTGGTGTCGCCGATGTAGATGGCATAGACCGGTGCTTTGTTGGAATAAGAAGATGTACCTCCAGTGGCCTTTACCTCCATGGAAATGGTGTAGGTGGCCTCATTGAGGATGTAGAGCGGCGGGGTAATGAGCCAGTCGTCGAGGTTGCTGTTTGTGCTTGTGCGCGTACCGTCTTCTACCACAAATGCCTGAGCGGTTTCGTCCCACTCAAATTTATGCGAGGTAGATGTCCCGCTCTGGTCGGCGACGGTCCAGAGCGCGCGGTGGTCGGCATCTGCGAAGTCCGATTCGAAGGGGGTGGGTTGAGCCTTGCCACACCAGCCTGTGGTGGCGGTCACTACTTCGGAAACGCCTCCTGCACCATGCACATCGGTGTCGGGGAGAGTGACGGTGGCGCAATAGGTGTTGAGACCCTCAGCAGCCTCGGCATGACGCCACTGCACGGTCTCTCCGGGGTTGCCTTCAAGCGTGGCGAGCGGCTCGGCATCGCCCGGCTCTTTGCCGGCGTAGATTTTGGCGGTGAGGCGAGCATTGAGGTCGCCGCCGCGGGTCGACTTGGCGGGGAGTGTCATAGAGAGTGTTACCGACTGCTCATCGTAGGGATGGCTCTCAGCCGTGAAGTCAGTGGGAGCAGCTGGCACTGTGGCCGATTCTTCGGCAGTGAATCCCTTGATGTAGAATGTCTTTGTGTTAGAGTCCCAGCTTGATGATGCAGGAACCACACGCACGGCGAGGATATATAAGCCGTCTTCGGCGACGGAGAACTCACCGCCTACCTCTGTGTCGCTGGAGTAAACGGTCTCTTCTCCGATAAGCACCGGAGCATCTTCTGTAGCAAGGTCGGAGATAGTTTTGAGCAGAAGCACCTGGGCGTCTCTCGAAGAAGAGCTCATGGCACACTTTGCCGTAGCCTTGTATGTGCGTCCGGCCTTGAGGCTGACGGGAGCAGAGGCGAGGACGTCGGCGAAATTGGTGAGCGTTTCTGCGACAAAAGCCCAGTTGTTGGTGTCGTGGAAGGTAAACTTGTTGCCGTTGGCCTTATCGCCTACCTCGGTGGGGAACCACTGGTTGGAAGCGTGAACAAAGTCGGCGGTGAAGGGGATGGTCAGCGGATCGCCGATGTAGTCGGCTGTGACAGCATCGGGAGTCTCGGCTGCGGTGCCGTTGGCATTGGAGATCTGCACGCTGTAGGTGAAGTATCCGTTGCCGGTGGGAGTGTCGGTGAAGGTCGACTGCTCTCCGGCAACTACGTCAACTGTGCTGATGGCAGTGCCGTCGCGCATGATGGTAGCTTTGAGCCCGGTCAGATCGATGCCAGTGGGACTGACAGCCGGGTTTGTCCATGTGAGAGTTACATTCTTGCCTGCGGTGACGGCAGCGAGGTTGGTAGCCTTGGTGGGGAGTACGGGAAGCTCTACGATAGATATGCCGCTGACAGAGACTTCGTTATTGTAATACGAAGCTGTCATTTTTTCGGCGATAGCGTGCCAGCGGAAGCTGAGCAGACCTGTTTCTGCCGGCGAAAAGTCAAATGTCAGGGTCTCGGTTTTGTTGGCGATTTTGTGCATCTCATCAAGAGTCTGCACCTGATTACCAACGAGTTCGAGAGAGTAGTCAATCTCGTTGGAGGGATTAGTGGAAGCGAGAGTAAAGCTAAAGCGGTAAGCCTTGTCGGCAGAGAGACGGAAGGAGGGAGATGTAGCGGTACCGTCGATAGGTTGAGCGGTGCCGACAGCCACCTTCATGCAATCGCTGGATTCGTCGATGGTCCATGTGGATGCGCCCTCTGCGACAGTGATGCTCCAGATGTCATTGTAGGGGCTATTCTTGAAAGGAAGCTCCATGGGCACATCAAGGCCCAGGAACGGACCTACATAGCCGGTAGTAACCGAAACTGTTTTGCTATCTGTGTCCTGACCGTCTATTTCAGAAACAACAGTCACGCCATAGGTAAGAACACCCGAGCGGGGAACGGGGTCGGTGTATTTCACGGCAGCTCCGGCGGCGGTGAAGGCTTCGGCGTTGAGAATGGCATACTGCTCGCCGTTGACGTCGAGGCGGATATGCTTGATCTGCAGCGGATCGCCGAAGGTGTCAAGCTCCGGATTGGTCCAGGTAAGTTCCACTGTAGTGCCGTTGTCGCCGGAGGTGGCATATGCAAGCCCGGTGACAGCTTTGGGAACACGCGCGTTGAGACGTTCAGTAATGGAAAAATCTTTGAAATACCTGTTGGTTGAATTAATTTCTTAAAATATTTATAATGAAAAAGTTGCGC
>CAJLLX010000166.1 GCA_905207535.1 uncultured Muribaculaceae bacterium | reverse complement strand
CGGCGGGAGCGTTGCAGCCGGGGGCGCTGACGGTGGTGATCCCCTGCGCGGCGCACCAGCGCAGGTCGATATGGTCGGTGCCGATGGTGGCGGTGGCCACAAAACGCACGCGCGAGCCCTCGAGAAGCGAGGCATTGCAGCGGGTGCGGGTGCGCACTATCAGCGCATCGGCGTCGGCCACGGCCTGCGGGGTGATCTCCTCGGGGTCGAGGCGCACTACGGTGCCGAGGCCGTCGAGGATGTGGTCTACATAGGGGATATGAGATTCTACGATGATTTTCACAAGCAGATAGGAGATAGTAGATGGTAGTGGTCAGAAGGGGAGCGACCAGATGTAGAGGCCGAAATAGATGGCCGCGATGAGCAGCAGCGGTATGTAGGTGCGACGCTGGCGGCGGTAGGTGAAGAAGTGGCCGATCTGATAGGCTACGGCCAGATTGAGGAGAGGGAGATAGAAGGTGAGCGAGGCGAAATTGACCACGCAGAAGATGGCTGTGAAGACAAAGAGGATGGTGAAAAAGCCGTTGAGGGCGCGTGTGCGGGCGTTGTAGCTAAGGATCTTGATGAGATTGGCCACGGTGAAGACGATGCCCAAAAGCACCGACACGGCGCCTGTGACCGTCAGTTGCAGCGGCACTGAGTCGACGGCTGCGCTCCATGGAGGTGTGAGCAGCTGCGGCAGCGGGTCGGTGATCTCCTGCGGGGCCACGATGCCGACCCCTAACAGAATCCAGGGTGGCGCAACAAGGCCGATAAGCATGGCTATAAACCCTTTCAGCCCCATGACTCGCATCTGCACACATCCCACCAGAAATACCGGGATATAGAGCAAAAACGAGGGGGAAAGGAATGAGGCCGTGGAGATGATGAGGAAGATCAGCAGGATGTCGAAGCGCGCCTGCGGGGAGCGGTCGGCGTAAATCGAAAAGAGCAGCGCCGTGGCCACAAGCACCAGTAGCGGCAGCAGAATGCCGGCATAGCACTGCGCCAGCAGCCCCGGCGTGGCGATCAGCATCATCAGATACATGGTGCCCACCAACGAGGTGAGGCTGCGGAGCAGATTGAAGGTGCGGGTGATGTAGACGGTGAGGAGCGCCACGATGAGATTCATAGTCAGTCCGGCCACGGCGGTGAGGATGCCGAAGGGAAACCAGCTCGCTACCGGCGCCATGCCCCACGACCCGGCCTCGGCGACAGGAGTCACGGCGCCGCATCCCCACGCAAATACAGCGCAAGCCACAGCTATGACCATGACGGTGACTGTGGCTGAGCGCTTGTGGAAGAAGGCTGTGATATGTCGCTCGGTAAGCATAAATTAAGGCAGAGGGCTTAGGGCTAAGAGCTTAGTGCTGAGAGCTTAGAGCCAGGATCAGCGGAGGAGGTCGAGACCTATGTCACGGCGGAAATAAGAGTCCTCGAAATGCACCTCTGAAGCTGCCTCGTAGCTGCGGCTGAGGGCGTCGGGGATATCCTTGCCGAACGAAGTGAGGGCTACGACGCGACCTCCGTATGTGACGAGCGTGCCGTCGTCGGTGAGGCGTGTGCCGGCCTGGAAGGGGATGGTCTCTGTGACCTTGTCGAGCCCGGTGATGGGTAGCCCTTTGCGGTAGGAACCGGGGTAGCCGCCCGACACCATCATCACGGTGACGGCTGTGCGAGGATCTACCTCGAGAGGTGCGTCGTCAAGGCCACCCTCGGCGGCGCGGCGCATGAGGTCGAGCAGGTCGGAGGTGATGCGCGGGATCACAACCTCGGTCTCGGGGTCGCCCATACGCACATTGTATTCGATCACCATCGGCTCGCCGCCGACGTTGATAAGTCCTAAGAAGATGAATCCGCGATACTCGATGCCGCGGTCGAGGAGCCCCTGGATAGTGGGACGGATGATGCGAGTCTCCACCTTCTCCATGAAGGCTGCGTCGGCAAAGGGCACGGGGCTCACGGCTCCCATGCCGCCGGTGTTGAGGCCGGTGTCACCCTCGCCGATGCGCTTGTAGTCCTTGGCCACGGGGAGGATGCGGTAGTTGCCGGTGCCGTCGGTGAGCACGAAGACGGAGCACTCGATGCCGGAGAGGAATTCCTCGATGACAACGGTGGCCGAACTCTGGCCGAACATCCCCGAGAGCATCTCGTGCAGTTCGCGCTTGGCCTCGTCGAGGTCGTCGATGATCAGCACGCCCTTGCCGGCGGCAAGACCGTCGGCCTTGAGCACGTAGGGGGGCTGCAGCTCCTCGAGGAAGCGGTAGCCGTCCTCGATGGTGTCGAGGGTGAAGGAGCGGTAGCGGGCTGTGGGGATTCCGGCCTGAGTCATGAACTCTTTGGCGAAATCTTTGCTCCCTTCGAGGCGTGCGCCTTCGCGCGACGGGCCTACCACAAGTAGCCAGGGCTTATGCTCGTGGAAATAGTCGGTGATGCCGGCCACCAGGGGGTCTTCATTGCCCACTACGAGGATGTCGATGCCGTTGTTTGATACGAAAGTCTCAATCTCCGCGAAATTGAGGGGCGAGAGCGGCACGTTGGTTCCGTATTGGCCTGTGCCGCCGTTGCCGGGAGCGATGAAAAGAGTGTCGCAGAGGGGGCTTTGGGCAATTTTCCATGCCAGGGCGCTTTCGCGGCCACCCGACCCAAGGAGAAGGACGTTCACTGTATCTTTTTTGAAGGGTTAGCGGTATGATGAGATGGCAAACGGGCCTCAAAGGCTGCTTTTCGGAGCCTCCGACGCCCCGGGGAGAATCACTTCTCTTCGGGAGGAGTGTTGCGGCGCTTGCGCATGGCGGGGAGCGACGGCTGCTTGCCGGTGATGCTGCGGAGGGCGGCTTCGTTGCGGCGTATTGCCAGCGGATTGTCGCTGTGGGGTGCATCGGCGCGGCGCTCCGGTGCCTCAGGGGCTTCGCGGCGG
>CAJLLX010000165.1 GCA_905207535.1 uncultured Muribaculaceae bacterium | reverse complement strand
ACCCCTCCACGTTTCCCTTCTGAGATTTTAGTGTGCACTCACTTCTCTCGCCACCCCAGTCATCCTTTTATCTGCGCTTTACGGCTCCTTTCCCGCCGTTTCCCGGCCTTACCCGAGCTTTTTATGTGCGACACTTTCCTGCTCTTTAGGCCGGATGTGGAGAGTGTGCTGCACTTTTAGGAATGGAAGAGGGTTGGCGGGAAGGGGGGAGATGAGAAAGGAAGGATTGAGGCGATGGAAAAGAGGGCGATGAGCGTGTTCGGTATCAAGTCCCGAATACCGGAAGTGGCTGACGCAAGTCGGGGCTTCTGCCTACGGCCTCCGGCGTTAGCCGGTACTGCCGGCTAAATACAGACAAAATAGATAGGGAAGCCATAAATGCCGGATCTGCCCTGCGGATGCGCGGCCTTTTGGCTTTCATGAGCAAATCGGTCCGATAGAAGGCCGTAGACGCAATGAAGGTTGTCAACCTGTCGCTGACTCTCGCTCGCATGTCTTTGGCTATGGTGACGATTTATGGGCGGGAAATCGGGCTATATGGAGTGATGAAGAAGATGGAGGCTGTAAGCAGGAAGATGGAAGGTTGTAGAGGGAGAATGCGAGGGTCAAGATAGGGGGACAGGCATAAGGGAGATAAAAAGCGACTCAGGCGGTAAGCCTCATGGATGAGGGCTTATCGCCTGAGTGGTATTCTAAAGATTTTAGCTTTCTGAAGGAGTGGAAGGGAATTACTTCTCGAACTTCTTGACGATGATGGTGGCGTTGTGACCGCCGAAACCGAAGGAGTTGCTCAGGGCTGCGCGTACGGGGCGATGCTGAGCGCGGTTGAAGGTGAAGTTGAGGCTGTAATCGATCTCTTCGTCGTCGTCGCCTTCCTCGTGGTTGATGGTGGGAGGAATGATGCTGTCGCGGATGGCGAGCACGCAGAACATTGCTTCCATTGCTCCGGTGGCACCGAGGAGGTGGCCGGTCATCGACTTGGTGGAGCTGATGTTGAGGTCTTTGGCAGCGTCGCCGAATACTTCCTGAATGGCTTTGACCTCGGAGATGTCGCCTACGGTAGTGGAAGTGCCGTGTACGTTGATGTAGTCGATCTCTTCGGGTTTCATGTTGGCGTCGTCGAGTGCGTTCTGCATCGAGAGGATCGCTCCGAGACCATCGGGATGAGTGGCGGTGAGGTGGTAAGCGTCGGCCGACATGCCTCCGCCGGCTACCTCGGCGTAGATTTTGGCACCGCGAGCGAGTGCGTGCTCGAGCTCCTCAAGTACGAGGACTGTGGAGCCTTCGCCGATGACGAATCCGTCGCGGCTCTTGCTGAAGGGGCGGGAAGCGGTCTCGGGCGAGTCGTTGCGGGTGGAGAGGGCGTGCATGGAGTTGAAGCCGCCCACACCTGCGGGGTATACGGCTGCCTCAGCACCGCCTGTGATCATCGCGTCGGCTTTGCCGAGGCGGATGAGGTTGAAGGCGTCGATAATGGCGTTGTTGGAGGATGCGCAGGCGGATACTACGCCGTAGTTGGGTCCGTGGTAAGCATACTCCATGGAGATGTGTCCTGAAGCGATGTCGGCGATCATCTTGGGGATGAAGAAGGGGTTGTATTTAGGTCCGGAAGCGGCGTTAATCGCGTAATATCCGGCTTCTTCTTCGAAGGTGTGGAGGCCGCCGATGCCGGCAGCAACAATCACACCAATGCGGTTGCGGTTGAGGTTCTCCTCCTTTTCGATGCCTGAATCTTCCACAGCCTGACGGGCTGCAACGATGGCATATTGGGCGTAGAGGTCGAGCTGGCGCAGTTTCTTCCTGTCGAAGTGATCGGCGGCGTTGAAGCCTTTAACCTCACATGCGAACTGGGTTTTGAAAAGCGAAGCGTCGAAATGGGTAATAGGTCCGGCACCGCTGACGCCGTTGACGGCGTTCTCCCAGGTTGTGGCAACGTCGTTGCCCAGGGGAGTGATGGCTCCGATACCTGTTATTACTACTCGTTTAAGTTCCATGTTGTGTCAGTGATAGATAATGACGTCGAAGTTGCGCGGGGGAGGAGAGCGTAGAGTGGTTGGTGTTATCGCGCGGGGGAGATGCGATCTCCACTGCGCGAGGGCCTCCGCCCGATGTAGCTGTATCACCCCCCTAAAGATAGCCCCGGTAAAAAATCCGGGGCTTTATGGGGTGAAGGTTGGTTCTTGCGGGAAGAATCAGTTCTTAGCTGCCTCGATGTAAGCGATAGCGTCGCCTACAGTGGCAATCTTCTCAGCCTGATCATCGGGGATAGTGATACCGAACTCTTTCTCGAACTCCATGATAAGCTCTACGGTGTCAAGGCTGTCAGCGCCAAGATCGGTGGTGAAGGCTGCGGTTTCGGTTACCTGGGGCTCTTCAACGCCCAGTTTGTCAACGATGATAGCTTTTACACGAGATGCAATTTCTGACATGATAGTTAAATTTTTTGAGTTTGAAAATTCTGTTTTAGCGGTGCAAAGGTAAGCATTTTCTGCCGAAAAACATAGCGGAAGGCGCAAAAATATGCGCATGTTAGCTTGGTTTGCGGGGCAAAATTACAAAAAGTCCCGGAATATATGGCAATAATTGCCGAAAAATTTCCTTAATTGCCGATTTTTCTGGTCAGGAGCAGGGAAAAAGGGGGGAAGGAGGGGCCATCCTGGGATCTTCGGACTACGTCCTCAGCACAGTGTAGAGGTCGAAATGCAGGGAGGGCAGAAGGAAAGGGGGGAGGGAGGGGAAAAGGGGAGGAAAGCAGGATAGAGGTGGTGGTGGCAGGGAGAGGAAGGGGAAAAAGAGGGGCGGGGAGATGGATCAGATATAAGGGTAGGCGATGTGGTGGAGGAAGAGGGGGCCGGCGGGCATGGAGGTGCCGGCGGCGCAGCGGTCGCGGCGGTCGATGATGTCGGCGAAGCCCTGAAGGGTGAGCTTGCCGCGGCCTACATCGACGAGGGTGCCGGTGACAGCGCGCACCATGTTGCGCAGGAAGCGGTCGGCGGGGATTTCGAAGATCCATG
>CAJLLX010000164.1 GCA_905207535.1 uncultured Muribaculaceae bacterium | reverse complement strand
TCGAATTTTTCAAACATTTTCGCTAATATTGCATTTGCCCTTGGACTCTGCACCTCGCCGTCTTTTGCCGGGATTTCAGTGCAAATCACGGATGTTATTGTAATGATTTGAGGAAAATTTCGTAACTTTGCAGGCTGAAAACAGACGTTATTACAATCAGATTCTAATGCAGAACATTCGCAACATCGCCATTATCGCCCATGTGGACCACGGAAAGACCACACTGGTAGATAAAATGCTTCTGGCCGGTAACCTCTTTCGTGAGAATCAGAATGCCGGCGAACTTATCCTCGACAACAACGACCTGGAGCGTGAGAGAGGTATAACAATCCTCTCTAAGAACGTATCCATCAACTACAAAGGTACAAAAATAAACATCATCGACACTCCGGGACACGCCGACTTCGGCGGCGAGGTGGAGCGTGTGCTCAACATGGCCGACGGCTGTCTGCTTCTTGTCGACGCCTTCGAGGGCCCGATGCCCCAGACCCGCTTCGTGCTCCAGAAGGCCATAGAGATTGGCCTCAAGCCGGTGGTGGTAATCAATAAGGTAGACAAGCCCAACTGCCGCCCCGACGAGGTGCAGGAGATGGTCTTCGACCTCATGTGCAACCTCGACGCCTCCGAGGATCAGCTCGACTTCCCCACCATCTACGGTTCGGCCAAAAACGGCTGGATGAGCCTCGACTGGAAGGAGCCCACCGACAACATCACTCCCCTGCTCGACACCATACTTGAAAATATCCCCGCACCTGCCACCCTCGAGGGTGAGCCGCAGATGCTCATCACCTCGCTCGACTACTCCAACTACGTGGGCCGTATCGCCGTAGGGCGCGTGCACCGCGGCACCCTGCGCGAGGGGATGGAGATAGGCCTCTGCAAGCGCGACGGCAGCGTGGTGCGCCAGCGCATCAAAGAGCTCCACACCTTCGAAGGTATGGGCCGCAAACGCGTGCAGGAGGTTAGCTCGGGCGACATCTGCGCCCTTGTCGGCATCGACGGCTTCGAGATCGGCGACACCGTCACCACCGTCGACAATCCCGAACCGCTCCCCCGCATCGCCATCGACGAGCCCACCATGTCGATGACCTTCACCATCAACGACAGTCCCTTCTTCGGCAAGGACGGCAAGTATGTGACCTCGCGCCACATCCAGGACCGCCTCACCCGCGAGCTCGACAAGAACCTGGCCCTGCGCGTGTCGAAAACCGACCGCGAGGACGCCTGGAACGTCTATGGCCGCGGCGTGCTGCATCTGTCGGTGCTCATCGAGACCATGCGCCGCGAGGGCTACGAGCTGCAGGTGGGTCAGCCGCAGGTAATCATCAAGGAGATCGACGGCGTGAAGTGCGAACCTGTGGAGCTGCTCACCATCAATGTCACCGAGGAGTATGCCTCGAAGATGATCGATATGGTGACACGCCGCAAGGGCGACCTGCTGAGCATGACATCGCAGAACGACCGCGTGCACATGGAATTTCAGATCCCCTCGCGCGGCATCATCGGTCTGCGCAACAATGTGCTCACCGGTTCGGCCGGCGAAGCCATCATGGCTCACCGTTTCCTCGAATATCAGCCCTGGAAGGGCGATATAGAGCGCCGCACCAACGGTTCGCTCATCGCCATGGAGGGTGGCACAGCCTACGCCTACGCCATCGACAAGCTCCAGGACCGCGGACGCTTCTTCATCTTCCCGCAGGAGGAGGTCTACGCCGGCCAGGTAGTCGGCGAAAGCGCCAAGGACAAGGATATAGTGATCAACGTCACCAAATCGAAGAAACTCACCAACATGCGTGCCTCCGGCGCCGACGAGAAGGCCAAGATCGTGCCTCCCGTAGTGTTCTCGCTTGAGGAAGCCCTCGAATATATCAAGGAAGACGAATATGTGGAGGTGACCCCCAACCACCTGCGCATCCGCAAGATCATCCTCGACGAGCTCGAGCGCAAACGCGCAAACAAAGATTAGTCCCTTAGATTGTAGATAGCAGATAGTTTCTTAGAGCTAAGTTATTTTTAGCTTTACCTACTCTGCTCGCTGCTCCCATCCCCACTGCGCATTACTAATTACGCATTACTAATTAAAAACAATCAGCTCTCATGAAGCCCTCCATACCCAAAGGCACCCGCGACTTCTCTCCCGCCGAAATGGCCCGTCGCAACTACATCTTCAACACCATCCGCGATGTGTTCCGCCTGTTCGGATACAACCCCATCGAGACTCCCGCCATGGAGAATCTCTCCACCCTCATGGGCAAATATGGCGAAGAGGGTGACAAACTCCTCTTCAAGATCCTCAATTCGGGCGATTTCCTGCGCGGAGTGGACATGAAGCTGGTGGAGGAGGGCAACTGCCCGCGCCTGGCTCCGCAGCTCTGCGAGAAGGGTCTGCGCTACGACCTCACCGTGCCCTTCGCACGCTACGTGGTGCAGCACCGCGCCGAGTTGCAGCTCCCCTTCAAGCGCTATCAGATACAGCCGGTATGGCGCGCCGACCGCCCGCAGAAAGGGCGCTACCGCGAGTTTTACCAGTGCGACGCCGATGTGGTGGGCTCCGACTCGCTGCTCAACGAGGTGGAGCTGCTGCAGCTAATCGACGAGGTGTTCCGCCGCCTGAAGATCCGCATCACCCTCAAGCTCAACAACCGCAAGGTGCTTGCCGGCATCGCCGAACTGATCGGCGCTCCCGACCGCCTGGTGGATATCACCGTAGCCATCGACAAGATCGACAAGGTGGGTATCGACAATGTCAACGCCGAGCTGATAGAGCGCGGCCTTAGCGAAGAGGCAGTGGCGCGTCTGCAGCCCATCCTCGCCATCTCGGGCACGCTCGAAGAGCGCCTCGACGCCCTGGAGAAGCTGCTCGCCGGCAGCGAGATAGGCTCGCTGGGGGTGCGCGAGCTACGCGAAGTGACCTCCGGCGTCACCGCCTTAGGGCTCGACGCCGAGCTCGACCTCGACGTGTCGCTGGCCCGCGGCCTCAACTACTACACCGGCACCATCATCGAGGTGAAAGCCAAGGACGTGGAGATCGGC
>CAJLLX010000163.1 GCA_905207535.1 uncultured Muribaculaceae bacterium | reverse complement strand
AAAATGGGAGGGCTTACGCGCGGGGGATAATTGCGTTTCGACTTTGACTTTAGGCTTTTTTCCGACGCTCTCAGCCTGATTCGGCGCCCTGTCGGCGCCGAAGTGGCTAATTTAGCCACAAAAAGTCGCACCGCCCGGCGGCCTCGAGGGTCGCTGAGCGGTGCGATATAAGCGTTAATGACAGGCAAACGCGGCAATCAGAGCAGATTGGGGCGCTCGATGTCGAGGAAATAGCGGTAGGTCTGCACCTGGAGCTCGGCGCAGGCGGCATCGTCGGCCACGATGATGGCGCGGGGATGGAGCTGCAGGGCCGAGATGGTCCACATCTGCGATACGGCGCCCTCCACACCGTGGCGCAGCGCGCGGGCCTTGTTGTGGCCGTTGACCAGCAACATGATGCTGCGGGCATCCATCACGGTGCCCACACCCACGGTGAGCGCCGTGCGGGGCACGAGGTTCACATCGTTGTTGAAGAAGCGAGCGTTGGCTATGATGGTATCGGTGGTGAGGGTCTTCATGCGGGTGCGGCTCAGCAGCGACGAGCCCGGCTCGTTGAAGGCGATATGTCCGTCGGGACCCACGCCGCCCATAAACAGCTCTATGCCGCCGTAGGAGCGGATCTTCTCCTCGAAGCGGGCACACTCGGCCTCGAGGTCGGGGGCGTTGCCGTTGAGGATGTTCACATTCTCGCGGGGGATGTCTATGTGGGAGAAAAAGTTGTTCCACATAAACGAGTGGTAGCTCTCGGGGTGATCCTCGGGCAGACCGCAATACTCGTCCATATTGAAGGTCACCACATTGCGGAAGCTCACCTTACCCTCCTTGCAGAGGTCGATCAGGGCGCGGTACATCCCCAGGGGCGAGCTGCCGGTGGGGCATCCGAGCACGAAGGGGCGCTCGGGAGTGGGATTGAATTCGTTGATTCGTGAGGCCACATAGTTGGCGGCCCATTTCGACATGAGGTCGTAGGAGGGTTCGATGATTAGACGCATGGCTGTCTTCGGGATTTTCGTTAATTCGTTAAAAAAATAGCGGCTCACATAAGTAAAAAGGCAATCTAATACGTTATAATATATACCGCTAATATCACCGCAAATTTACTGCTTTTTCAGATGAAAACCAACCTTAGCGCTCAAATAAAGCTCGACCGCATCCCGCGGCGCTACTACGACCCCAAGGGCGACATAGAGATCGCTACCCTCACCCGCGACGAAAAGATCTACACCCGCATCTTCGAGAGCGTAGACAGCGGCAGCCTCTATGCCGCCGGCCATGTGGCCGAAGTGATCGGCCGCTGTGTGGCCGAGAAGGGGCGCTGCGTGCTGGCTCTCGGCGCCGGCATGGGCACTCTCAGCATCTACAACCATCTCATCGCCATGCACCGCCGCGGCGAGGTGAGCTTCAAAAATGTAGTCATCTTCAACCTCTGCGAGTTTTTCCCGCTGCTCCCCGGCGGCCCCTCCACCATGGGGCGTCTGCGCGAGGTGTTTCTCGACCATGTCGACATCCCCGACGAAAATGTGCACACCATCAGCGCCGCTGTGACCATGGAGAGCATGTTCGACTTCTGTAAGGAGTATGAGCGTCAGGTCGACGACTGCGGCGGCATCGATCTCACCCTCTGCGAGATAGGCCCCGGAGGCGCGCTCGGCCTCAACGAGCCCGGCTCGCGCTCCACGGGCATCTGCCGCCTGGTGCTTCTCAGCGGCGCCATGAGGCAGCTCATCCAGGATAGCTACAAGTGCGACGAATGTCCCACCACAGGCATCACCCTCGGTCTGGGCAACATCCTGCGCTCGGCCGAAGTGATGGCCGTGGCATGGGGCGAGACCCGCTCGCGGGTGGTGCGCGAAACCATCGAGGGACCGGTCACCGACACCGTGCCCGCCTCCTTCCTGCAGCTCCACAACCACGCCCGCGTAGTGCTCGACCTCAGCGCCGCCGACGATCTCACCCGCATCGCACACCCCTGGAAGGTGACCTCATGCGAGTGGGATCCCAAACTCATACGCCGCGCCATAGTGTGGCTCTGCTCCGTCACCGGCAAACCTATCCTAAAGCTCACCGATAAAGACTACAACGACTGGGGCCTGGGCGAGCTGGTGGCTCTTTACGGCTCGGCATACAATGTCAACATACGCGTGTTCAACGAGTTGCAGCACACCATCACCGGATGGCCCGGCGGCAAACCCGACGCCGACGACTCCTCGCGTCCCGAGCGCGCCACCCCCTATCCCAAGCGTGTGATAGTGTTCTCGCCCCACCCCGACGACGATGTGATCTCGATGGGAGGCACGCTGAAACGTCTTGTGGATCAGGGACATGACGTACATGTGGCATACGAGACGTCGGGCAACATCGCCGTGGGCGACGAAGATATGATGCGCTACTTCATGATGATGGACCGCATAGCGCCGATGTTCGGCTTCGCCACCGACGCCTACCTGCGCCTCAGCCTCGATGTGCGCCGCCTGGTGGAGAGCAAGAAGTCGGCCAGCGAGACCGACACCCCCGAGGTGCGCGAGATCAAGACCATGATACGTCAGACCGAGGCCTCGATTGCCTGCAACTATATCGGCGTCAAGCCCGAAAACGTGCACTTCCTCCGCCTCCCCTTCTACGAGACCGGCACCATCAAGAAGGGCGACCTCACCGAGAAGGATGTGGACATCGTAAAGCACCTGCTCGAAGAGGTGAAACCCCACCAGATATTCGTGGCCGGCGACCTCGCCGACCCCCACGGCACCCACCGCGTGTGCACCGATGCCGTGCTCGCCGCTGTCGACGAGCTGAAGCATGAGCCCTGGATGGCCGACTGTCGCATATGGATGTATCGCGGAGCATGGGCCGAGTGGGAGATCGACCACATCGAGATGGCTGTGCCCATCTCGCCCGAGGAACTGCGCTTCAAGCGCAACTCTATCCTCAAGCATCAGAGCCAGATGGAGAACGCCCCCTTCCTCGGCGACGACGACCGCCTTTTCTGGCAGCGCGCCGAGGAGCGCAACCGCGCCACAGCCCGCCTCTACGAAAAGCTCGGCATGGCCTCCTACGAAGCCATGGAAGCCTTCGTCCGCTACATCCCCGTCTGATTCCGCTCCAAAAACATTTATTCCCGGCGGGGGCGCTGACCACAGCGCCCCCGCTTCGTGTGTGACAATATCTACTTATATGCGTGTCAATATCTACTTATATATATACCTGTTGGTTGAATTAATTTCTTAAAATATTTATAATGAAAAAGTTGCG
>CAJLLX010000162.1 GCA_905207535.1 uncultured Muribaculaceae bacterium | reverse complement strand
GGCGGTCGGCGTAATAGTTACCGGCGGGACGGAAGCCGCAGGCGCCTGCGGGTTCAAGCACATGTGTGAGCACATAGTCCCAATAGTCCATCCCGGCCGCACGCTCTATCACCAGCGACAGCAGCATATAGCCGAAATTGCTGTAGCGGCGTCCGGCACCGGGTGCATGGGCCAGGCGGTGGCTCATGACTATCTTCACCAGTTCTTCCGATGTGGGTGCCGCGGGGAGATGGAGAAATTTGATCATATCGCTTGTGCGAAACATCGGGTCGCCCATCCAGCGCGAGAATCCCCCTTCGTGCAGCAGCAGATGGTCTACGGTCATATCCAGGGCGCGCTTGTCGGCGATGGCTGAGGTCAAAGCGGTGTCGCAGAGCACCCCCTTGGGGCCGAACACCTTCGAGTCAAGGCTCAGCCGCCCTTCCTCTATCAGCTTCATGGCGGCTATGGCGGTGACCAGTTTCGATGCCGAGGCAATGCGCATGATCGACGTGGCCTCCATCTCCCCCCCCTCCTCGCGGTCGGCCCAGCCGTATCCTTTGGTGTAGACCAGCGAATCGCCGCGCACCACGGCGAGCTGCATCCCCTGCACCCCCCATTGGCGCATGAAGCGCTCTATGTCGCGGTCCATCGGCTCGAGGGCTTCGAGATGCGACACAGCGTTGGTGAGGGTATCGGCCCAGCCGCACCCCTCGGGCATGGGGTGCTCGGCGGCGGCCCGGCGGTGTACGGGCGTGCTGAGCGCCACCACAATCATTATGGCGAGTGTGAGGCAGGTGCCCATGATGACACCGAACCTGAGTCTACGTTCTTTTTTGGTGAGTTTCTTCATCTGCAGCTTGTGCTCCTCCACCCTTTGCCCCTGGAAACCGTATGCAAAGTTACAAAAAATCTGTCAATGCTCCGCGGGCGTTTTGGCGCGACTTACGGTGACTAGAAATACACCGCCGAAAATCAGCACCACGGCCAGCGCCTTGACCGGCGTGAAGCGGTCGAGCCCCAGGCACACCCCGATGAGCATGGCCACCACCGGCTGCACATAGTTGTACATCCCCACCAGCGTGGGCCGCAGGTTTTTCTGCCCGATCATCACACAGATATATGCCAGAAATGTGCCGCACACGGTCACATAGGCTATCCCCGCTACCTGCATCCGCCCTATCTCGGCCCAGGGGGCAGTGATGAATGTCTTGGCTGCGATCGGGGTGAGCGCTATGGCCGCGAAGAGAAACATCCACTTCATCAGCGTCACCAGCGAATAGCGGCGGATAAAATCCTTGTACAAAGTGAGATACAGCGCGTAGCTCAGCTGCGCCGTGAGCACCAGCAGGTCGCCCGGCGCGGGGTTGTCGCCCTTCATGCCGCCTCCGGCTGCGCCGTTGACTACCAGCAGGATAGCACCGGTGGCGCCGAGGACTATGCCGCCGGCCTTTTTCAGTGTGATAGGCTCTTTGAGTATCACCCACGCCAGCACCATCACCCACATAGGCATGGTGGTGGTGATCACCGACGCCTCGCCCGGCGAGGTGAGCCCCACTCCGAAGAGAAAGCACCCCTGATTGCACAGGATGCCGAGCATGGCGGCTCCGGCCAGCAGGGCTAAGTCGCGCGGAGGCACATGTTCGCGCTCGGTGAAGAGTGAAAGTATCCAGAATAGCAGAGCCGCCCCGTAGATGCGGAAGCCGGTCATAAGTAGCGGAGACACCAGCCCTGTTGCCATCACCAGTTTGGCCACCGGCGACATCAGTCCCCACATGGCGTTGGCGCCCAGCATGGCCAGATGGCCTTTAGGTTTGAAATCGCTCATTGGTTGATAGTGAGGCGTCTGTGCATCCACAGCCGCCGTGATTTATATTTGTACGTACCTTGCATATACACGAAAAGCCTGCCATTGTACCGGCTCTCGTGTGAAAACCGGTGCAAAGGTAGGCATTTTTTTGCAATGAGCGCCTCTGCGGGGCTATAAATCAGAGCTTGCGGCTCTCGGGGCCGGTGAAGGTCATCTTCACGGGCACTATGTGGCCGTCGGCATCGAAGAGCATGCGGTCCATGCAGGTCACGCGGTCGTTGCCGTCGGTGGCTCCAAGCGGGTGGCGGTGGTACACGATGTAGTAGTCGTCGGTGCCGGGCACACGGATCACCGAGTGATGTCCGGCGCCTGTGGCCACCTCAGGGTCGGTGTGCAGTATGGTGCCCACGCGCTCGAAGGGGCCGAAGGGGGAGTCGGCGATGGCGTAGTCCACGCGGTAGTTGGGGCCTCCCCAGCCCCCTTCGCTCCACATGAAGTAGTATTTGCCGTCGCGCTTGAACATGAACGGACCCTCCACATAGTCCTTCGGGGTCACCTCCTTGTAGAGGTCGCCGTCGGCGAAGGGCACGAGGCTGCGGAAGTCGTCGGCCAGGCGCACAAGGTTGCAGTGGCCCCAGCCGCCGTAGTACATATACCAGGTGCCGTCGTCGTCGCGGTAGACAAACTGGTCGATGGGCTGAGCGCCGTTGACGATGTCGTTGATCAGCGGTCGGCCGATGAGATCCTTGTAAGGCCCTTCGGGGCGGTCGGCCACGGCCACGCCGATGCCGCCGATTTCACCCTGGTGCACATCGTTGGCGCTGAAAAAGAGGTAGTATTTCCCATCCTTGCGCACTGTGGCGGGCGCCCACATGCACTTTTTGGCCCATTTCACCTCGGCGGTGTCGATGATGGCCTCATGGCGCTTCCAGTCCACCAGATTGTCCGACGAGAAGCAGTCCATCTGCGTCTGACGCTCGTAGACATCGCTGCGGGTGGGGAAAATCCAGCAGGTATGGTCGTAAATCACAGCCTCGGGGTCGGCATACCACCCTTCAAAAAGCGGATTGGCGGCCTCGGCGACGGCTGCCGTAGCGGCGAGGGCCGCTCCCAGCATCCACAGCCGGGCAGAATTTCGGTTAATCATGTCGTATATTTGTAATATTTGTAATATTGGTTTATTTCATGGGGAGTCTGTTGCACAAAGGTAATCTAATTTTTGCGGTCAGCCAACTAATTGTTAATTTTGTTGGAAAATCACCCGACAATGGCAAAAATCATCGAGATTACCGACACCTCCCATCCCGGCCTGCTCCCCTTCACCTCGCTCACCGAGGCACAGCTCCGCAATCGCCTTCACCCCGACCAAGGACTGTTTATCGCCGAGAGTCCCAAGGTGATAAATGTGGCGCTCGACGCCGGCATGCAGCCTGTGGCGCTGCTGTGTGAGGAGCGCCACATCACGGGCGACGCCGCCGCGATCATCGCACGCTGTCAGGCCGACATGCCTGTCTACACCGGCA
>CAJLLX010000161.1 GCA_905207535.1 uncultured Muribaculaceae bacterium | reverse complement strand
AAATGGGAGGGCTTACGCGCGGGGGATAATTGCGTTTCGACTTTGACTTTAGGCACTTCCTCCATTCCCTCTTCCCCTCATCTTTCCTCCTCATCATTCCTCCTCCTCTTCCCTCCTCGCTTCCTCTTTCATCTCCACCTTCCAATCCCCTTCCATCATCCCCATCCTTCCACCTCCCTGATGGTAAGGATCATGACGGGGAGTAGGGGCGCTGTATTCCGCCCGCATCAAAAAAGGTTGACAGTCAACCAAAATCGGGGAAACAAATTTCAGCGATATCGGATGGGAGGGTGGTAGACTTTGCTGCATACTCAAAGCTGAAGCTTTGAGAACTAAAAAAGCTTCGCGACGGGAGAGGAGGAGGGGAAGAAAGAAAAAAGAGGGAGGGGATGCATTGGCGGTATCCACGGGAGGGACAGAAAACATCAAGCGCTGCAAGCGGCGGGAGCCGGTTGCTGCGCTTAAGGATATTCGGGTGGGGATTAGAACTCGGCGGACTTGGGGGTGCGGGGGAAGGGGATGACGTCGCGGATGTTGGTCATGCCGGTGACGAAGAGCACGAGGCGCTCGAAGCCGAGGCCGAAGCCGCTGTGGGGCACGGTGCCGAAGCGGCGGGTGTCGAGATACCACCACATGTCTTTCATGGGGATGTGGAGCTCTTCGATGCGGGCCATGAGTTTGTCGTAGTTTTCTTCGCGCTCTGAGCCGCCGATGATTTCGCCGATGGTGGGGAAGAGTACGTCCATGGCGCGGACGGTGCGGCCGTCGTCGTTCATCTTCATGTAGAAGGCTTTGATCTCCTTGGGGTAGCCGGTGAGGATGACGGGGCGCTTGAAGTGTTTCTCCACGAGGAAGCGCTCGTGCTCGCTCTGGAGGTCGACGCCCCAGTCGACGGGGAACTCGAATTTGTGTCCGGATGCCTTGAGGATGTCGATGGCTTCGGTGTAGCTCAGGCGCACGAACTGCTCGGTGAGCACCGACTCGAGGCGGGGTATGAGCTCTTTGTCGTAGTGCTCGGCGAGAAACTCGATGTCGTCGCGGCAGTGGTCGAGGGCATAGCGGATGCAATATTTGAGGAAGTCCTCGGCGAGGTCCATGTTCTCGTCGATATTGATGAAGGCTACTTCGGGCTCTACCATCCAGAACTCGGCCAGGTGGCGGGGGGTGTTGGAGTTTTCGGCTCGGAATGTGGGGCCGAAGGTGTAGATGGCTCCGAGGGCTGTGGCTCCGAGCTCGCCTTCAAGCTGTCCGCTGACGGTGAGGGCTGTGGGTTTGCCGAAGAAGTCGGCGGAGTAGTCTACTTCGCCCTGCTCGGTGAGGGGCAGCTTGGAGAGGGGAAGCGTGGTGACCTGGAACATGGCTCCGGCGCCTTCGCAGTCGCTGGCGGTGATGAGGGGGGTGTTGAGGTAGTAGAATCCTCGCTCCTGGAAGTAGCGGTGGATGGCGAAGGCGAGGGTGGAGCGCACGCGGAGCACGGCCGAGAAGGTGTTGGTGCGGGGGCGCAGGTGGGCTATCTCGCGGAGGAACTCGAGGGAGTGTCCTTTTTTCTGGAGGGGATAGCTGTCGGGGTCGGCGGTGCCGTAGATCTCGAGCGAGGAGGCCTGGATCTCGATCGACTGTCCTTTGCCCTGGCTCTCGACGAGGATGCCGCATACGGCGGCGGCGGCTCCGGTGGAGAGGGGCTTGAGCTGCTCATCGGTGAAGGTGTTCATGTCGAACACTATCTGGATGTTGCGTATGGTGGAGCCGTCGTTGAGCGCCACAAACTGCACATATTTGTTGCCACGATGGGTGCGGACCCATCCTTTGACGCATACCTCCTTGCCGAGAAGCTCGGGAGCTTTGGCGAAGAGGTCGGAAATGGTGATGCGTTTCATATTGCGAAGTGTTCTCCGGGTGCGCGGGGCGCCCGGAGATTGGTTTGGTTTATGAGTAAATGGATATTCTCTCTGTGTGGGGGCGGCTGCCCCGGGCGGGGATCACTCGAAGGAGCCCATCTTGAGGTAGTTGACCTCTTCCTGTGTGAGGTAGCGCCAGCGGCCTCGGGGGAGGTTCTTCTTGGTGAGTCCGGCGAAGTATACGCGGTCGAGCTTGGTGACGTGGTAGCCGAGCGACTCGAAGATGCGGCGCACGATGCGGTTGCGGCCGGAGTGGATCTCGATGCCGGCCTGGTTGCGGTCGGTCTCGGTGGCGTAGCTGATGGCGTCGGCGTGGATGGGTCCGTCTTCAAGCTCTATGCCGTCGGCGATGCGCTGCATATCCTCCTCGGAGATGTCTTTGTCGGTCCATACGTGGTAGATCTTTTTCTTGACATACTTGGGGTGGGTGAGCTTGGAGGCGAGGTCGCCGTCGTTGGTGAGGAGGAGCACACCGGTGGTGTTGCGGTCGAGACGTCCTACGGGGTAGATGCGCTCGTCGCAGGCGCCTTTGACGAGGTCGAGCACTGTGGTGCGTCCGTTGGGGTCGTCGGAGGTGGTGACGCAGTCTTTGGGCTTGTTGAGCAGGATGTAGCATTTGCTCTCGAGGGCCACTACCTTCTCGTCGTATTCTACGGTGTCGGAGTGGGAGATCTTGGTGCCGAGCTCGGTGACCACTTCGCCGTTGACCTTCACGAGGCCCTGCTGGATGAACTCGTCGGCTTCGCGGCGGGAGCAGAGGCCGGCGTTGGCCATGAACTTGTTGAGACGTATCTTCTCATCGGGATCGGGGAGCGGCATCTCGTACTCTACGCGCTTGGGGCGGGGTGTGAAGCTCTTGCCCTGACGCACGGGGCCGTTGTTTTTCTGATAGCGGTTGCCCTGATTGGGACGTCCGTAGCCTCCCTGACCCTGATTGTTGTAGCGGTTGCCCTGGTTGGGACGCTGCTGGTAGCCTCCCTGGCCCTGGTTGTAGCGGTTGCCCTGGTTGGGGCGCTGCTGGCCGTAGCCTCCCTGGCCCTGGTTGTTGTAGCGGTTGTATCCGCCCTGGCCCTGATTGGGACGTCCGTAGCCTCCCTGGCCCTGGTTGTTGTAGCGGTTGTAGCCGCCCTGATTGTTGCGCTGCTGATAGCCTCCCTGGCCCTGATTGTTATAGCGGTTGTAGCCGCCCTGACCCTGATTGTAGCGGTTGTTGTTGTAGGGGCGTTGCTGGCCGTAGTTGTTGCGGTGCTGCTGGTATCCGCCCTGCTGAGGCTGCTGAGGAGCGGCTGCGTCGGTGTGCTCGGTGCCTTCGGCAGCTGTCGAGGGGGTGCCTACGGTGTCGGGAGCCTCGGGGCGGGGCTGGGGAGCGTAAGAGCCGCCCTGACCCTGGCCCTGGTAGCGGTTGTAGCCGCCCTGGTTGGGGCGCTGCTGG
>CAJLLX010000160.1 GCA_905207535.1 uncultured Muribaculaceae bacterium | reverse complement strand
GCTCAACATGCGGCTCATAGAGAACATCTTCTTCAAGAACTCGCCGCTGCACGACGGCGCCATGATAATAGACCGTGACAAGATTCTGGCCGCGGGCTGCATCCTCCCGGTGAGCCACGACACCGACGTGCCCCGCGCCCTTGGCCTGCGCCACCGCTCGGCTCTGGGCATCTCGCAGGCCACCGACGCCTTTGCCATCGTGGTGAGCGAGGAAACGGGAAACATCTCCGTGGCATTCCACGGCACCCTCTCCACCCGCCTCAGCTCCACAGAGCTCGAGAAGCGCCTCTCCGGCCTCGCCGTCATCTGATCTAAGGCCCCCCTTAGCTTTTGGTAATCGCGCAGAATGCGCGATCCTCCCCAGCTTTATACCGCCTTAGCCACGAGCACCCCTATATACGCCACGTAGCAGAGCACCAGCGCCGCCCCCTCGGGCCGCGCGATGGTGCGCGATTTGTAAAATCTGGCGAAGATCCAGAAGAGCACCGATGCCCCGGTGAGGGTCAGCAGGTCGAAATTGCCTATCGTGCCGAAGGGGAGCGGACGTATGGTGGCCGCCAGGCCCAGCACAAGGAATATATTAAAGATGTTGCTGCCGATCACATTGCCGAGCGCTATGCCGGGCTTCCCTTTCAGCGCCGCGGCCACCGAGGTGGCCAGTTCGGGCAGCGATGTGCCGGCGGCCACGATGGTCAGGCCTATCACGGCGTCGCTCACACCCATGGCCGACGCTATAGCCGATGCACCCGCCACAAAGCGGTCGCCGCCATACACCAGTCCGGCAAGACCGATCACCACCCACAGCACACCCTTGAGCATGCTCATCGGCGGCTTGGCCGAAGTCTCCTCCTGAGGCGCACCGTCGCCATCCGTGTTTTTAGCCGTGGCGAAGGTGTAGCGCATGAAGATCGCGAAGAAAAGGAGCAGCAATATGCCGTCCACGCGGGTCACCATCACCTCGCTGCCACCGTCGAGCAGCGGCCCGTTGCCGATGGCGAGCAGCGCAACCGACGACAGCACCACAAGCGGTATATCCTTCGATATGGTGCCCGGGCCCATCGTCACCGGCGCCACGAGGGCCGTGACACCCACTATGGCGCACACATTGAAGATGTTACTCCCCACCACATTGCCTATAGCCAGCCCGGCGCTCCCGTTGATCGAGGCCATGATGCTGATCACCAGTTCGGGAGCCGAGGTGCCGAACGCCACCACGGTCAGTCCTATCACAAGATCCGACACGCCCCATCGTTTCGCAATGGCCGAAGCGCCGTCGGTGAGCATATTAGCTCCCACGAGTATCAGCACCAGCCCTACCAGCAGATATACAATATCCAGTATCATATCTTTTTACAGTTTTCAGTCGTTAGTTTCAGCCCCCCTATTGGTCCCGCCGCCCTATCCCCCTTCTCTTAATAAACGCTAAAAATGCCGAAAACTTTCATTCGTTACCCCTTTTCTCCACCTTCGCGGGAAAAATGTGGAATCATAGGCCGATTTTCATGATTTTTTGCTAATTTTGCGGTTTGAAACCGCAGGGAAGGGCGGCTTGTGACACAATTTCGACAAAAATCATAACGCATATTTTCTATGCTTACTCTTCAACAGATAAAATCGAACCCCGCCGAGGTGGTGGAGCGCCTCGCTATCAAGGGTTTCGACGGCAAAGAGGCCATCGATCAGGTGCTCGCACTCGATGACCGCCGCCGTCAGCTCCAGCTCGACAATGACAACAAGGCCGCTGAGCTCAACCGCATCGCGGCTTCCATCGGCGCCCTCATGAAGGAGGGCAAACGCGCCGAGGCCGAAGAGGCCAAGGCTCAGGTGGCCGGACTCAAGGAGGCTCAGAAGACCATCGCTCAGCAGCTCGCCGACACCGAGCAGGAGCAGCACAATCTCCTGGTCACCATCCCCAATCTCCCCTGCGCCATGGTGCCCAAAGGCACCTCAGCTGCCGACAACGTGGTGGAGAAGACCGGCGGCCCGATGCCCGACCTCCCCGCTGACGCACTCCCCCACTGGGACCTCTGCAAGAAATACAACATCATCGACTTCGACCTCGGTGTGAAGATCACCGGCGCCGGATTCCCCGTATACATCGGCAAGGGTGCACGCTTGCAGCGCGCCCTCATCCAGTTCTTCCTCGACCAGGCCAACGAAGCCGGATACACCGAGATCGAACCGCCCTACGTGGTAAATCAGGATTCGGCCTACGGCACCGGGCAGCTCCCCGACAAGGAGGGCCAGATGTACCACTGCGAGGTCGACGACCTCTACCTCATCCCCACCGCCGAGGTGCCTGTCACCAACATCTACCGCGACGTGATCCTCCGCGAGGACGAGCTCCCCAAGAAAAACTGCGCCTACTCCGCCTGCTTCCGCCGCGAGGCCGGCAGCTACGGCAAGGATGTACGCGGCCTCAACCGTCTGCACCAGTTCGACAAGGTGGAGATTGTGCGCATAGAGCGTCCGGAGGACAGCTACGCTGCCCTTGAGGAGATGAAAGACCACGTGCAGGGCCTGCTCGACAAGCTCGGACTCCCCTGGCACATCCTGCGCCTCTGCGGCGGCGACATGAGCTTCACCTCCGCCATCACCTTCGACTTCGAGGTGTGGTCGGCAGCCCAGAAGCGCTGGCTCGAGGTGTCGTCGGTTTCCAACTTCGAGACCTATCAGGCCAACCGCCTGAAGTGCCGCTACCGCGGTGCCGACAAGAAGACCCGCCTCTGCCACACCCTCAACGGCTCGGCGCTCGCCCTGCCCCGCATCATGGCAGCACTGCTCGAAAACAATCAGACTCCCGAGGGCATCGTCATCCCCGAGTGCCTGAGAAAATACACCGGATTCAGCATCATCGACTGATCCGCGCAGACCCCACACACATTTCCCACCACGGGTGGTAGCCCCTCGCAGGGCCACCACCCGCTTTTTTTGGCCTTCCGCAAAGGCGACATCGCCCGCGACCGCTTTTTATGCCGGCATCGGCCGCCGGCCGGTTCCCGCTATGCTTAATTTTTGTAAAAAATCAAAGGAAATGTGGAGATTACCTTATTTTCGGCTCCCGGCGGGGACAAAATAAACGGATTTCTTTGTAAATTTGCATTTCAATGGACACCTGCGGAGCCACCGCGTCGCCCTGCGGGGTGTGCGGTGACGCCTCTCCATCTACCATTTATGACTGGAAATCAACTACATATATGGTGGTCTTCCGCCAAAGATCGCTGCCGGCGTGCCGCTACGGCCCTGCTGGCCGTGGCTATGCTCGTATCGGCCTGTCCGGTGCAGGCTTATGCCGCCATGGCCTACGACGAGCCTCAGCAGCAGACCCGGA
>CAJLLX010000159.1 GCA_905207535.1 uncultured Muribaculaceae bacterium | reverse complement strand
CCTGTTGTAAGGATTGTATAGGAGCTGTCAGTGTAGTACCCGATGAAGAAACAGAGGAGGATAAGTTATGAGCCGGTGTCTGTATTGTTATAAAGAATTGGGTGAGGGGATGAAGGATTACCATCCGGCCTGTGCCCGCAAGTTTTTCGGTACTCGTACAGTGCCTGAGTTGCCTTATGTGCGTGGTCAGTTGGGTGATCTGGCCAGGGAAGTAGTGCGCAGTCAGACTACCCTTACCGGGGTGCAGGCCAAGCTTTCGCTCGACATCAATCGGGGCGGACGCAACGAGCCTGACCGCTTTACCATTGTAGGGCTGTGGGGACGCTTTATCCTGAAGCCGCAGACACAATCCTACCGCGCTTTGCCCGAATTGGAGGATGTCACCATGCACTTGGCCGAGGCTGTCAAAATCAGTGTGGTCCCCCATAGCCTGATACGCTTCAGTGACGGAGAACTGTGCTACATTACGCGTCGTATCGATCGGTTGCCCGATGGGCGCAAGGTAGCAATGGAGGACATGTGCCAACTGTCCGAGCGGTTGACTGAATACAAATACAAAGGTTCTTATGAACAGATAGCCAAACTGATCCGTCGCTATTCTTCTACGCCTCAGTTGGATGTCATCAACTTCTGGGAGGTGGTGGTATTTTGCTGGATAACGGGCAATGCCGACATGCACCTTAAGAACTTTTCTCTTTATAATCTGATGGGCGGATATACGCTTACTCCGGCTTATGACATGCTTTCTACTACGCTGGTGATGCCCGAGGATACCGAAGAACTGGCTCTTACCCTTAACGGAAAGAAGAATCGTCTGCGTAAGACGGATTTCTACAAGGCCATTACGGCCTCGGGAGTAGAAGAAAAGGTGATTGAGAATCTGGCTCGCCGTTTCAGTCGAGCCCTGCCTAAATGGTTTGAACTGATAGATCAGTCTTTCCTACCTGACGACATGAAGAGGCAATACAAAAAACTTATCTTGCGCCGTGTGGTGATGCTGCGCTGACAGTTTTGCAGGCCGGGTAAAAACAGACGCGGATTACATGGAATAGGGATGATGATATCCGCAGTATTCCGAGTAATCCGCGTCAAGTATATGTTTGGGGCAAGCGTGCTTCCCGTTATTTTGTATTATTTGCTCAAGTATTCAGTTACGTTCTTTTCGATACGGGCAGCAATGTCTTCGCTTGTCTCACGGACGAACTTCTCGCCGGTGATGTGCTCGTAGAGCTCGATGTAGCGCTCCGACACTTCGCGGCAGAAGGCGTCGGTCATCTCGGGCACCTGCTGACCCTCCTTGCCCATGAAGCCGTGGTCGATAAGCCACTGGCGCACAAACTCTTTGGAGAGCTGGCGCTGGGGCTCGCCCTTGGCGAAGCGCTCCTCGTAGCCGTCGGCATAGAAGTAGCGGCTCGAGTCGGGGGTGTGGATCTCGTCGATGAGTATCACCTTGCCGTCGCGTTTGCCAAACTCATATTTGGTATCCACCAGGATCAGCCCCTTGTCGGCGGCCATCTGTGTGCCGCGGGCGAAGAGGGCGCGGGTGTAGGCCTCCATCTGCTCGTAGTCCTCGCGGCTCACAAGGCCCTGAGCTATGATCTCCTCGCGCGAGATGTTCTCGTCGTGTCCCTCGGCGGCCTTGGTGGTGGGGGTGATGATAGGCTCGGGGAAGCGCTCGTTTTCACGCATCCCTTCGGGGAGCTTCACGCCGCAAAGCTCGCGGGCGCCGGCGGCATACTCGCGCCAGGCGCTGCCGGTGAGGTAGCCGCGGATGATCATCTCCACGGGAAATCCCTCGCAGCGGTAGCCTACGGTGACCATCGGGTCGGGAGTGGCGAGGCGCCAGTTGGGCACGATGTCGGCGGTAGCTTCAAGAAACTCAGAAGCTATCTGGTTGAGCACCTGACCCTTGAAGGGGATCCCCTTGGGGAGGATTACATCGAAAGCCGAGATGCGGTCGGTGGCTACCATCACCAGGAGATTGTCGGCGATGGTGTAGACGTCGCGCACTTTACCATGATACACTGCGGTCTGGCCGGGAAATTTGTAATCGGTTTTTACTAAAGTTGCCATTGGGAAATATGAAGGATAATGATTAAGTCTACAAAGGGGGGAGGGGAGGGCTAACAGGAGCCGGAGGGAGCCTCCTGAGGGGCATCGGCCTCGGTGGCGGGGTGGAGCTTCTGCTCCTCGTCGAAGGCCTGGTAGGCCTCCACGATGCGCTGCACCAGCTGATGGCGCACGATATCCTTTTTGCCGAACTCCACGCGGGCTATGCCGGGGATGTCGCGCAGGATGCGCAGGGCCTGGATTAGGCCCGAGTTCACGGTGCGCGGCAGGTCTATCTGGGTGGCATCGCCGGTGATTATCATCTTGGCGTTGACTCCCAGACGGGTCAGAAACATCTTGATCTGATGGGTGGTGGTGTTCTGCGCCTCGTCGAGCACTATCACGGCATCGTTGAGGGTGCGGCCGCGCATGAAGGCCAGGGGAGCGATCTGTATCACCTTGGTTTCCATATACTCGCGCAGCTTCACGGCGGGGATCATATCCTCCAGAGCGTCGTAGAGCGGCTGCAGATAGGGGTCGATCTTGTCCTTCATGTCGCCGGGGAGAAATCCCAGCTTCTCGCCGGCCTCCACCGCCGGGCGCGAGAGGATGATCTTTTTCACCTCGCGGTTTTTCAGCGCGCGCACCGCCAGGGCGATGGCCACATAGGTCTTGCCGGTGCCGGCAGGCCCCAGGGCAAAGGTGAGGTCGTTGTGGTTGAAGGCCTCTACCAGTTTGTGCTGCGTGGGGGTGCGGGCGGTGATCGGCTTGCCGTTGACGCCGAAGATGATCGCGCCGTCGGGGTGCGAGTCGCGCGGCTTCTCCCCCTTCACTATGTCGAGGATCACATCTTCGGTAAGGCGGTTGTATTTGGCGCAGTAGGCCTCCAGCTCCTTGATTTTGCGCTCGAAGTCGGAGGTCTCGGCGTCGTCGCCGATCACCTTGATCACCGAGCCGCGGGCTGTCATGCGCAGTTTGGGGTAGAGATTGCGTATGAGCTGCATGTTGGCGTTGTTCACGCCGTAGAAGCTGACGGGGTCAGCGCTGTCGATAATGACTATACGTTCGATCATTCGTAGATAGATGGATGTGTGCTCGCGAAGTCCTCGCCGGGAGGGCGCTTGCACGCTGCAAAGTTAGTAAAAATTCCTCTAAACTTCTATAAAGGAGAAGGGGCGGAAAAATCTCTCTGTCAATATAACGGCCCGGACCGCAGTAAGGTTTGCCCCCCGGCCGACTGCAATATGCCTAAAGTCAAAGTCGAAACGCAATTATCCCCCGCGCGTAAGCCCTCCCATT
>CAJLLX010000158.1 GCA_905207535.1 uncultured Muribaculaceae bacterium | reverse complement strand
GGTCGTGGCAGAGCCACGTCTCGCGGCTCTCGAGGGTCCACACCTCTATCACGCGGCAGCGACCCTCGCCGGCGCGGAAAAACTGGGTTCCGCTCCCTCCTCTGCCGGCCATTCCGGCTATGGTGTCGGCATCCGACACGCGCCCGGCGTCGTTGAGGCTGCTGTAGATCCGCCGCAACTGCAGCGCTCTCTCGCGGTCGCCGCGGGCGAAGCGCATTACGGTCTCCCGCAGGCTCAGACTCAGCAGACGCCCCACAAGCTCCATCTCCGAGCATCGCGCGTCTTTCACGCCGCTCACGAAGAAGTTTTCGGGGCTCACAGCCTCCACTTTCACCCCCTTTTCGCGCTCGCGGCTCACATGATGCACGGCTATCCCCGAGATCAGAAATTCCTCAAGCGTGCGGGCATCGAGCTCGTCGGTCTCGTTGGCTTCCCGCCATCCCTCGCACTTCCCTGTCGGCTCCTCCTCCCCTCCTTGGGGCTCTTCTTTCTCCTCCTGCATGCGGCGCCAGCGCCCCACCACGCTCTTCACCATTCGTCGTATCAGATTGTTTGTCAGCGGCCGGCGCCCGCCCGAAGCGGCCAGGTCGCCCTCGGTCACCACCCTCCCTTCGCGGTCTACGGCAGGGTCGCTCCACTGGTCGCCGTAGGTGTAGCGCAGATAGCGCTCACGCCGCTCCCTGATCCCCGACATCTTCATCCAGGCCTCGTAGGCGCTGCGCACCACGCGGCGCCCGCGCTCATTGGCATCTATCGTTTCCATCTCTCCTCCTTTCTTCTTTTTTTATTGCTGTCATCCGGCCGTCAGCAGCTCCCAGGCGCGCTCGTCGAACGTATACACATCCTCACCCTCGTCTATCACCGCATCCACCTGCAGCAGCATCGGCAGCGCCTTGGTGATATTGAGCGAGAACACCTCTATCCGGCTACCGCCGTCCCACAGCGCCACCGGCTGCTCCACACCTCCGGCGCTGAAGCGGTTGGCCTGTCGACGCCATCGCGGATCGTTCGAATCGGTCACCACAATGGCGCTTCGCCGCCAGCCCACCAGTCTTATTCCGGTCACTCTCACCACCCCTTCGGGCAGTTCTATAGTGGCGCTCCCGTCGCTTCGGGCCTGCAGCGTGCATTTTATCGCCACATTTTGGATCGTCAGATACTCCGTATCGGCCTCGGCGAGCATCGCCACATAGCGGCTCCGCATCTCGGCCTCGCAATAGGCATCAAGGCTGAGACCCCTCGAGCGCACCGACACACTGTCGGTGCGCAGGGGTTCCAGGTGATGCCGCAGCTTCCATTGGGCTAGCATCTGAGCTTTGGTCAGTCTTAGCTTCATAGTCGTCGCTCTGCATCATAGGGTTTCAATCGGTCTTTCCTCCCTCTCCCTCCTTAGCCGGCCACTATCTTCATGTGGCTCTCGGGGTAGCGGAGCACAAGGCAGCTCGCCTCGGTGATCACTATCGCATCCACATTGCGCACGCCGCTCTGGCGCAGGTTCAGTTTCTCCGTGCGGAAGGGCACATGGCAATATTTGGTGATATACTCCGGATCCACCACCATCCCCGAGCCGCTCATGCCGCACTGGTCGAAGACCTCGCTCAGCAGCACGTACAGAGTGCCGAATTTCGAGTGGATCTCGCTGAAATCGAGGCCCCATTTGGTCACCGCCGCATCGTTGATCAGCACTCGATTCGAGCCGCAGAGATGCAGCTTCTCTATCAGGTCGCTGCCCCCGAGAAGCACCTTTTTCGACGAACCGGCATTGTGGCGGAACGCCTGGCGGCACAGCTTCACCAGCCAGCTCTCGTCTATCGCATCGGTGCTCTTGTAGTTGAACACGTTGTCGGTCTGATTCCAGATGCCGCCCGTGAGCAGCACCTCCTCACCCTTCACGCTGTCGGTCAGGCGGCCGCGGCGCCCGAAGAGGAAACTCTTCTCCATACCCAGGCGCATGTCGATGATCGCCGCTTCCTCCTGGTCGGAGAAGGTCCACCCCACCTCCTTGTTGCTGATCTTCATGAAGGTGCTCTGCTCCACCTGAGCCTTGAAGATCTGGCACAGGTTGTAGCTCTTCTGAGGCATCCCCTCATACTGCGAGGTCATCACATCCAGCTCCGCTGCCGCGCGACCCATTCTCACCAGCACGGTGCCCGCAGGCAGCGACGGGATCTTCTCCCCGTCTATGGCGCTCACCACAGAGATACTGGTGCCGGTGTTACCCTCCACATAGAGCACCAGCGAACCCCCGTCGGAGGTCTTCACCGACGGCACCAGCACCGTGGTCGAAGGCTGGAATATCTCATTGCAATCGGTGCGGAGCTCCGCCTTGCTGGAGCCGCTGTTGCCCCCGTCGCGGTCATCCTCCGGAGCGACGTACGCCACCGACAGCTTCGCACTGCCCGGCTTGGTATCCACCGAGTAATACTCCACCTTCATCGAGCCGCACAGGCGGCCGCCGCCGTAGCGCGAGATCTGGTCGAGAGGAGTCGACATAGGGCGTATCTTCACCACACGGTCGTCGATCTCATTGCGGAGCAGACCCGGCGACACCGTTTCCGCCAGTTTCGTGGTCAGCGGTTCGCCCACCACATGCTTGTTCACACCGCCCACGGCCAGCACCGCTGCCGCCGAAGCCCCGTGCAGCCCGTAAGCCGCATTCTCGAACACCATCGTCACACCCGATCCCGAGAAGTGGCCCATCAGCCAACCTGCCAGCCATGCCACTATCATCAGCACGCCCACAGTTATCGCCATCGCCGCCTGCGGCGTACCCAGCCACTCACTGAATCCCTTCTTCACATTCTTAATCATCTCTTTCATTTTCATCTCATTTTTATAGTTTATTAATCTCCCCTCCCCGTCATCCCGTCTCCTCCGTCCATGCCCCACCTTCCCTTCCGTCTCCCTCCTCCTCCCTTTGCAGCTTTCGTTGCGAAGCCGCTTTTGGTACTCAAAGCTTCAGCTTTGAGCCATCCACAAAGCTCCTCAAGCCTTCTTTTTATTCTTTCCCACATTCAGCAGCGCCAGGATTGCCTTTGCTACCCATCTGAGCACCTTTTCTATCTTCTCTTTCATCTCTATCACACCTCCTTTCTCTCTTCTCTGTTGACAACTGTGTTCATAACCTGTCGATAACCTTGTCGATAACCCTCCGGGCTTGTCGATAACGTGTTCATAGATCCCATATCGACACCCTCGGGTGTTGCAGTATCTCCACCCCCTCCGCCTCCGGGCTCTCCTCCATAAGCGCGTCGATCTGCTCGTTGCGGCCCCGCAGGTAGCCCCGCTGCTCCGCCTCGGCTATCGCCTGCGCATACTCCTCCTCGCTGATCGTGCGCCCCGGCGCCGCCTCGCC
>CAJLLX010000157.1 GCA_905207535.1 uncultured Muribaculaceae bacterium | reverse complement strand
GGCCATAGCGCCGTTGATGCGGCTGTCGGGCGCCGACTGCGCAGCCACCACAAGCACCCGTCGCCCGCTGCAGAGCGCAGCCAGTCGGCGAGCCTCGTCGGTGGCCAGACGGCCGTCGGGAGCGAGCACACCTATCTTGCGGAAAAGCGGCTCCGGAGCCGAGGCCGTAACATTGGTCAGCGGCATGGAGAGCGGCACATTGATGTGCACCGGACCGCGGGGAGCGGTCAGCGCGGCCGTGAGGATGTCGTTCAGCTTCCTGTTGGCCATCCACCGCTCGTCGGCATCGCTCATCTCCCCCCGCACCGTGGCCATAGAGCGCACGATATTGGCAAGGGCTCCCGGCTGACGGATAGTCTGACTGTCGTTCTGGTCGATCCACGCCTCGGGCCGGTCGGCGCTCACCACTATCAGCGGCACATGGCGGTAGAAAGCCTCGGCCACGGCGGGAGCATAGTTGAGCAGCGCCGTGCCCGATGTGCATATCAGCGCCACCGGCTCGGCCAGCGCCGTGGCCATTCCAAGCGCCACAAACGCCGCCGAGCGCTCGTCGATGACCGGGTGCACCTGCATGTCGCGACGCACCACAGCCATAATCAGCGGCGCGTTGCGGCTCCCGGGCGATACCACCACATGCTTCACGCCGTAGGCCATCAGCGCCTCGGCCACCATGCGGCAGCCAGGCTTGTCGGTGTCATTCGCGGGAAAAGTCATCACTTGCTCAGAGGGTTTCTTCATCGTCAGTAACTATTTCACTTTACGTCACTTATATCCGCATCATGCGGGGCGTCCGAAGGATGTAGCCCACCCCAAAGACGCCCCGCAAGGTTGCATTTATCAGCGATGCGACAGCGAAGCCGCCGCGAGAAAAATCACTTGTTCACGCGGAAACGGTCTACACCGTCGCGCAGGAAAGCCACCACCTGATTGGCTGCGGCGATGCCGGCGTTGATGTTGGCCTCGGCGGTCTGCGCACCCATCTTCTTGGGTGTGAAGAACACACGTCCGGCAAACTCCTTCTCCAGCTCTTCGGCGATATCCGGGCGGATATCGGCCACATATCTCAGGTCGGTGCGCTCGCGCAGAGCCTCGCGAAGGCCCTCCTCGTCGATCACCTCCTTGCGGGCGGTGTTGACCAGCACGCCGTTCTTAGGCATGAGGGTGATGAGGCGATAGCCCACCGACTTGCGTGTCTCGTCGGTAGCGGGAATATGGAGCGACACCACCTTGTTGTCGCGGTAGAGGTCCTCAAGGGCGTGTACAGGCTTTACACCGGCTTCCTCCATCACTGCATCGGGGCAATAGGGATCGAAAGCCGAAACCTCCATACCGAAGCCCTTGGCGATACGGGCCACATTGCGCCCTACCTGCCCGAAGGCATGGATGCCGAGGTGCTTACCCTTGAGTTCGGTGCCCGAGGTGCCGTTGTACATATTGCGAACGGCCATCACGGTCATACCGAACACCAGTTCGGCCACAGCGTTGGAGTTCTGCCCGGGGGTATTCTCCACGCACACACCGTGGGCAGTGGCGGCAGCGAGGTCCACATTGTCGTATCCGGCACCGGCACGTACCACCACCTTCAGCTGCTTGGCAGCGTCGAGCACAGCGGCATCCACCTTGTCGGAGCGGATGATCAGACCGTCGGCCGTAGCCACGGCAGCGAGGAGCTCCTCTTTCGAGGTGTATTTCTCCAGAAGTTCGAGCTCATAGCCCGTATCCTCTATCACTTTGCGGATGCCGTCCACAGCGATGGTGGCAAACGGCTTCTCAGTAGCCACTAATACTTTCATAATCGTATACGGTTCAAACGGTTATTACTCTATATTTCAGCCTCAGAGCTTTGCGGCAAACTCCTTCATGGCAGCCACGAGCACGTCGACGCTCTCCATGGGGAGCGCGTTGTAGAGCGAAGCGCGGAAACCGCCCACCGAACGGTGGCCCTTGATTCCCACGATACCTTTGGAGGTAGCGAAGTCCATGAAAGGCTTCTCGAGTTCGGCATATTCGGGTTTGAGCACGAAGCAAACGTTCATGATCGAGCGGTCGGCATGGTCGGGCACGGTAGCCTGGAAGATGGGGCTTGCGTCGATAGCCTCGTAGAGCTTGGCAGCCTTGGCGAGGTCGCGGCGCTCCAGCTCCTTCACGCCGCCCATCTCCTTATAGTAGCGCAGAGTCTGCAGAGCGCTGAAGATGGGGAGCACGGGAGGAGTGTTGAACATCGAGCCCTTGTCTACGTGGGTCTTGTAGTTGAGCATCGTGGGGATGGGACGGTCTACATGGCCAAGGGCATCCTCGCGCACGATGATGAGAGTGGCACCGGCGGGTGCGAGGTTCTTCTGGGCGCCGGCGTAGATGATGTCATACTTGCTCACGTCGATGGCACGCGAGAAGATATCCGACGACATGTCGGCCACCATGCGCACCTTCACATCGGGATCCTTGCGGATCTCGGTACCGTAGATGGTGTTGTTGGTGGTGTAGTGGAAGTAGTCCACATCGTCGGGCACGGTGTATCCCTTGGGGATATAGTTGTAGTTGCGGTCCTCCGACGAAGCCACCACATCGACCTCGCCGAAGAGCTTGGCCTCCTTGATGGCCTTGTGTGCCCATACGCCGGTGTCGAGATATGCAGCCTTGGTTTTGAGCAGGTTGAAGGGCACCATGGCGAACTGCAGCGAGGCACCGCCTCCGAGGAAGAGCACGTGATACCCCTCGGGGATCTCCAGAAGCTCTTTCACAAGGGCCTGTGCCTCATCCATTACTGCCTGAAACTCCTTCGAGCGGTGAGATACCTCAAGAATAGAGAGACCGGTATTGGCGAAATCAATCACGGCATCGGCCGTATTTTTGATGGTGTAGGGGCTCAGAATCGAGGGCCCTGCGTAGAAATTATGCTTCTTCATATGAAAAACTTATGAAATGGAGTATTGATTTTCTTATTATGCGACGTGAAAGGTTGGTCAGTTGCAAAGTTATAAAAATTATGTTTCAAACCAACGATTACACGAAAAAATTTCAACTGTTGTCTGAGAGAATCTCGGCCGGATAAAAAAAGCGACACACCGCTCCCCTTTTTGCGAAGGAAAGAGATGTGTCGGTAAAAAGTCGGGAAAAGCCTCATGCTCGCCCTTATGGCAGAGCGGCATCGGCGATGGCTTCGCAAAGCGGCGTCAGCGCCGGCTTCGCAGAGCGGTGTCTGCGAAGGCTTAGAAGGGGAGATCGTCGCCGGGAGCGGTAGGCTCTGCCACCGGAGGGAATGCTGTGCCGCCGGCAGGAGCTGCAGGAGCGGCCCCGAAAGCGGGAGCGGCGGGAGCTGCGGGTGTGGGGAAAGCGCCGGCAGGGGCAGCAGCAGCGGCGGG
>CAJLLX010000156.1 GCA_905207535.1 uncultured Muribaculaceae bacterium | reverse complement strand
CGCTATAAAGTGGTGTGCCTTAGCATGTTATATAAGAAAGTATCAAAGATGGAAAATTATTTAAAATTCTTAACACTCCAACATATGTGTAATGATTTTTTTGGCATAAATGCGTTAAATAATGTTAACCAATTCCTCCCGTCTTTAACATTACCCCTACCTTTGTGTCACATTTACAGAGCGCGCCCTTTAGGGCGCCGGCCGCCGCTTGGTTTCCGCGACTTTGGCCGGCATCTCCTCTCCCCCCCTCCCTCGCCCGGGGCGCACGATGCAATCACTTCTTAATCCATTAAATCAGATCTAACAAACATGAAGTTTTCGAGGCGACACTCGATGCTGGCTCTGTGGGGAGCCGCCGCTCTCACGGCCGTGGCATACAACGTCACCGGTATCGTCACCGACCAGTATGGCGAACCGCTCCCCGATGCCACAGTGCGCATCCTTCAGGCCACCGACTCGGCCTTCGTCAAGGGCAGCATCGCCAACACTAAGGGAAAATACTCCTTCACCGACCTCAAAAAGGGCAAATACATCCTCGAGGCCAACTATATCGGCTACTCCAAGTCGTTCGTCCCCTTTGCCATCGCCTCCAAAAATGTGGCGCTCGACACGGTGCGCGTCTACGAGGAGGCCTACCTGCTCAAGGAGGCCACGGTGGTGGGTGTCAAGACCCCTATCCGCGTGATGCAGGACACAGTGGAGTTTAACGCCGACACCTACAAGACACCCCCGAATGCCGTGGTAGAGGACCTCCTCAAGCGCCTCCCGGGCGTGGAGGTCGACACCGACGGCAAGATCACCGCCAACGGCAAGTCGGTCACCAAGATCCTCATCGACGGTAAGGAGTTCTTCTCCGACGACCCCAAGGTGGCATCGAAAAACCTCCCCGTCAACATGGTGGATAAGCTCCAGGTGGTCGACCGCAAGAGCGACCTCGCACGCCTCACCGGCGTGGACGACGGCGAGGAGGAGACCGTCATCAACCTCACCGTCAAAAAAGGTATGAAAAACGGATGGTTCGGCACCGTGGAGGGTGGCTACGGCACCGACGACCGCTACCAGGCCACATTCAATGTCAACCGCTTCTGGAACGACAACCAGATCACCTTCCTCGGCAGCGCCAACAACACCAATGACCTCGGATTCACCGACGGCAACGGCAACCGCTTCCGCCGCTTCGGAGGCGACCGCGGCATCAACACCTCGCAGACCTTCGGCATCAACTTCAACGTGGGCAAGGAGGAGATAATCCGCTTCGGAGGCGATGTGATGTACTCCCACTCCGACCGCGACACCCGCACCTCGCGCGAGCGTCAGTATCTCTTCGCCGACGACAGCAAGTGGGAGAGCTCGCGCAACTTCAACCGCGACAAGGGGCACAACCTCCGCGCCGACTTCCGCGTGGAGTGGAAGCCCGACTCGTTCAACACCTTCGACTTCCGTCCCTCCTTCTCCTATAATACCAACCACTCCACCAGCTCGTCGACCGACGTGATGAACGGCGGACGCACCGACGTGGACGGCACCATGGTCTTCGATCAGCTCATCAACAACAGCATCAACAGCGCCGACTCGCGCGGACACTCTGTGGAGGCTTCCGGACGCATGATCTACAACCACAGCTTCGCATCGCATCGCGGCCGCTCCTTCTCGGTGATGGGCAACTACAGCTTCTCCAACGTCCGCGAACGCGAAAACTCCATGGCCTACACCTTCTTCCGCGACGGCCTCTCCACCGAGCCCGACGATCAGTTTGCCGAAGCCGAGCAGCAGGAGCTCGACGAGGATCCCGAAAGCTACCGCGACTACGTATATCAGCAGTATGCCGACAACCACACCTGGAGCAACAACGTCAGCGCCCGACTGAGCTGGACCGAGCCTCTGGGCGATGTGAAGCGCGGCAACTTCCTCACCGTGTCGTACCGCTTCCAATATCGCTGGAACAATGCCGACAAGATCGTCGACCAGCGCTCCCCTCTCGAAAATCCCTGGGAGCCTGACAAATGGACGGTGCCCAATCCCAACTTCGACCCCGCCAATCCCGACCTCTCCCTGCTCACCTACGGCGACTGGACCTATATGCCCGACCTCTCCAACCGTTTCCGCAACGACTTCATGAGCCAGGACATCCGCGTGGGCTACAAGAAGGTGACCTCCAAACTCAACCTCGAGACCGGCCTCTCGCTCGTCCCCTCCATGAGCAAGAGCATCAACCTCATCAACTCCGACAAAAACATCCCTAAGCGATGGGTATGGAACTACGCCCCCTTCCTGCGCTTCCGCTATCGCCTCGACAAGCAGAGTTCGGTCAACGTCAACTATATGGGCCGCTCCTCACAGCCCTCCATGTCGCAGTTGCAGCCGGTGGCCGACTACTCCAACCCTCTTAATGTGGTGCAAGGTAACCCCAACCTCGATCCCTCCTTCAGTCACAACATCCGCCTCCGCTTCCAGAAGTTCTCGCAGGAGAGCCAGCGCTCTATCATGGTCATGGCCGACGCTCAGATCACACAGAACGCCATCATCTCCAAGACTGTCTTCGACAACACCACCGGCGGACGCTACACCACCTACGAGAACACCAACGGCGTGTGGAACGCCCGCGTGATGAACATGTTCTCGCAGCCCCTCGGCGCTAACAAAGTGTGGTCGTTCAACAACAATGTCTTCGTCAATGTCAACCAGGGCGTGGGCTACAACAACGGCCTCCGCAACCGCTCCACAGCGCTCATGGTGGCCGAGTCGCCCTCCATCGCCTTCCGCCCGCAGACCCTCGAACTTGAGCTGCGGCCCCACTGGCGCATGCAGAGCACCATCAACTCGCTCAGCGGCGTAGGCAACACCACGGTGCACAACTACGGCGGCTCGTTCTACGGCTCCTGGTACGCCAACTTCGGCCTCGTGCTCGCCACCGACCTCACCTACACCGGTTCCAGCGGCTACTCGCAGGGCTACAACCAGGACGAATGGATGTGGAACGCCTCCATCTCCTACCAGTTCCTCCACGGACGTCAGGCCACGGTGATGCTCAAGGTTTACGACCTGCTCCAGCAGAAATCCAACGTCAACCGCTCCGTCACCGCCAACTACATCGACGATACCCGCTACAACTCCCTCACCCGCTACTTCATGCTCACCTTCACCTACAAGTTCAACACCTTCGGTAAAGGCAACGAGCCTGAAGGCCGCAACAATCGCCGCTTCGGCCCTGGCGGCCCCGGCGGGCCTCCTCCCGGCCATGGTGGCGGCGGTCCCCGCTGATCCTCCCCACACAAGCCCGCCTATCGGGCTAAAATAGAAAAAAATGGGCGCACCCCGCTGTGCGTCCATTTTTTTATCGTTCCCGGATGGCCCCTATCGGGCCTATCCGGCCTATTGGCCCTATCTTGCTTATTCTCCCACAAACTGATAAGCTCCCAGGCTGGGGCTGCCGCCGCGCTCGTGGCCCAGGCGGT
>CAJLLX010000155.1 GCA_905207535.1 uncultured Muribaculaceae bacterium | reverse complement strand
CTGCTCTCCCAACCCGGATATCACCTGCTGCACCGTCTCGGTGTTGACGGCGTACCCCAGCGTCGGGTCCTCTTCCATCAGGCGCTGCAACGCGCCGCTGATCTTGCTCTCGTCGCCCACCGGGAGGGTGAGCACGAACACGGCGCCGCCGCTCTCGGCGGCATTGCGCACGCGGATGTTGCCCCCGTGCGACTTGGCAATCAGTTTGGCATAAGCCAGACCGAGACCGGTGCCGAGCGAAGCGGCCACATTGTCGTTGCCTATCTGATAGTAGGTGTCGAAGATATGTTTGCGTTCGGCCTGCGGTATGCCGGGGCCGTCGTCGGCCACGCTGATGGTGAATGTGCCGTCGACCGGCGCCTCGAGGGTCACGCTCACGGTGTGGCGAGAATATTTCATGGCGTTGCCGATGAGGTTCATCACCACTCGGTCGGTTTTGTCGGTATCGATCACGGCATAGACCGGCTCCTGAGGCAGTGTGAGCGTGATCTCCTTGCCGGCCTCATGCATCGGGTGGTGGAAACGGTCCACAATCTCGCGCAGCAGGGCCGACACGTCTACCCGGCGGTAGTTGAGCTTCACCTCACTATCCTGCTCGGCTTTACGGAAGTCGAGCAGCTGATTGGTGATGCCGAGCAGGTAGCTGACATTGCGCTGCATCGAGGATATATGGCGTCGGGCCTTATCCACATCGAGATTGTCGGCATCGATGCCGCCGGCCAGACCGTCGGCCATCTGTTCGAGCGGTATATTGATGAGAGTAAGCGGGGTGCGTATCTCATGCACCAGATTTACGAAAAATCGCATCTTCGACTCGAAGGTCTCCTGCTCTTTCTGCACCCGCAGTTCGTTGAGATGGTGCTGATAGTTGAGTTTGAGCCTGCGGCGGTAGAGCACCGACACGCCCACAATCAGCAGCAGCCCCAGCAGCACATAGGCCACATAGGCCCATGTGGTGAGATACCACGGCGGCAGTATCACTATCCTGATCTCGCTCACCGGAGCATCGGAGCCGAAATTGGCCATCACGCGGAAGGTGTAGGTGCCGGGACGGAGGTCGGTGTATGTGGCCTCGGGCCCCGCATCGCGGATCCACCCCTTGTCTACCCCCTCGAGCTGATAGTCGAAGCGCACACGCGGCATCTCGCCGTAGCGCGATGCGGCCAGATGGAGGGTGAAGGTGTTGTCAGCGTACGACAGACGTATCTCCTTGCGGGTATAGAGCAGGGCATCAAGCCCCAGGCGCTCCACTTCGGCCTGACTGTCTTCGAAATACGGGAACGAAATCCCTTGCACATAGGCATTGACGCGCTGGGTGGAGCTCTTCATGTCGCGCGGATTGACCACGCAGAGCTCGTCGCCGGCGCCAAAGGCTATCTTGCCGTCGGGGAGCAGCGCCGCAGCCGACGAGGCGGGCAGTGTAATGCCGGCAGAAGGGGAATGGAAGGCATAGTAGGAGGTGGCGCCGTCGGGGGTCACTTTCACCAGGCCGCCGAAAGTGCCTATCCACATGTTCTGCTCGTTGTCCTCCTGCAGGAATACCACGGGATAATCGCGGGTCATGGGCACGCTAAGCTGCTCGAAGTCGTCGGTCTGCGCGTTGAAGCGGTATACACGGCTCCCCTGCGCGGCCCAGAGGGTGTCGCGGCTGTCGAGATAGAGGATCGACACGGGGCGCTTGCCGATGGAGCGCCCGTGGCCGGCCTGAAATGCCTGGTTGGCGCTCTCGCGCCGGTAGATGCCGTCGCTCGAGGTAGCGGCCCAGAGGCGTCCATGCTTGTCCTCGCGCATGGTCACGAAGGGTGTGTGGCTGCCGATCTCGGGGAGGGTGTAAAAATTGTCTTTCGCCGGGCTGTATTTGCACAGGCCCCAGTCGGTGAGCACGAACACCTCGCCCGAGCGGGTGCGGTAGACATCGTTGATATCGTTGCTGATCACGGCATAGGGCATGCTCTGGTCGTAGACATACCGGCGGATATGCCCGGTGGAGAGGGTGTAGCGCCACAGGCCGTGGTGGCGGGTGCCGATCCAGAGGTCGCCGCCGTCGGGGGTGAGCGATGTCACCATGATGCCGGCCAGATCGGGCACCACATTGTGTTGCACCGTGCCGTCGGCCGGATTGTAGGTCATCAGGCCGGAGGAAGTGCCTATCCACACCTTCTCGCCCGACAAAGGCTGGCGGCAGAGAGCTGTGACACGCACCGGAGCGCCATGGCCGTCGCTAAGCTTCACATGCGTTATCTCGGGATCGCGTCCCAGCAGGCGTGTCACCCCCGAGGGGGTCACCACCAGCATGGCATTGTCGGTGTCGCGGGTCAGAGCTGTCACACGGGTGTCGGACTCGGTAGCGCCGTTGCCGGTGTCGGTAAAGTCGAGATGCGATGTGGTGTGGTTGGCTACATCAAAGAGCCAAATGCCGTCGTTGGCGCCTATCAGCACGTTGCCGTGGATACTTGTGGCCATACTGTTGATCTCGCTGCCGCTCTCCCGGGCCACGGCCAGCGATATGCTGCCCGTAGAGGGGTTGTAGCTGTAGATCTTGTTGTTTGATGACACCCATATCTCCTTGCCGGCCTGAGTAAGGGCGATGGGATTTTTATCGGCCTTGTAGTCGGGCAGGGTGACGGAACTGATGAAATGTCCGTTGGAGGCGAAGATATTCAGGCAGCCGTTGATGTCGGTGGCATACACGCGGCCGTCGGCGCCTCGGATGGCGTCGTTGAAAAACGCGCCGTGGCGCGAATTTTGCACCAGAGTGCTGTCATTGGTGTCGAAAATGAAAAATCCCTGGCCGCGGGTGAAGATCCACACATTGCCGTCGCCGCCGTCGATGATTTTCTGCACCGGCGAGCTCACCGGCACCCCGTAGCGGGTGCGCAGCGGGAAGGGACGGGAGGTATTCTCGGCGCGGGAGAAGACACAAAGCCCCGGATTGCCTCCGAAGAGTAGGTCGTCGCCCATGGCGAAGAGGGCGCCCACACTCATACCCTCGGTGGAGCGCACCACACCGCCCGTGGCCTCATAGACACTGTTGAGATTGCCGTCGTAGCACGAGAGGCCAGAGTGGGTGCCCACCCACAGGAAGCCATAGCTGTCGCGCAACGCGCACAGCGGAGTGCGCCCGCGGGTGAGGTCCGTGCCGATAAATTCGCGCGAGAAGGTGCGGTCGGCACTCCTCGCCGACAGAGCGGCCAGCAGGCTGAATATTACAAATATATAGCGGAGTGTATTCTTTGATATCACGCGTTTAAGGTAGAGAGAGAGCACTGATTCAGTTCGTATAAGATTTCGTTCAATGCCGTAAAGTTACGATTATACTCCGACATATACAAATTTTATTTTTTATTGAAATGATTTCCCCCGGAATTTAGCTGAACGCCCGCATATCAGCCATTGAGGGTCAGCGCCCCTACTGCCGGGAATGGGCCCACACGGCGGGGATGAAATGAGGCAGGGGCGCCG
>CAJLLX010000154.1 GCA_905207535.1 uncultured Muribaculaceae bacterium | reverse complement strand
GGCTCGTCGATACATCCGCATGCGCTGGAAAATGCGCTCCGCAGCGCCGACATCCTCGTCATCACCGGCGAGGGCAATCAGCTGCCCGTAGAGGGCAATGTCGACTGCATCCTCAAGCGCAAGGTGCTGGTCTTCGACCTTTCCGACCATCCGGGCACGGCTCTTCGCGGCCTGGTGCCGGTGGATCTGGGCGAATTTGGTCAGGATGCCGACCTGAGGGCTTCGGCCTACGCCCTGCTCAACGACCGTATGGCGGCCTCGGCCGACGATCCCGCCGCGCGGCCTCTCCGCCGCCCATGCTTCGTCAACTCCGGTAGCGCCGTGCCGCGCACCACGGCCATGGCCCTGAGCGACACCTTCATCACGCTGCTCAATCACATCAGCTGCTGCGAGGGCACCGGCGCCATCCTGCCGCTCACACCGGGCCTCCAGGAGGCTACGCTCACTTTCATGGGCAAGGCGGTCAACACCGAGGTGGCACGCCTGGCCGAGGTGCGGCACACCGATATCCGCATACTGTTATCACTCAGCTGAACGCTATGGCAAACCGCAAGTTTTACGTCGTGTGGGAGGGCCGCGAGCCGGGCATCTACGAGGACTGGGACGACTGTTTCGCTCAGGTCGACGGTTATCCGGGTGCCAAATTCAAGGCTTTTTCCGACCAGTTGGCCGCCACGCTCGCTTTTCGCGGCGATCCGGCCGACCAGGCCTCGATGATCGAGGCTATCGCGCGCCATAATGCCGACATGGCCCGCGAGCGCGCCGCCTCGCTGATGGAGATTCCCGAAATCAACAAGGCTGCCATCGCTGTCGACGGCGCCTGCGGCGGCAACCCCGGCCCGATGGAGTATCGCGGGGTCAGCGTGGCCACCGGCGAGGAGATCTTCCATCTCGGCCCCCTCCCCGACGGCACCAACAATGTGGCGGAGTATCTGGCCCTGGTGCATGCCTTAGCTTACCTCTATCAGCGCAACGACCGCACCACTCCTGTCTATTCCGACTCAAAGATAGCCCGAGGATGGATCCGCAACCGCGCCCACCGCTCCAAACTGGAGCGCACCCCGCGCAACGGCCGCATCTTCGAGCTGCTTGCCCGGGCCGACCAATGGCTGCAGAGCCACACTATCGAGAATCCCGTGCTCCGCTGGGACACTGACGCCTGGGGTGAGATTCCCGCCGATTTCAATCGCAAATAACTGATATGACTAAAGATACCGCATCACTTCCGCGCCTCTGGAACAGAGAGTACGTGAAGGTGATGACTTGCAATTTCCTCCTCTTCTTCGCTTTCTATCTGCTCACTCCGCTGCTGCCGGTGTATCTCGACGAGCAGTTTCACGCCGATAAAGACACCATCGGCCTGGTCCTCTCGGGCTATGTGGTGGCCACCCTCCTTGTGCGCCCCTTCAGCGGCTTTGTCGTCGATACTTTCGACCGCAAAAAGGTGCTCACCATCTGCTTTTTCTTCTTTTTCATCTGTTTTACGGGCTACATCGGCGCGGGCACGCTCCTGATGTTCGCTATCGTGCGTACCATGCACGGCATTCCCTTCGGAGCCACCACCGTGGCCAACAGCACGGCCGCCATCGACGTCCTCCCCTCCGAGCGGCGCAACGAAGGTCTTGGATTCTACGGACTTAGCAATAATCTCGCCATGGCCATCGCCCCTACTGCGGGCATCTATATCTATCATGCCACCGGCAATTTCATGCTCCTTTTCTGGCTTTCGCTGGTCATCGCTCTCCTGGGCTACCTCTGCTCCACCAAGGTGCGTCTGCCCAAGCGCGCCAAGGTGCCCGGCAAACCGGCCCTCAGCCTCGACCACTTCTTCCTCGGCCGGGCATGGCTCTTGGCCGTCAACATCTGCTTCTTCGGCCTCTGCTGGGGTGTGATGAGCAACTATGTGGCCCTCTACGGCAAGGAACGGCTCGGCATCACCGACGGCACCGGTATCTTCTTCATGCTCCTCTCCGCGGGACTCTTCGTCTCCCGCCTTTTCGGTTCGCGCAGCCTGCGCCAGGGACGCATGACCCGCAACGCCACCGTAGGCGTGCTCCTTTCGCTGGTCGGATACTCCATTTTCGCCCTCGTGGAGCAGCCCTGGGCCTTCTATACCGCCGCCATCTGCATCGGTCTCGGCAACGGACAGATGTATCCCGCCTTCCTCAACATGTTTGTCAAAGTAGCCCGCCACGATCAGCGCGGCACCGCCAACTCCTCCATCCTCATCTCGTGGGATCTCGGCATGGGGCTTGGCATCCTCCTCGGAGGCGTCGTCGCCGAGGGTCTTGGCTTCACCGCCGCATTCCACATCGTAGCCCTCATGCAGCTCGCCGGCGCCCTCCTCTTCATCTTCGCCACCCGCGCCTTCTTCCTCCGCCGCCGCCTCCCCGACAACTGACCCCGCCCCTCGGCTCTTCTTTCCCCGCTCCGACTATATCACGCTCATTCCACGTCGGTGCCAAATCAATAAACATCCCCTCACATTTGGCACTCTCGTGGATTTAGGGGGCATCCCCTTTTATTGGTCTCTTCTTGAAAAAAACAAGAGCCTGCCTCAAAACATCGATGCGCTATTCTTTGGGAGAAACGCAAAGCTAAAAGATGAATTTCAAGACCTCTATCGGTCTCTGTTTGCCAAACCGGAAGCATATATTGCAATTATAAGGGCCCTCGGGACAAAAAAGGCAGGAATGACCCGAGATGAGATCATCATGCATGCGAAACTTGACAGCGGTGGAAAACTGACAGGATATTTTGATGATCTGGAAAACTGTGGATTCATCCGCCGTTATCAAGCTATTGGCAATAAATCAAAAAACACATTGTATCAATTAGTTGATAATTTCACCCTTTTTTATTTCCAATTCATGGAGGGGAAACATATCACGGATGCCAATTACTGGGCGAAGATACAAATGGCTCCCACCTTCCGTACATGGAGCGGTCTCGCTTTCGAAAGAGTATGTCTTTTGCATTCAGAGCAAATTAAAAAGGCTCTTGGGATAAGCGGGGTCATCACATCCGAATACTCATGGCATACTACTGCTACGGAAGAACATCCCGGCGCGCAGATTGACCTGTTGATTGAACGCAGCGATAAAGTCATAAACATATGCGAGATAAAATACTCCGATAGTCCATACAACATTGATAAGAAATATATGGAGAATCTGCGCACCAAGGCTGCTTTGTTCAGACAACTGACAAAAACAAGAAAAGGACTTGCATTAACTATGATTACGAGCAATGGTCTTGTAAATAACTCTTATTCTATTAATGGCGTTCATTCTCAAATTACAGCCGATGACTTGTTTACGGATGCTTGATAATAAAATAGATTAATGTAAAGTCGATTGTTAAAACGAATCCCCTTCTCTCCTATATAATAAATGTGTGCGGCCGCATGGGCGGGGGTGATACCCGCCGATGCGGCCGCACAAGGCTTTTATCAGGGATTAGTGGCTGG
>CAJLLX010000153.1 GCA_905207535.1 uncultured Muribaculaceae bacterium | reverse complement strand
GCCGTGAGCCCGGTGGGCGACTGCAGAAGGCTGCCTCCGCCCGCTGTGGGGGTGATGGTGCCGCTGAAGGCTCCGGGGCGCAGGGCCACGGTGGATGATTCCGCCGGGGTGTAGCCCTGCGGGGCGCGGGTCACGCGCACTATGTTGTCGTTGAGAGGGGTGACGGTGGTGGTCATCCCGTCGGGAGTATTAACCCGGATGGCTGCCGGCTCTGCGGCATACACGGCCAGCGCTATGGCGGCCGCCGATAGAATCACAAATCTTTTCATGGCGGAAATATAGTTCTCAGATTGTAGATTGCAGTCAGCCAAAACTGAGCTCTGAGAATTAAGAATTAATGAAGGCGGTGTGTCAAGCCTGTTGTCACACCGCCTTATGTTGTAGTATTTTATGCGCCTGACGGGAAAGACTCCGGTCAGGGTATCATTTTGGCAATGTACTTGCCGATGATGTCAAACTCGATGTTGACACGCGTGCCTACGCTGATGTCGCCGAAATTGGTGTGCTCGAGGGTGTAGGGGATGATGGCCACGCGAAATGTGTCCTCCTCCGAGTCGCACACCGTGAGGCTTACGCCGTTGACACACACCGAGCCTTTCTCTACGGTGACATAGCCCTTGCGGCGCATGGCGGCGGGCACGTCGTAGCGGAACTTGAAGTAGCGGCTTCCCTCCACTTCGTCGATCTCCACGCACTCGGCGGTGCAGTCGACATGTCCCTGCACGATGTGGCCGTCGAGGCGGCCGTTCATCACCATGCAGCGCTCCAGATTCACGCGGCTTCCCTCTTTGAGGTCGCCGAGATTGCTGCGCAGCAGGGTCTCCTCGATGGCGGTGACGGTGTGGGTGCCGTCGCCGGGGAGGGCCACCACGGTGAGGCATACGCCGTTGTGGGCCACGGATTGGTCGATCTTCAGTTCGTCGGCAAACGACGAAGCCACGGTGAGGTGGACATTGCCACCCTCACGCACCACGCGCACCACGCGGCCGGCCTCTTCGACTATTCCCGAAAACATAGCGCTACGGTCAGTCGGCCATGTTGTGGAACACGTTCTGCACGTCGTCGTCCTCCTCGAGCTTTTCCAGGAGCTTTTCGATGCTCTCGCGCTGCTCGTCGGTGACCTCCTTGAGGTCGTTGGGGATGCGCACGAACTCGGTGCTGAGGATCTCGTAGCCGTTGCTCTCGAGATACTGCTGGATGTTGCTGTACTCCTCGAAAGCGCCGTAGAGCACCACTGCACCCTCCTCGTCGGCTTCAAGCTCGTCTACGCCGTAGTCGATGAGCTCCAGCTCGAGGTCTTCGAGGCTGATGTCGGCCTTGGGCTGAATCTTGAGGATCACCTTGTGGTCGAAGAGGAATGTGAGCGAGCCCTGGGTGCCCAGCGAGCCGCCGTGCTTGGTGAAGTAGGAGCGCACGTTGGCCACGGTGCGGGTGTTGTTGTCGGTGGCGGCTTCCACGAAGATGGCGATGCCGTGAGGGCCGTATCCCTCGTAGGTGATCTCCTTGTAGTCTTTTGCGTCCTTGTCGGTAGCCTTCTTGATGGCGCGTTCTACGGTGTCCTTCGGCATGTTTTCAGCCTTGGCATTCTGCATCAGCGCGCGGAGGCGGGGGTTGGTGGAGGGGTCGGGGCCGCCGGCTTTCACTGCAATGGTGATTTCCTTGCCTATGCGGGTGAAGGTTCTCGACATGTTGCCCCATCTTTTGAGCTTTCTGGCTTTGCGGTATTCAAATGCGCGTCCCATATATTCTTAATTACTTATCAGTGTTATTGTTATATTGTCTTTGTGCGGTTTGAGCAGGCGATCAGCGCAGCTCGGCGGCCACCTTGCGCTGCAGGTTGGCGATGATCTTGTTCATCACGGCGTCGATCTGCTTGTCCTGCAGGGTCTTCTCGTCGTCCTGGAGGGTGATGGAGATGGCATACGACTTTTTCCCCTCGGGGAGCTTGTCGCCCTCGTAGACGTCGAAGAGCTGCACGTCGCGCAGCAGCTTGCGCTCGCTCTCCTGCACCGTGGCCTGAATCTGTGCCATGGTTACACCCTTGTCGACCAGCAGGGCGAGGTCGCGCTTCACGGGGAGTGTCTTGGGCAGCGGGGTGAACTCGATCTTTTTCTTTAGCGACAGGCGGCAGAGGGCCTCCCAGTCGAGCTGGGCGTACATCACGGGCTGCTTGATGTCGGCCTTGGCGAGCTGTGCCTTGGCCACGATGCCCATCTCGCCGAGCTGCTTGCCCGAGCGGGTGGCGATGCTCAGGGCCGAGGCGTAGATGTTGTTGCCTGTGCATGGGGCGAGGGTGATCTCCTTGGCGCTGATCCCCAGGCGTGCCAGGATGTTGGCCACGGCGGCCTTGAGGTCGAAGAAGGTGGCTTCCTCGGCGGGGCGTGCCCAGTTGGCCTGGCGCATGTTGCCGGTGAGCCACAGGGCCAGGCGCGAGCCTTCGCTGTAGGGTGCCAGCGGCTTCTCGGCCGTCGATTCGGCCTCGGGATTGAGGCTGTAGACGTGGCCGAACTCGTAGAAGGCCAGATCGGCAGCCTTGCGGTTGATGTTGTGAGCCACTGATTCGAGGCCGCCGAAGAGGAGCGTCTGGCGCATCACGTTGAGGTCGGTGCTCAGCGGATTGAGCAGCTTCACACAGTGGTCGGCGGGGTAGGCGTCGAGGTCGGTGTAGTAGCGCTCGGCGGTGAGCGAGTTGTTGAGTATCTCGTTGAATCCCTGAGCCGTGAGCTGCTCGGCGATGAGCTTCTGCAGGCTGTCGGCCTCGGAGGTGAACTGGCGGAACTGGAGCGAGGAGTGCACCGTGTCGCTGAACTCCACATTGTTGTATCCGTAGATGCGGAGCACATCCTCCACCACGTCGCAGGGGCGGGTCACATCCACGCGGTAGCAGGGCACGCGCAGGTCTATCTCGCCCTCGCGGCGGTCGGTGATCTCGATCTCGAGCGAGCGCAGGATGCTGTCGACGGTCTCCTGCGGTATCTCCTTGCCTACAAGGCCGTTGAGATACTTGTAGCTGAGGGTCACGGGCCAGGGCTCGCTCTTTACGGGGTAGATGTCGACGGGCTCGCCGCAGATTTCGCCTCCGGCAAGCTCCTTGACCATGAGGGCGGCGAGCTTGAGGGCGTACATGGCGGCGTTGGGGTCGAGGCCGCGCTCGTAGCGGAACGAGGCGTCGGTCGAGAGTCCGTGGCGGCGCGCCGTGCGGCGGATGCGTGTGGAATGGAAGGTGGCGCTCTCCAGGAAGATGTCGGTGGTGTCGTCCTTCACACCCGAGTCAAGGCCGCCGAACACGCCGGCGATGCACATCGGCTTCTCGCTGTCGCAGATCATCACGTCGGCTGCCGAGAGCTTGCGCTCCACGCCGTCGAGGGTCACAAACGGGGTGCCCTCCTCCACGGTGCGTACCACAATGTGGCCGTCCTTCACGTGGTTGAGGTCGAAGCAGTGGAGCGGCTGTCCCATGCCGTGGAGTATGTAGTTGGTGATATCTACAATGTTGTTGATAGAGCGTACGCCGATGGCCTCCAGGCGGTTGCGCAGCCATTCGGGGCTCTCGGCCACCTTCACGCCGCGGATGGTGACGCCGCAGTAGCGGGGAGCGCCTTCGGGGTCGAGCACCTCCACAGTGGCGGCGCCGTCGGGGCGGTCGGGAGCAAAGCTCTCTACCGATGGGCGGTGGAGCTGCGAGTGGGTCAGGTGGCAGTCGAGGTATGCCGCGAGGTCGCGGGCCACGCCGTAGTGGCTGGGGG
>CAJLLX010000152.1 GCA_905207535.1 uncultured Muribaculaceae bacterium | reverse complement strand
CGGGTGGTGTAGCGCAGGGCCTGCGAGTCGCATGCGATGAGGCAGTTGAAGCAGTTGACGCACCGTGATCCGTCGACCACATGAGCTTGAGTGTCAATGCACTGAGCCTTGCATACACGCTCGCACTTGCGGCAGTTGATGCAGAGGTCGGTGTCGATGTCGAAATGGAAGAGCGACCATCGGCTGAAGAGGCCGAGGGTGGCGCCCACGGGGCATACGGTGTTGCAAATCAGGCGCCCATGACGCGAAGCCACCCATCCGACGGCCAGGAGAGTGGCCGCAGCGATGGCGAAGGCCACCCACGAGAATACTATCACCTGATTGCCGCTGATCCAGGCCGCAACGGGCTGGAGCATCTCCGAACCGATGCGTCCGAATGCGCTGTAGGGGTCGAGAAGCGAGGTGACCGCCGCGATGCCGAGAATGGCGGCTACAGCCATGACGAAAAGGAAGGCGTAGCGGGTGCGGTTGGACGGGCGGCGGTACCGGAAGGGGTGGCGGCGCCGGCGAGCGCGGGTGAGACGGCTGAGCCGGTTGAAAATGTCCTGCAGGATGCCCATGGGGCACACCGAAGAGCAATAGACACGTCCGAAAAGTAGGGTTATGCCGAGCCAGATGGCCACGGCCGCGCCGCATCCGGTGAGTACCATCGGGAAAAACTGTATTTTTGGTATCCAGCCGAACCATCGGGCGATGACGCCCTCTACTGTGACAAACATCAGGAGCATGACACAGAAGAGGATGATGCTCACCGTCACACGGGTGTATTTGAGCAGATGGCCGAGGGTAAATTTAGGAGTATTGCGTCGTTTAGCGTTCACGTTCAGAAGGTTAAATGTTTTGGCACTCCCAGTCGCGGAGGTCGTCGGCGATAGCGGTCAGTGCGGCCAGTTCGTTGACAATGAAAACCATATTGCGGCACTCGGCCACGCAGTGGAAGCACTTGATGCAGCGCTGGCTCTGATGGCGGTCGGGGATGTCGCGGTCGTATTTTCGGAGGAATCCGAGTGCCTTTCGGCGAAAATCGGCGGAAGAGCGGTCGTCGGAGTTGACGTCGGGCATCTCTCCGGCGGCGAGGAGATCGTTGTAAAACCGGAAATTGCCGGGGATGTCGACACCGTAGCCGCATGGCATGCAGGCATCGCACTCGATGCAGGCCACCGGCTGGAGGTCGGCGATGCGGCTCACCTTGCGCTTAGGCGCGTCAGAGGCAGCAGAAGGGGGGATGGAAGCCGCACGGGGCGCCCCTGCTCCATGGTGGCGGTGCTGAGCCTCGGCCGAGAGAGCGCCGACAGCCGGGGCGATAGCCGCACCGGCGAGGGTAGCGCCGACGGCACGGAGCCATCCGCGGCGCGAGTATTTCTTATCGTCTTTTGACATGCTGTATATTCGGATATATAGGATGCAAAGATAGCAAGAAAATCGGAAATTTGCCGCATGGGCCGTGTGCTTTTTTCAGAAGGTGGCCGGGAGGGAGGAGGGGAGCCACTGCCATGAAAGCGCGGATACATTGCGGAAAACGAGGTCGGTGGTGCATCCGTCGAGGAGAAAAGCCGTGAGAGCCGCCGTGACCGACGAAGCGAAGAGCGCGATGATGGCGTGGGGAGTGAGCGCGATCGAAAGAACCTCGAGCGAGAAGAGCACCCCGCCCACAGGAGCCTTGAAGATGCCAGCAATGCCCGCCGAGGCTCCGCAGGCGAGCATAATGCGGACCGTCTCGGTGCTGACGCCGCAGAAACGGGCGATGTTGCTGCCGATCGCCGCGCCGGTGTAGGCTATAGGACCCTCAGAGCCGGCCGAGCCGCCGAAACCGAGGGCGAGCGGCGCATCGCCGCGGGGGGGATACCGGAGTGTTGAAACGTGTCGGCATATGCGAAAAGGAGGGCCATGTATCAGTATATAACCTGCGGGGGAGGGGGACGGTTGGGATGAAAGGTTAAAAAAAATATATTGCGGGAAAAAGATAAATCGCTAACTTTGCAGACGAGAGGAGGGAAGAGAAAGGAAGGTGGACATGGAAGAACGCAAATAGGAAAAAAGTATATGAACAGGATTCTGGAGAAGGAACATTTCTCGGAAAAAGTGGTGAAGCTTGTGGTGGAGGCGCCTCTGATAGCGCGTGCCCGCAAGCCGGGTCACTTTGTGATAGTGATATGCAACGAGAAGGGGGAGCGTATCCCTCTGACTATTGCCGATGCCGACGAAAAGCGCGGTACGATAACCCTGGTGGTGCAGGCTGTGGGGGAATCGACCACGCAGATTTGCGCCAAGGAGCCGGGCGATTACCTTCACGATGTGGTAGGACCGCTCGGAAGGGCCACAGCGATATCCGATTACGGCACCGTGGTGTGCTGCGGCGGCGGTGTGGGCGTGGCTCCCCTGCTTCCGATACTTAAGGCGATGAAGGAGGCCGGCAACCGTGTGGTGGCTATCCTGGCAGCCCGTACCAAAGATCTGATAATCCTTGAGAGCGAGGTGCGCAAATATGCCGATGAGGTGATAATAATGACCGACGACGGCTCTTACGGGCAGAAAGGGCTCGTGACCGCCGGCCTCGAGGAGGTGATAACGCGCGAAAAGGTAGATCTGGTGTGCACGATAGGTCCGGCGATAATGATGAAATTCGTGTCGCTGCTGACCAAGAAATATGAAGTGCCGACTATCTGCTCTCTGAATACCATCATGGTGGACGGCACAGGGATGTGCGGCGCCTGCCGCGTGACCGTAGGTGGAAAGATGCGGTTCGTCTGTGTCGACGGGCCGGAATTTGATGCCCATCAGGTAGATTTCGATGAAATGCTGCAGCGTCTGCGCGGCTAAAAAACAGGAAATAAGATGAACGAAAACACCATATCGCCCCGCGACGCGCAGTGGCGCGAGGAGTTGCGCAAGACGCATACCGCCAAAGAGCGGACCTCGATACCGCGAGTGAAGATGACCGAACTGGCTCCGGATTACCGCGTGACCTGCAATGAGGAGGTGAATCAGGGTCTTAGCCGCGATCAGGCTGTGCTGGAGGCCACACGTTGCCTCGACTGCCCCGATCCGCAGTGCATCACCGGCTGCCCGGTGGGGATCAATATCCCCGGATTTATCAAAAATATAGAGCGCGGCAACCTGAAAGATGCCGCCATAGTGCTGAAAGAGACCTCGGCACTGCCGGCTGTGTGCGGCCGCGTGTGTCCGCAGGAACGCCAGTGCGAGAGCAAGTGCATCTACAACAAGATGAAGAAGCCGCCGGTGGCTATCGGCTATCTGGAGCGGTTTGCCGCTGACAGCGAACGGCTTAGCGGCGACAGCTCCTTGCCTCCGCGCATGGCGGCCAACGGGAAGAAAGTAGCCGTGGTGGGCTCCGGACCCGCCGGACTGTCTTTTGCCGGAGATATGGCCCGGCGAGGGTATGAAGTGCATGTGTATGAGGCACTTCACGAGATCGGCGGCGTGCTGAAATATGGCATACCCGAATTTCGTCTGCCCAACGAAGTGGTGGATGTGGAGATCAAGTCGCTGGAAAAGAGCGGCGTGAAATTCATGACCGACTGCGTGGTGGGCAAGACGCTGAGCTACGACGACCTGCTCGACCGCGGCTTCAACGGCATCTTCGTGGCCTCCGGCGCCGGTCTGCCCCGATTTATGGGGATAGAGGGGGAGAACCTCGTGGGCGTGATGTCGAGCAACGAATATCTGACCCGTGTAAACCTGATGGGTGCCGGCCGCGAAGGGTGGGCCACCCCGGTGATCCGCGGGAAACGCGTGGCAGTGATCGGCGGCGGCAACACC
>CAJLLX010000151.1 GCA_905207535.1 uncultured Muribaculaceae bacterium | reverse complement strand
CACGGCCACCGTGACCCCTCAGGGCGAGGTGCTGCTCCACGGAGGCACCGACCGTATGGTCTACGACAACGGGCGCCGCACCACCGACGCCGACGGCCGTCATCATCTGCGCCTCACCACCACCGGAGGCCCATTTCACGGCGCCGGTGAGCGCGGCCACAGCATCGACCTCAGCGGCGACACCCTGGTGATGTACAACCGCCAGAACTACGGCTACACCGAGGGCGATGCGCGCATCTCGCAGATGAATATCACCATGCCTCTGCTGGTGTCGCCGCGCGGCTACGCCATAGTGATGGACGACTTCGCCGAGGCCACCATGACCGCCGGCCCCGAGATAGAATACACCACCATAGCCTCGCAGCCGGTGAGCTACTACTTCGTCAATTCGCCCGAAGGGTATGCCGCCCTGCCGCGGCAGCTCAGCGAGCTCACCGGGCGCCAGGACCTCGCGCCCCTCTGGAGCCTGGGCTACATCACCTCGAAATACGGCTACAAGACACAGCAGGAGGTCGACTCGGTGGTGGGCGCCCTGAAGAAGGGCGGATATCCACTCGACGGCATAGTGCTCGACCTCTACTGGTATGGGAAAGAGCAGGATATGGGGCGTCTGGCCTGGGAGCCGTCGCAGTGGCCCTCCCCCGAGAAGATGCTGCGGCGCCTCAAGAAGCAGGGGGTGAACCTCGTGGCCATCTCGCAGCCCTACGTGCTGCGCAACGGCCGCGCGCTTGACAATTACAACGAGCTGAGCCCCAAGGGGATGTTTGGCAAGGATAGCGAGGGCAAGACCAAGGATGTCACCATATGGGTAGGCGAGGGAGGCATGTTCGATGTCTCCAATCCCGACACGCGGGCATGGCTGCGCGAGCGCTACCGCACCCTCACCGACGGCGGCATCACCGGCTGGTGGGGCGACTTAGGCGAGCCTGAAGTGCACCCCGACAGCATGTACCACGCCAACGGCCTCACCACCCGCGAGTATCACAATCTCTACGGCAACGACTGGAGCCGCATCATCTACGACCTCTTCCGCGAGGAGTATCCCGAGACACGCCTTATGACGCTGATGCGCGGCGGCACCGTGGGTCTGCAGCGCTACAGTGTCTTCCCCTGGAGCACCGACGTGAGCCGCTCGTGGGGCGGCCTGCAGCCGCAGGTGAAGATCATGCTCAACTCCGGCCTCAGCGGTCTGGGCTACATGAGCCACGACGTGGGCGGCTTCGCCATCGACGACCGTCACCCCTACGACCCCGAGCTCTATGTGCGCTGGCTGCAGCTGGGCCTCTTCTCGCCCGTGCTCCGCACCCATGCCCAGCGCTTCGCCGAGCCGTTTCACTATCCGAGTGTCGAAAACATAGTGCTCCCCCTAATCAAGGCCCGCTACGAGTGGCTCCCCTACAACTATACCCTTGCCTACGAAAACGCCTCGCAGGGACTGCCGCTGGTGCGCCCCATAGGGATGTATTCGCCCGATCCCGAGCAATACTCGGAGATTGCCGACGAGTATCTCTGGGGTCGTGACCTGCTGGTGGCTCCGGTGATGACGCAGGGCGCCACCGAGCGCACGGTGGCGCTCCCCGCAGGCTCGGCATGGGTCGACTACAACGACCCCTCGAAGGTGTATGACGGGGGCACCACCGTCACCGCCTCAGCCCCGCTGGAGCGGATACCGCTCTACGTCCGCGCCGGCGCACTGATCCCCAAGGCCCGCTACAAGATGGCCAGCACCGGCGACTACCGCACCGACAACTACACCGTCGAGTATTATCCCACGGCGCAGAGCGGCACCACCGCCTGCACCATCTACGAGGATGACCTCACCTCGGCCACTTCGCTCGCCTCGGGCCGCTTCGCCATGCTCACCGTCACCGCCCACAACGCCGCCGACGGCAGCCGCATCGGCCTCACAGTCAAAGCCGAGGGCACCTTCCCCGGCATGGCACCGAAGCGCACGCTCACCTTCGAGATCCACAATGTGGCAGATCCTGTCTCAGCCACCGCCACCGCCGGCACCCTCAGGCAGGAGTACGACGCCGCCACCCGCACCCTCACCCTGCGCCTCAAGGGAGCCACCCTCCCCGCCGATCTGTCTGTCACATTCTGAGACCGCCGCAAGGGAGCAGATGTGCGATTTCCTGCGCGCGGTGAGGGCAATGTCGCTGATATTTTGTAACTTTGCCATCTGATAACCTCAATTTTAGAAGAATCGCATATGTCGATAGACCAAATTATAGCGCAAGGGGTCGCTAAGGCCGTCAAGGAGCTTTACGGCGTGGATACCCCCGCAGACAAGATCGTGCCCCAGACTACCCGCAAGGAATTTGAGGGCAACCTCACCGTGGTGGTGTTCCCCTGGGTGAAGGCCGCTCGCAAGTCGCCCGAGATGGTGGGCGAGGAGATCGGCCGCTGGCTGGTGGACAACGAGCCCGCCGTAGACCGCTTCAATGTGGTGAAAGGATTTCTCAACATCGTCATCGAGTCTACATTCTGGTGCTCGGTGCTGGAGCATATCGAGGATACGCCCGATTTCGGCATCACCGCCCCCAAGGCCGACTCGCCGCTGGTGATGGTGGAATACTCCTCGCCCAACACCAACAAGCCCCTCCACCTGGGCCATGTGCGCAACAATCTCCTCGGCTACTCCCTGGCCGAGATCCTCAAAGCGTGCGGCAACCGCGTGGTGAAGACCAACATCGTCAACGCCCGCGGCATCCACATCTGCAAGTCGATGCTCGCCTGGCAGAAGTGGGGCAACGGCGCCACACCCGAGTCGACCGGCATGAAGGGCGACCACCTCATCGGCGACTTCTACGTGATGTTCGACAAGCATTTCCGCGCCGAGGTGAAGCAGCTCATGGAGGAGAAAAATCTCTCCGAAGATGAGGCCAAGCAGCAGTCGCCGCTCATGGCCGAGGCCCGCGAGATGCTCCGCCGCTGGGAGGAGAAAGATCCCGAGGTGCGCAAGCTCTGGGAGATGATGAACTCGTGGGTCTACGCCGGATTCGACGAAACCTACCGCCGCCTCGGAGTGAATTTCGACAAGATCTACTACGAGAGCCAGACCTACCTCGAGGGTAAAGCCAAGGTGCTCGAAGGCCTGGAAAAGGGGATCATGACACGCGATGCCGACGGCTCCGTATGGGCCGACCTCACCGACGCCGGCCTCGACCGCAAGCTCCTGCTCCGCTCCGACGGCACCTCGGTGTATATGACTCAGGATATCGGCACCGCCAAACTGCGTTTCCAAGACTATCCCATCGACAAGATGATCTATGTCGTTGGCAATGAGCAGAACTATCACTTCCAGGTGCTCTCGCTGCTGCTCGACCGCCTTGGCTTCAAGTGGGGCAAAGACCTCGTGCACTTCTCCTATGGCATGGTGGAGCTCCCCGAGGGTAAGATGAAGAGCCGCGAAGGCACCGTGGTGGATGCCGACGACCTCATGGAGGAGATGGTGAGCGGCGCCCGCGAGGTGTCGCGCGACCTCGGCAAGCTCGACGGCCTCACCGACGCCGAAATCGACGAGATTTCGGAGATCGTGGGCCTCGGAGCGCTCAAATATTTCCTCCTCAAGGTGGATCCGCGCAAGAATATGCTCTTCAACCCCAAAGAGAGCATCGATTTCAACGGCAACACAGGCCCCTTCATCCAGTACACCTACGCGCGCATCCGTTCGGTGCTCCGCAAAGCCGCCGAGCAGGGTCTCGCCGCCACCGGCTACGCCGGCGTGCAGCCCAACGAGAAGGAGATTGCCCTCATCCAGACCCTCGCCGACTTCCCCGACACCGTGCAGGAAGCC
>CAJLLX010000150.1 GCA_905207535.1 uncultured Muribaculaceae bacterium | reverse complement strand
CGGCGCAAATCCCCTCGCGAGGGGATTTGCGCCGGCGCTGATTTTCTGTAGCTTGCTGATCAGTTGGCCTTTATCGAATCGGTTGCAGCCGCGGGCACTGCAAGTGTGCCATTGAAGTAGGCTGCCACATCGGTGCGGAGCTCGTCGCCCTGCTTGCCACGCGACAGGATGGTGCCGTCGGGCCCGAAAAGGATGATGCATGGAATGCCGCTGATGCCGTAGAGGTCGGTGGGCACATTCTGTGCGTTGACTATCTGCGGCCAGGGGAGCTGATGCTTGGCGATGGCCTCGGCGGTGTTTTCAGGCTCGTCCCACACTGCCACACCGAGCACTTCCAGCCCTTTGGGGCCGTACTGCGAGAGAATCTCCTTAATCACCTTGGTCTCGCGGATGCACGGACCGCACCATGAGGCCCAGAAGTCGACCAGCACCGGCTTGCCGCGCCCAACAAAGTCGCTCAGGCTCTGAGAGGTGGAGTCGTTGGTGATGGTGAAATCTACAAATTTGGCTCCCACCGAGGTCTTTTCCATCGCTTTGGCGGCCTCGAGCAGCTTTTCCACACGTTTGTAGCCCTTTAGCGAGGGATGAGCGTCGAGGGTGGCCTGCAATTCGCTGAGGCTCATGCCGTAAGCGCGGTCAAGAAAGATTTCGTAGCCGATGGGGTTGTCGATATTGGCCTGATATACCGAGTCGATGTAGGCATCGTAGAGGGTCATGATGCTGTCGCGTGAAGCCTGGCCTGTGGAGTCCTGCGGCGCAGCTTCGTAGGCCTGTCCGAAGGCTTCGAGACGAGCCGAGATGGTGTTGTCGAGGTCGTTGAGGGGTGTGCCCTTGGCCACATGGTCGGCAAACTCTATGGTTCCCGGCTCCAGGATGAAGTTGCCCATGCGGTTGCCGTCGACCACCAGGCGCACGATGGTGGCGCTGTCGACGCTGCCGCTGAACACTGCCTTGCCGTCGGCGATGGTCACGGAGTCCATCTTCTCGCCGCTGTCAAAGTTTACCAGAAAGGCTGTCTTGCCGTTCATCTCTCCGGGCATGGCGGCGTTGACCGTATACCCCTTATCCTCTTTCCGGCCCGAGCCGCACGACGCCAACAGCACGCCTGCAAGGGCCAAAACAATCATTTTAAGTCTCATTTTTGGTAAATATTGCTTTTAATTGTAATTTTACACGCATTTTTATGCCCCTTCGCGACCGCAAAATAACGCATTTTTTTGTTATTAAAGAAACGATAAGGGAAAAACAAGCGACTTTATACCATCATGGCACAACAACTCATATCTGCAATTGCCGAAAGCCTGCGCAAGCGCTGGCGCTTTCCGGTGCTCTCCGATTTCAACGGCATCACTCTCACCGGCGCTCAGACAGCAGCCCAGATTGAAAAAATACATATCATACTCCGCAAGGCCGATGTGAAGCCCGGAGACAAGGTGGCCCTTTGCGCCCGCAACTCCGCCTCCTGGTGCACCGCTTTTCTGGGAGTGCTCACCTACGGAGCCGTGGCAGTGCCGCTGCTTCATGAATTTCACCCCGACAATATCGAGCATCTGGTGACCCACTCCGAGGCCATTGTGCTCTTCACCGAGCAAGCGATATACAATAATCTCGACGAGGACCATATGCCGCAGCTTCGCGCCGCCATCCTCATCCCCGAGCTTACACCGGTGCTCTGCCGCGACAGTAAGCTGAAGGCGTCGCTCGATGATCTCGACACCATCTTCGCCGCCCGCTATCCCGGCGGCCTCACACCCGACCAGATCACCTACCGCGATCCGCGGCCCGAATCGCTGGCGCTCATCAACTATACCTCCGGCTCCATGGGCAACTCCAAGGGGGTGATGCTCAGCTACAGCAATCTCTGGAGCAACGCCCGCTTCGGCCTGAAAAAGATCGACTTCCTACGCCCCGGCGACGGCATGCTCAGCATGCTCCCGCTGGCGCATATGTACGGGCTGATGTTCGAATTTCTCTTCCCCCTCTGCCGAGGATGCCACATCACCTTCCTGGGCCGAGTGCCCTCACCCAAGGTGGTGCTCAGCGCCTTCGCACAGGTGCGGCCCAAACTGGTCATCACCGTGCCTCTGGTGATAGAGAAGATAGTGAAATCCAACGTTTTCCCCAAGCTCCGCACCCCCGCCATGCGTCTGCTCACATCCATCCCCGGCCTCCGCACCATCATCTACCGCAAGGTCAAGTCTCAGCTGCTCAAGGCCTTCGGCGGCAATCTGGTGCAGCTCATCCTCGGCGGAGCCGCCATGAGCAGCGACGTGGAGGATTTCCTCCGACGCATCCGCTTCCCCTTTACCGTGGGTTACGGCATGACCGAATGTGCACCTCTGGTCACCTACGAATGGTGGGCCACGGCGCGTCCCCACTCATGCGGACGCCTTGTCGACGGCATGAAGGCACGCGTCGATTCCCCCGACTCCGAGCACATCCCCGGAGTGCTTTTCGTCAAGGGCGACAATGTGATGATGGGATACTTTAAAAATCCTCAGGCCACGTCCGAGGCGCTCACCCCCGACGACTGGCTCAACACCGGCGATATCTGCACCATCGACAAGGACGGATACGTTTACCTCCGCGGACGCGACAAAAACATGATCCTCGGACCCTCGGGCCAGAACATCTACCCCGAGGAGATAGAGGTGAAACTCAACAATCTGCCGCTTGTGGCCGAGTCGGTGGTGGTTGACCGTGGCGGCAAGATAGTGGCCATGGTACATCCTGACTACGATACCGCTCAGAAGCAGCACCTCACCGAGGAGCAGACTGATGCCCGCGTCGAGGCCCTCCTCCCCGACCTCAACCGCCTCCTCCCCGGCTATTCGCGCGTCAGCGTCATCGAAATCCACAAAGATCCCTTCGAGAAAACCCCCAAACACTCCATCCGCCGCTTCCTCTACAAATAAGGCTTATGGCCACACCACCTCGCGCTTGGATAGCAGCCAGGTGCGGCCATGGGTATCATTGCCCTGATAGAAGAGCCAGGTGCGACCGGTAGAGGGGTCGTTGAAGATGTGGGGATGGCCGCTTTCCGAGCTGTTCCACTCGCCGGCCTTCCCTACGGGGAGGAAGGGCACGTCGCTCAGTCGCTCCCATGTCACTCCGTCGGCGCTCCGGGCTATCCCCACCTGCTGCGGCCTGTTGTTGTAGGCTCCGGCGTAGAACATGTAGAGCCACCGTCCGCGCCCTATCACCGAGGGTGCCTCGATGCACTCGCCCTCCCACGGCAGCTGCGGGTAGAGGATCGAGGCATCGCATGCCTGGGTCCATGAGTCGCGCGAAAAGTCGGTGTCGCCCGGCGCTTTGGCCACGCCGAGTATCTGCTTCACCCCGTCGGGCGTGCGGCTGGCGAAATAGAGGTAGTATTCGCCGTTCCAGAGAGCCACTTCGGCATCGATGGCGCGCCCGTTGTTCCAGTCGCCCTCAGGCGAGAAGATGGGATTGCTTGCGTCGCGGGTGAAGTGCAACCCGTCTACCGACCATGCATGGCAGATGGCATCCTTGGGCCCGTTGCCGTAGGTCTGATAATGTGACAAATCTATATATTTTTTTAACGTAAAAACACCCTCCGATATTTTGCTCAGCCTCTCCAGAGCGCCCAATTAATTAAATTAACAATTGGAAACGGGAGTATATAAACAATATTTAAGCACTTTTAGTGCACAAGGCGACAACGTAAAGTTGCGCATCTTGTTATAGTAATAAAGAACAAAATAATCAGTACATCCCTCGTCCTTTTTACCGAGTAGTGATACTGGGTACTAAGGCTCTCATAAATAAATAGTTGAAACGTGAAGAGGCTGCGCCACATGTGAACTGCACCCCAAAAGTTAGACAAAAAAACTTTTGGAGTGCAGTTTGTTTATG
>CAJLLX010000149.1 GCA_905207535.1 uncultured Muribaculaceae bacterium | reverse complement strand
GTCGAATTTTTCAAACATTTTCGCTAATATTGCATTTGCCCTTGGACTCTGCACGACTGCAATATGTAGCTAATTATTACTAAAAACGGATAAAAACGGCGTCCATGCCAAAAAAAATCTGTAACTTCGCGTACTGCTTCGGGCATGTCTCCTTTCGGGCTACGCGCGTACGCGCAACGGGCCGGCTCCGGGAGGCCCGGGCAAACGTTTTCGCAACGACGAAAACCGCGATTCGCAACACGAAAACTACAACATAATTCATGAATTAAGTTATGAGCAAAGAAAAAAAATTCGTGACGTGTGACGGTAATCAGGCCGCTGCCCATATCTCGTATATGTTCAGCGAAGTTGCCGCGATCTACCCCATCACTCCGTCGTCTACCATGGCGGAATACGTCGATGAGTGGGCAGCTGCCGGCCGCAAGAACATCTTCGGCGAGACAGTGCTTGTGCAGGAAATGCAGTCGGAAGGCGGCGCCGCAGGTGCCGTGCACGGCTCGCTCCAGGCCGGTGCCCTCACCACCACCTACACAGCTTCGCAGGGTCTGCTCCTCATGATCCCCAACATGTACAAGATAGCCGGCGAGCAGCTCCCCTGCGTGTTCCACGTTTCGGCTCGTACCCTCGCTTCGCATGCCCTGAGCATCTTCGGCGACCATCAGGATGTGATGTCGGTGCGCCAGACAGGCTTCGCCATGCTGTGCGAAGGCTCCGTGCAGGAGGTTATGGACCTCGCCGGTGTGGCTCACCTGAGCACCATCAAATCGTCGATCCCCTTCGTCAACTTCTTCGACGGCTTCCGCACCTCGCATGAGATCCAGAAGATCGAGGAGCTCCAGCAGGAGGACATCGAGGGTCTGCTCGACCGCGAGGCCCTCGCACGCTTCCGTCAGCGCGGACTTTCGCCCCAGGCTCCCGTATCGCGCGGCATGGCCGAAAACGGCGACGTCTTCTTCCAGCACCGCGAGGCCAGCAACGCTGCCTACAACAATGTGCCCGAGGTTGTAGAGGACTACATGAACAAGATTTCGGCCATCACCGGCCGCAAATACGGTCTGTTCAACTACTACGGCGCCCCCGACGCCGAGCGCGTGATCATCGCCATGGGTTCTGTCACTCAGGCTGCTCAGGAGGCTATCGACGCCCTCACAGCCAAGGGTGAGAAGGTGGGCCTCGTATCGGTTCACCTCTACCGTCCCTTCTCTGCCAAGCACTTCCTCGCTGCCGTGCCCGCCACTGCCAAGCGCATCGCAGTGCTCGACCGCACCAAGGAGCCCGGCGCCAACGGCGAGCCCCTCTATCTCGATGTAAAAGAGTGCTTCTATGGCAAGGAGAATGCCCCCCTCATCGTCGGCGGCCGCTACGGTCTGGCATCGAAGGACACCACTCCCGCCCAGATCATCGGCGTATTCGAGAACCTCGCACTCCCCATGCCCAAGGACCACTTCACCGTGGGCATCGTAGACGACGTCACCTTCACCTCGCTGCCCCTCCCCGAGGAGGTGGCTCTCGGCGACAAGAGCACCTACGAAGCCAAGTTCTACGGCCTCGGTGCCGACGGCACAGTGGGCGCCAACAAGAACTCCATCAAGATCATCGGCGACAACACCGACAAATATTGCCAGGCCTACTTCGCCTACGACTCGAAGAAGTCGGGCGGCTTCACCTGCTCCCACCTGCGCTTCGGCGACAAGCCCATCCGCTCCACATATCTGGTGAATACCCCCAACTTCGTGGCTTGCCACGTGCAGGCTTACCTGCATATGTATGATGTGACCCGCGGTCTGCGCGACAACGGCACATTCCTGCTCAACACCATCTGGGAAGGCGACGAGCTCGCTAAGAACCTCCCCAACAAGGTGAAGAAATACTTCGCGGAGCACAACATCACCGTCTACTACATCAACGCTACCAAGATAGCTCAGGAGATCGGTCTCGGCAACCGCACCAACACCATCCTGCAGAGCGCATTCTTCCGCATCACAGGCGTCATCCCCGTTGACCTGGCTGTAGAGCAGATGAAGAAATTCATCGTCAAGAGCTACGGCAAGAAGGGCCAGGATGTGGTCGACAAGAACTATGCAGCCGTTGACCGCGGCGGCGAGTACAAGCAGCTCACCGTAGATCCCGCATGGAAGGACCTCGAGATCGAGGCTCCCGCACCCAACGACGATCCCGAGTTCATCAACAAGGTTGTGCGCCCCATCAACGCACAGGACGGCGACCTCCTCAAGGTCAGCGACTTCGCCGACCGTCCCGACGGCACATGGGACAACGGCACCGCCGCCTACGAGAAGCGCGGCGTGGCTGCCTTCGTGCCCGAATGGCTCGAGGAAAACTGTATCCAGTGCAACAAGTGCGCATATGTCTGCCCTCACGCTGCCATCCGTCCCTTCGTGCTCGACGAGGCTGAGCTCAAGACCGCTCCCTTCGGCGAGAATGACACCATCCCCGCCATCGGCAAGCAGTTTGCCGGCATGCGCTTCATCCAGTCGGTCGACGTGCTCGACTGCCTCGGCTGCGGCAACTGTGTCGACGTATGCCCCGGCAAGAAGGGCGTGAAGGCTCTCGAGATGAAGCCTCTGCAGAGCCAGCTCGACAAGCAGAAAGAGTGGGACTACTGCGTGAAGGACGTTGCCTCGAAGCAGGATCTCGTAGACATCACCGCCAACGTGAAGAACAGCCAGTTCGCCACCCCGCTCTTCGAGTTCTCGGGTGCTTGCTCGGGCTGCGGCGAGACTCCCTATGTGAAGCTCATCTCCCAGCTCTACGGCGACCACGAGATGGTAGCCAACGCCACCGGCTGCTCGTCGATCTACTCGGGTTCGGTGCCCTCCACTCCTTACACCACCAACTTCCGCGGCCACGGTCCCGCATGGGCCAACTCGCTCTTCGAGGACTTCGCCGAGTTCGGTCTGGGTATGACCATCGCCAACGAGAAGATGACCGCCCGCCTGGCCGACCTCATGCAGCGCGCCCTCACCTGCGACTGCTGCAGCGCCGCCATCAAGGAGCAGGCTCAGAAGTGGCTTGACAACCGCGACGACGCCAAGGCCACACGCGAGGTCTTCGACGCTATCGTGCCCCTCTGCGAGGCTTGCAGCTGCGATATCTGCAACGGCATCGTAGCTCTGAAGAACTTCATCGTTAAGCGTTCGCAGTGGATCATCGCCGGCGACGGCGCCGCCTACGACATCGGCTTCGGCGGTCTCGACCACGTGCTCGCTTCGGGCAAAAACGTCAACGTGCTCGTGCTCGACACCGAGGTTTACTCCAACACCGGCGGCCAGGCATCGAAGGCTACACCTATCGGCGCCATCGCCAAGTTTGCCGCTTCCGGCAAGCGCATCCGCAAGAAAGACCTCGGCCTGATCGCCACTACCTACGGCTACGTATATGCCGCACAGGTGGCCATGGGTGCCGACAACGCCCAGACCCTCAAGGCCATCCGCGAGGCTGAGGCTTACGACGGTCCCTCGATCATCATCGCCTACTCCCCCTGTATCAACCACGGCCTGAAAGCCGGCATGGGCCACTCGCAGCAGGAAGAGGCTCGCGCCGTTGAGTGCGGCTACTGGCAGCTGTGGCGCTACAACCCCGCTCTCGAAGAGGAAGGCAAGAACCCCTTCTCGCTCGACAGCAAAGAGCCCGACTGGGACAAATTCGAGGACTTCCTCAAAGGCGAGGTGCGCTACGCATCGGTTTGGAAACAGTATCCCGCTGAAGCAGCCGAGCTGTTTGCCGCCGCCAAGGCCAACGCCCGCTGGCGCTACAACAACTACAAGCGCCTGACCCAGGCCCAGTGGGGTGTGGATCCCGAAGTGCCCGAGATCGAGAACTTGAACAAGTAATCCGTTCATCTTTCGCATGAACAAGTGATTTACGTTGCAGCACCCCTCCGTTAGTTGCTGCTGACAAATACCCCCTTTAGCCCGGGCGGCCGCGCAATCCAGCGCAGC
>CAJLLX010000148.1 GCA_905207535.1 uncultured Muribaculaceae bacterium | reverse complement strand
CGGGCGAAGTCGGAGGCGCCGTAGCCTACGCGCTGTCCGTAGAGGTTGTAGATGGAGGCGTCGCGGGCAAAGGCGTCGGAGGAGATGACGGGAGCGGCGGATTCACCTACGCGATGGATGCGGAAGTAGTCGGCTTTGAACCATCCGGTACGGTCAACGCCTTTGGTGCCGTCGGCCTGATAGGGACCCGACTTGATGCCGAGGCGCAGAGGCTCGTTGTCTTCGATGTCGACCTGCACATACATGTCCTGGAGGACGAAGTTTTCGTTTTCGCCGCCGACATATCCGGCGAAGGTGTTGTTTTCGCCTTCAGTGAGGTTTTTGTCGTAGTCGATGTCCATGCCGTAGTACTGCACGCAGTTGTTGGCGAAGAGTCGGAGGGTGCCGAGGTAGCCTTCCTGTGCCCAGAGCTTGCAGCGCACCTCATAGCGTCCGGCGGGGAGTGTGCCGGCGGGAATCTCCTGATAGAGCGAGAAGTTTTCGGGCATTACACCCTCCTTGGGGAGGAACCAGCAACCGTTGGTGCCGTTGGGGTTGACCATATCTTTGTTGCAGCCGTAGGAGTTGCCGGGGAAGGATCCGGTGAGATGCCATCCGTAGGGGGTATAGCGGCGTGTTTCGCCTGAAGTGTTCTCGCGGATGGTGCCGTTGTCGTCGTAAAGCTCGAAGTCGTGGTTGACAAGCACCTGCTCGGTGAGGGTGAGGTCTTCTTCGGTCATGTTGGGCGCTGCGTCGAGGCGGTCGATGCGGAAGTTGTCGACCTTAAACCATCCCGAGTTGTCGGTGGCGTGTGTGCCGTCGTTTTTCTTGTTGCCGGTGCGGATGCCCACTTTGAGGTCTTCGCCTTCCTCCACCTTGACGTAGATGGTCATCTCTTTCAGGAGGATATTTTCAGGCTTGGAGGGGGTGTAGCCGGCATAGCTGTTGACCTCGCCGGGGGTAAGGAGGTTGGTATACTCGCGCTCGAAGCCGAAATACTGCACATTGTTGTTGGCGAACATGCGGCAGGATGTGGCTTTGTCGCGCTCCACCCAGAGTTTGCAGCGCACCAGGTAGTGACCCGGCTCGATCTTGTCGGCGGGGATGGTCTGCGAGAGTTCAAACTTCTCGGGCATGGGAGTAGAGTTCATCCAGCACACATTGCGGCCGTGGATATTGGCGGCGTCCTGGTTGATGCCGTAGGAATTGCCCTTGAGGGTGCCGGAGATGGTCCATCCGTAAGGCACACCGCGCACGATGCCGTTCTCGTTGATCTTGCCGTCGCTACCCATCTCGAAGTCGGCGTTGACCAGGAGCTGATCGGTGAGGGTTGTGGCTCCCGAGGGAGTCTGTTTATTGCGGATACCGCTCACGGCGATGCCGGCATTCATCAGATACACTTTCACGGTCACTTCTCCGTCGGTCTCGGCGGTGTATTTCACTGTGGCATCGTTGAATCCCTGCATCACATTGCTGTTCCATTTCATCTCGGTGGCCACGGTCTTGAGGGATACCACCTTGGCCGTGGCGCCGTCGACCGAAATGGCCACATTGAGGTTTTCGCCGCTGTGCACCGGGAAGGTAGGCAGCGTGCGCACCTCGATGTTGTTGTCGCCGGCTACGACCGGTACCTTATATTCGAGCCAGGGAGCGCTGTCGAGATCGCGGGCGGTGTAGCTCTTGTAGTCCATCGGCCATACCACCATGCTGGCGCCGGTATAGCCGAGTCCCTTCATCTCCTTGAAAGTGCCGTTGGAGCCTGTGAAGTCCGTACCGAGGATATCCACATAGTGCTCCTCCTCGAGAGGCACCGCATACTTGGCTACATCCGAGACATTGGCAGTAGTAGGCATGTTGAAGGCGGTCTGGAGGCGGGGCTTAGAGTCCATCATGCCGTTCCATTTGCCTTCGGCGATGCCGGTGTTGTATTTCTTGGTGATTTCCTCAATCAGTCGGTAGGCTTTGCGTGCCTCGGCGGCGTATGCAAGAGCTTCCTCGCGGTGTCCGGCTGCGGCAAGGTCCACGCTCTGCTTGGCGCGGAAGATCTTCTCGTTCATGTAGCAAGCGCCCTTGACGGGATACTCAATCATCTCGAAGTAGGCATCCTGCAGGCGAGCCGGGATCTGACCCTTGAGGGCGTCGACACGGTCTACCAGCGAGCGGTAGCGCTCCAGACGTTCGTTCATGTCGCCGTTGGTGTATCCGACACCGAACACATGCTCGGGCTTGCCGCCGGCAGCGAGGTCGTAATACTCCAGTTTGATCGAGCCGAGCTCGTCGGCCACATTTTCGCCGAAGGTCTTGGCAGCCCAGTAGCGGGAGTACTCCCAAGCCTTCTCGGGCTGCCATTTGTCGACATCCCAGGCAAGGTCCATGCAGAACTCCAGCTCGGCCTCGGCCGGCTTGATGTCGCCCACGTTGATTACCCACAGATCGCGGATGCCGTTGTCATATCCCTTCACCAGCTCGAAGCTGCAGAGCGAGGGGGAGGAAGAGCAGATCCAGAGGTAGTCGGCGGGAGTGCCCCAGTAGCTCATGTGATAGTAGATGCCGTGACCGCCCGAGCGCTGCTGCTCAGCCTCGGTGGGGAGCTGACGGATGTAGCCGTGGTTGTCGTCGACCCAGGTGAGGATGACATCTTCGGGCACCTGCAGTCCGGCGTTGTAGGCGTCGAGCACCTCCTTGTAGGGGATGAAGATCTGGGGCACCGTGGTGGGGTCGCCGATATGCTTCTCGATGAGCGAACGCTGGAAGGAGATAATCTCGGTGAGGCCTCTCACCTTGTCCTGAGTGGAGGGATAGCCACTGATGGCCCAGTCGTGCACGCCGCGCATGCCGAGGGTGTACATGGCGTCGTAGCCCTTGCTCTCCTCCACGCGCTCTTCCCAGTAGCGCTGGATCTTATCCTTGTTGGTGACATAATTCCAGTTGTCGTAAGTGCCGGAACCATCCTCGAAGCGGCGCCACTCCCACTCGTTGTCGCGGAGCATCTGCTCGCAGTGGCTCGAGCCGAGGGCGATGTCGTATTTCTTCGCCACGGGGAGATTGTCCTTATTGTCCCAGAAAGCCTGCGAGCAGAGGTGCATGGCGGGCCAGAGGACATTGGCACGGAGGCGGAGCAGCAGGTCCATCACCTTGGCGTAGGTGTTGGGGCCAACATTGTTGTACTTCTTGTCGAGATTCTTGGCGGCCCAGGGCTGCAGGCCCCAGTCCTCGTCGTTGATGAAGATGCCGCGGAAACGCACCGAAGGCTCGCCCACGGCCACACGGTCGCCCGAGGCATAGAGAGCGCTCTGCTCCTCGGGGAGCACATCGGCCCACCAAACGTAGGGTGAAACGCCCGCACGGCGCGAGATCTCGAGCAGTGCGTAGGCAGTGCCACGGGGAGTGCCGCCGTAGGCCACCAGAGCGCGGTCTACGCCCTCCATCGGGTTGTCGACAATCTCCAGGGCATAGGCTTCCCACTTGCCCTCGACATCGGCAACATTGATTTTACCGGCCTCGGCAAGGCCGTCGATCCAGCGGCTCTGGCCCACAGTGCCGGCAATCACCGGCATTTTCACGCCTGAGAGCTCCGTGGCGAGGGTCAGCTCCTTGCCGGTGATCAGCTTCACGTCGCCGCTAAGCATCTCGGCAGCAGTGCCAACCACCTGCCCGTCGGCAGCGTCATAAACTACAGTGGCAGCCGCGCCGTCGCCGTCGACCAGCGCGAAAGCGCCGGCCTGAGCGGTGCCTGTCACCGTCAATTCGGAGGCCCACACAGTGTCAGCCGCCCACAGCCCGCACGACAACATGGCCGCACAGGCTAAATTTCTTAGGTTAAAGATTTTTATCATGGTAAAATATATACTTTATTCGGCTAAAAAATGAGAGATGTGGCAAAGGTACGAACAAAAATCGAATCCTGCGGCATTTTGCTTGGAAAATCGGCCCTGCATTTTTTAGGATTTTCAGGGCAGGGCGGGCGGGGCTCGTGCGTGGCTCCCCCTAAAGTCAAAGTCGAAACGCAATTATCCCCCGCGCGTAAGCCCTCCCATTTT
>CAJLLX010000147.1 GCA_905207535.1 uncultured Muribaculaceae bacterium | reverse complement strand
CGGCGGGGTGCGGGTGCACCTTCGGCGTCAGCCTCTTTGGTGTCTACCTTCTCCACCTTGCGCTCCTCCAGGCCTTCAGCCATTGCGGAGCATACGGTGTCGAGGATAAGCTCGATGCTCTTCGATGCGTCGTCGTTGCAGGGGATTACATAGTCGATGTTCGAAGGATCGGAGTTGGTGTCCACCATTGCGAAGACGGGGATGCCCAGACGGTTGGCCTCGGCTACGGCGATGTGCTCTTTGAGCACGTCTACTACGAAGAGTGCCGAGGGCAGACGGTTGAGGTCGGCGATCGAGCCGAGAGTCTTCTCGAGCTTGGCGCGCTGACGCTCGATCTGGAGGCGTTCACGCTTCGAGAGGGTGTCGAATGTGCCGTCGGTTTTCATCTTGTCGATCGACGACATCTTCTTCACGGCCTTGCGGATGGTGGGGAAGTTGGTGAGCATACCGCCCGGCCAGCGCTCGATCACGTAGGGCATGCCTACCGAGCTTGCCTTGTCGGCGGTAACTTGTTTGGCCTGTTTTTTGGTGGCTACGAAGAGTACCTTCTTGCCGGATTTTGCGATCTGCTTCAGAGCTGCGGCAGCTTCTTCTACCTTGGCTGCGGTCTTGTACAGATCGAGAATGTGGATACCGTTACGCTCCATGAAGATGTAAGGAGCCATGGCAGGATTCCATTTGCGTTTGAGGTGGCCGAAATGGCAGCCTGCTTCGAGTAACTGGTCAAATGTGGGTGTTGACATTTTATTGTAAAAGAGTTGTTTACGTTCTTTTGGGTAATTACAACCCCGGGGTAGGGAACGTGGATCCATCCGCGGGATTTAGATACTAAACTCAGAGGAGAGCGAGGGTGGGGGAGCATTGTGCTCCGGTTCACGCGGCCTGATGGCCGCAGGCGATTAACGCTTGGAGAACTGGAAGCGCTTGCGTGCTTTGGGACGTCCCGGTTTCTTACGCTCTACAACGCGCGGGTCGCGGGTCATGAAGCCTTCGGCACGGAGGGCCTTCTTGTCCTCGGGATTGATCTTGACCAGTGCACGGGCGATAGCGAGGCGAAGGGCCTCGGCCTGCCCTTTGTAGCCGCCGCCGTCGAGGTTCACGCGGATGTTGTATTTCTCCACTGCCTCAAGGGTGATCAGAGGCTGCTTTACGATGTACTGCAGGATCGTAGAGGGGAAATATTTGTCGAGGGGGCGGTGGTTGATGGTGATTTCGCCGTTACCTTCGGTGAGGATTACGCGGGCGATGGCTGCTTTGCGGCGGCCTACTGCATTAACTGTTTCCATTGTTCAACGTAGGGGGTTAGGCGATTATTTCACTTTGTTGAGATCAAGCACTACGGGGTTCTGAGCTTCGTGGGGATGGTTGGGACCATTGTACACGTGCAGGTTCTTGATGAGCTTGCGGCCCAGACGGTTCTTGGGAAGCATGCCCTTTACTACGCGGAGGTACAGAGGGTGCATGCCCGGTTTGATGTGCTTGCTGTACGATTTTTTCATCAGCACTTCGGGGGTGAGCTCGCGCTGACCGCCGGGATAGCCGGTGAAGTTCAGGTAGATGCGGTCGGTCATCTTGTTGCCGGTGAGAATCACCTTCTCAGCGTTGATGATGATGACGTTGTCGCCGCACTCTACGAAGGGTGAGTAGCAGGGCTTGTTTTTGCCGCGCAGGATCTTTGCTACCTGCGAGCAGAGACGACCGAGCACCTGATCGGTGGCATCGATTACCACCCACTCTTTCTTAATGCTCTCGGCATTGGGGGTGAGGGTTTTGTAACTTAAAGTATCCACTTTTAATGTATTAATATATAAATAATTACACACACCGGCTATCCCTCATGAGGCCAGGCCAAAGGCCCCCTGAGCGTCGCCGGTCTTCCGTTATTGGATATAATCGGACTGCAAAGGTAGTGATTTTTACGCTATTAAACAAGTGGCCCCCGCAAAAAAATTGCAGAGGCCCCTAATTTCATTCGTAATTTCGTCCGTTATTGCTTCCCTTCGATGTGTGCACCCATTTCATTTTCAATGGCGCACATAAATTGCGGCGCACGCCGTGCAATACCATTCGATTGCTTCTTTTACTAAGTGTAACATAGTCAAAACATTTTTTACGGGCTGAAAACCTGCGTTTCCAACCGTGGTTTCACTGATATAACATCTGTGATCGAAATAATGTTTACAAACTATGTTATAAAACATGTTTTTTTGCTCTTTTCCCGCTTCCCGGTGCCTCGTCCGGGCTCAGAAGGCGCAGCCGAGCGAGATGGAGGCGTAGGCCAGGGTGTAGCCGAGGCCGCGCTCCCCTTCGGGGCCGGTGGCGGAGGCGAGGGGGCTAAAACGGGCGCTGAGCACGGCGTGCGACGAGAAGCGCCGGCTGTGGGCGAGGGTGAATCCTACGCCTACGGCGCCGTAAAAGTTGGTCTGCTTGGCGTAGTTTAGCAGATAGTCGATGGTGACGCCGGCTTTCACCTCGAGGAAGCAGTTTTTATGATACCGCGAGAAGGAGGTGCGGGCCATGGCGTAGATGGGGTAGGAGTGGGACGAATTGTTCATCATCGTCACGATCTCGGCCCCGATGCCGGCAAAGCGCATGATCCCTCCTTTGTAGCCGAAACAACCTGATATTCCGGTCATTGTCATGTCGTGGGCGGTGAGGTCGATGCCACTCCCTATGTCCACACCCCAGGTGAAATGTCCCAGCGAACCGTTGTCGATGAAGGGGTCGGCCACGGGGCGGGGCGCCGGAGCGATGGTGTCGATTATCACTTCGGTGACGGTCTCCACCTCGGTGGCCTCGCGGTCGCGGTTGTCGTCGGGGGTGTCGGGTGCGGCAGCAAGGGCCGGCGGAGCGCTGAGCAGGAGCAACAGTGCGGCGAGCAGGGCGGCAGGGCGGATATGTGGGATGATGCTACGCATTTTATCGGATCAGATTTTTTGGAGCCTGAGGCAGGTCCAGTTGTCCCCCTTCACGGTGTGGCCTACTTCGCGAAGGCCCAGGGGCTCGGCCACGGCGGCTACCACCGGGGTGTCGGCCTCGAAAAATCCGCTCAGCAGCATCAGCGAGCCGCTGTGGAGCGTGGCGGCGTAGGCAGGGAGGTCGGCGGTGATGATGTTGCGGTTGATATTGGCGATGAAGATGTCGGCATGCAGCCCGCTGAGCAGGGCGGCGTCGCCGAGGCGCACGTCGATCTCGGGATGCCCGTTGGAAACCACATTCTCGCGGGCATTGACCTCGGCTGCGGGGTCGATCTCGATGGCTGTCACCGGCGAGGCGCCGCGCATGGCGGCCAGTATGGCCAGGATGCCTGTGCCGGTGCCCATGTCGATGACGCTTTTACCCTCGAGCGGCAGCGCGAGCAGCTGCTCGATGATCAGCGAAGTGGTGGCATGGTGTCCGGTGCCGAAGGCCATCTTGGGGTCGATGGTGATATCGTGCTCACATTTGGGATAGCCGGTGTGAAACGAGCTGTGGATCACACATTTGTCGCCCACCACTATGGGCTGGAAATAGTGCTTCTCCCACTCGCTGTTCCAGTCGCGCCCCTCCACGGTCTCAGCCTTGGCCACAATTCCCACCGATGGGAAGGGGTAGCCGGCCAGCAGGTCGGCCAGCGTCTGTTCGGAGTAGAGCTCTTTGCGGATGTAGGCTGTGAGTCCCTTGTCGTCGGGGCAGAAACTTTCGTAACCCTCCTCGGCGAGCATCGCGGCCAGCACGTCGGTGGCTGTTTCCATCGTCAGCGCGTCAGCTCCCGCACCGTCGCCCTCAGGCGAGGTGCCGCTGACGTCAAGGCGCAGTTCTATATAGTCGTTCATGCTTTATGGTCTTGTAATCCGTTGCAAAAATACGCAAAATAAACGAAGGGCACAAACCCAAAATAAATTTATGAGGGGCACAAACTCGTGGTGAGTTTGTGCCCCTCATATGGGATATGCTGCTGATGCGGGTGATCAGCGGACTACGGTCTTGCTGACGGTGTTGCCGCGGCGCACGAGGTAGATGCCGGGTGCGAGGCCGGCGGCGTCGACGCGGATGCCGTCGATGATCATGCTGCCCATGGTTAGTCCTTGATGGAAATAGCGCCGAACTTGCAGTTCATCATGCAGGTTCCGCACTTGATGCAGGTTTCATGGTTGATGACGAAAGGCTGCTTTATCACGCCGGTAATGGCGTGTA
>CAJLLX010000146.1 GCA_905207535.1 uncultured Muribaculaceae bacterium | reverse complement strand
ATGCGCAACTTTTTCATTATAAATATTTTAAGAAATTAATTCAACCAACAGGTGATATAATGAAATACATGTCAGGAAAAAGATATATGGCGGCGCTGATAGCCGCCGTGATGGCCGCAGGCACACCGGCCATAGCCGAAACCGTGGAGCCGCTCAAATACGGCGACATGGAGCAGTGGATCACACGCCACATCCCCGAGTCGGGGCTGATCGGCGGTAAGACCAAGACCCTCTACGAGATAGGTCCCACCAAGACGGTGGAGGGCGCCGTACCCTATGTGCCCGCGAAGGACAATCCGTGGGGCACATCCAATGTGCTGGCCAAGGTGGTGGGGATAGTGAAAGGGAGCAATGCCGTCTTCCCCGACAAACGCGAGGGTGGAGGCCATGCCGCCAAGCTCACCACGCTCATGGAGCATTGCCGCGCCATAGGCATCGTCAACATCGATGTGCTGGTGCCCGGCTCTATCTTCACCGGATATATGATCGAACCGGTGAAAAGTACCAAAAATCCCTACTCGAAGATGGATATGGGCGTACCATTCACCCGCAGACCCAAAGCTCTGCAGTTTGACTACAAGGTGGAGATGCCGACCAATGCCAAAAAAATCTACGCCCCCGGTTTCGGAAAGCAGAAATTGCTCCAGGGCACCGACCGCACCGAGGTGTTCATCATCCTTCAGCGCCGCTGGGAGGATGCCGACGGCAATATCTACGCCAAGCGTGTGGCCACAGGGCGCGAGCGCTACGGGGCGAGCACCAAAGGATGGGTCAACGGCCACCGTATCAACCTGAAATACGGCGATGCCTCTGACGTGGCCGGCACGCTGCCGCTGATCCCCGAGGAGAAGAGCTACTATGCCCGCAACTCCAAGGGTAAGATGGTGCCTGTCAAGGAGATAGGTTGGGACGACCCGGACGCCACGCCCACGCATATGCTGGTGATGGCCTCGGCCGGAGGCGGTTCGGCGTATGTCGGCACCCCCGGGCTCACCATGTGGGTGGACAATTTTGCATTAGTCTATTAGGAGGAGGGCGTGTCATAGCGGCCATCAACAAAGAAAACCGCGATGGATGCCATCACGCCAACATGAAATGCAAAAATGGGAACAGAAATGGTGGAAAAGGGGAAAATGGGAAGCTGGTGGATGCAATGTGCGGATTTATTTGTATCTTTGTAGCTTGACAAAAGCATGCAATTGTTATGGATAATAGCAATATAAATAACGACAACAAGGCTACGAACGAAAGCAAAGCGCTTGACAGCCAGGCTTCTGACGGCAAGGCAACTGACAGCAACGCTACTGAAAGCCAGGCTACTGACGGTCAGGAGATGCAGTTTGCCCCGATTGAGGGGAAGCGGACGGTGCTCGATGCCGACGACATAATGGAGATGGTGCCAAAACTGAAGGGGCACCGCCGGCTGGTGGAGTGGTTTATCCACTTCATCGGGCTCGACAAAGTGAATTGGATCCACGAGCACAACGCCGGCACTCCCGGCCCGCTGTTTACCACCGGTCTGCTCAACGACCTGGATATCAAGCTGAAAATCGACAACCCTGAGGTGCTGGAGCATCTGCCCGAAGGGGCCTTTGTGACGGTGAGCAACCACCACTTCGGCGCCCTCGACGGCATCATCCTCATCAATCTCATAGGCCGTCACCGCCCCGACTACAAGGTGATGGTCAACATGTTTCTGAACTATATCAAGGCCATGCGGCCCAACTTCATCGCCGTGGATGCCATGGCGAGCGACGACCCCAAGAAGAAGGCGGTGTCGATGGCCGGCATCCGCGAGGTGATCAAGAATGTGCGCGCGGGCAAGCCCGTGGGATTTTTCCCCGCCGGAGCTGTGGCCAAGGTCAACTGGCGCGGACGTCTGCAGGACCGCCAGTGGCAACCCACTGTGATACAGCTCATTGAGAAGCTAAAGGTGCCCGTGATTCCGATTTTCTTCCATGGGTCGCAGTCGTGGTGGTTCAACTTCCTTGGCGTCACCTGCTGGCAGCTGCGCACCTTCCGCCATCCGGCCGAGGTGTTCAACAAGAAAGGGCGCACCTTCCACATCACCGTGGGCAACCCCATCTCGCCCGAGGAGCAGCAGAAGCACATGGCTTCGGAGAAGGAGTTTGGCGACTTCCTCCGCGCCGAGACCTACAAGTTGCGCGACAAACGCTATGCCGTCGACACCATCGTGCGCAAGCCCTATTGATCACATAATCAGAGATTAAACCCAATATATTGGCAACAAGCGAACAAATACAGCAGGCAAAAGCCAGGCTCGGGATAGTGGGCAACGCTCCGGAGCTGCTCAAGGCGGTGGACCGCGCTCTGCGCGTGGCCCCGATCGACGTGTCGGTGCTCGTCACCGGCGAGAGCGGCACAGGCAAGGAGTTTTTCCCGCAGATCATCCACGCCTGGTCGCCGCGCAAGCATGCCAGATATATCGCCGTCAACTGCGGCGCCCTGCCTGAAGGCACCATCGACTCGGAGCTCTTCGGACACGAAAAAGGGGCCTTCACCGGCGCCATAGCCACCCGCAAAGGCTACTTCGAGGAGGCCGACGGGGGCACCATCTTCCTCGACGAGGTAGGGGAGTTGCCCCTCACCACCCAGGCCCGCCTGCTGAGGGTGCTGGAGACCGGCGAATTTATGAAAGTGGGCTCGAGCACGGTGCAGAAGACCAATCTGCGAGTGGTAGCCGCCACCAATGTCGACATGGAGAAGGCCGTGAAGGAGGGGAAATTTCGCGAAGACCTCTACTACCGCCTCGCCACGGTGCAGATACATGTGCCGCCGCTGCGCGACCGCGGCAACGACATCATGCTGCTGAGCCGCAAATTTGTCAACGACTTCTCTGAGCGCTACCGCCTGGAGCCGATAGAGTGGAGCGAGGGCGCCCGCGAGGTGCTTGCCGCCTACCGCTGGCCCGGCAATGTGCGCCAGCTGAAAAACGTGGTGGAGCAGGTGGCGCTGTTTGAGGCGGGTCACACCGTGGAGCGCGACACCCTGCTGCAATATCTACCGCAGGGAGCCGGCAACTACAAGCCCGTGAAGCGCGAAGACCCCCACAGCTACGAGCGCGAGCGCGAGATGCTCTTCGGCATGATTCTCAAGCTGCAGCATGAGATCGACCAGCTCAAGCAGGGGAGCGCCCCCTCCGGCGGCATAGGCATCAGCGAAGCGCTCCCTCCGGGCAAACAGATAGGCACCGGGCAGGAGATGACCCTCGGCGACGGCCTGCACTACAGGCCGGTAGGAGAGCTGGGCACCACGCCACACCCCGCGCAGAGCGGCGATCCGGTGGATGTATCCTACAGCACCGTCGACCACTGGGAAGGGCTCAGCCTCGAGGACACCGAGCGCGAAACCATACGCCTGGCGCTGCAGCGCAACGAAGGCCGGCGAAAACCCACAGCAGCCGAGCTCCACATATCGGAGCGCACGCTCTACCGCAAAATCAAGGAATACGGATTGGAATGAAACGAATACTGACAATAGCATTGGTGACCATAGCGGCGCTGCTGCCACAAGGGTGCATCCCCAGCTACAAGCTCAACGGGGCGGCACTCGACTACACCGTCTACCGCACGGTGCACGTGGGAGAATTTCCCATACGCGCGGCGCTGGTCTACGCCCCTCTGCAGCAGACATTTGAGAACAATCTGCTCGACTACATCACCCGCAACACCCGCCTGCAGACCACCGACGGCGCCTCCGACCTCGACATCGAGGGGGAGATCACCGGCTACAACCTCACTCCGCAGGCCGTGACCGAGGACGCATACGCATCGAAAACACGCCTCACCATCACGGTGCGTGTAAAATATACCGACAGCAAAAAAGAGGGCAACGACCTCAATCAGACCTTCTCGGCTTACCGCGACTTTGACGCTTCGCAGATGCTCACCGACGTGCAGGAGCAGCTGTGCGAAGAGATCAGCAAAGAACTCGTGGAGCTGATATTCAACGCCACGTTAGGCAACTGGTAAGGAGGCCTCAGGGCAGGGGAGCGGACCGGAGATACGGAGCAAAGAGAGATATGACACAGAAGGATTTGGACATACTGAGAGCGGTGCTCGGCGGCGATGCCGGCGCAGCCACCGACGAGTGGCTCGACCGCATGCGGCGCGAGTATCCCTTTTTCCCGCTGCACGATGTGGCGGCGCTGCGCGGCGAAGCCGGC
>CAJLLX010000145.1 GCA_905207535.1 uncultured Muribaculaceae bacterium | reverse complement strand
CCAATACGCATTAACTCAAACAATTAACGTGGGCGCATCATCCGCCTATACCTATGAATTTATTATTGAATAAAATGTGATAATTGTCCTTTGGAGTCGTCACCTATATCCGTTGCTGCAATGAGCGGAAATTTTCGCAGGCCGAGGCTCGCGCCTCTACCTTCATGAATAATCATGCAGCCAATATGCATTTGCTATACATGCTCGCTCATTGTCGTTGCTGCAAAATTAGACATTATCCCGCAATTTCCAAATTTATTCCAAACAAATTTAAACATTCATCCCCTCTTTTCCCCCATTTGCATCATTTAACAGCCCGCGAGATGCGCATTTTGCCACCATTTCTCCCCGTTTCCAAAAATTATGGTTAACTTTGCCCCGCTTAAAAGACATCCGGCTTTATACACTTATGCAGCCCCAGGCTGCAAGTTTTTTTGGTATGAAAAACGAATTTTCCACCCGCATAGGACTCATCGCTGCCACTGTAGGCTCGGCTATCGGACTCGGCAACGTATGGCGATTTCCCGCCGAGACCCAGGCCAACGGAGGCGCCGCTTTCCTCATATTATATATAGCATGTGTATTCCTTCTGGGCGTGCCCGTGATGCTCGGCGAGTTTGTGCTCGGGCGCGGCGGCCGCAGCGACGCCGTGGGCTCCTTCCGCCGCCTCTCCCCTCGCACCCATTGGTGGATCGTGGGCGCTATCGGCATCCTCGCCTCCTATCTCATCACCATATTTTATATGGTAGTGGCCGGATGGACCCTTGAATACCTGCTCCAGTCGCTCACCGGCTCGCTATTCCACGACGCCGATCCCACCTCCAAGGCCCATTTCGCCTCGGTGATGCACACAGCCGTCGAGGGCACATGGCAACCGATCGTCGCCACCGTTGCCGTCATCGCCATCAATGTCTTAATACTGCTGCGCGGAGTGCAGAAGGGGATAGAGCGGCTCTCCAACATCCTCATGCCGCTCCTCTTCATCATCCTCCTCGCCCTATTCGTGGTGGCACTCACACTCCCGGGCGCCGGAGCCGGACTGGAGTTCTTCCTCCGCCCCGACTTCTCCAAGATCACACCGCAGACCGTGATCAACGCCCTCGGGCAGACCTTCTTCTCCCTCTCCCTGGGCATGGGCATCCTCGTCACCTACGCCTCCTACTACCCCATCCACACCAACCTGCCCCGCACCTCCGTCACCGTGGCGCTCCTCTCCCTGCTCGTGGCCATCCTCATGGGCGGACTCATCTTCCCCGCCGTCATCTCCTTCGGCCTTCAGGGCGAAAGCATGCACGGAGCCACACTCATCTTCGTCACCCTCCCCGAAGTCTTCGCTCGCCTCCCGCTCCCCGCACTCTGGTCGTCGCTCTTCTTCCTCCTGCTCCTCGTGGCGGCCATCACCTCCACCGTATCGCTGGCCGAAGTCTCCATCGCCTTCCTCGTAAGCCGCTTCGGCATGAGCCGTCGCCGCGCCGTCATCACCGCCCTGCTCCCCATGGTCATTCTCAGCCCCGTCTGCGCCCTCTCCATGGGACCCCTCTCAGGCTACACCCTCTTCGACCTCAACCTCTTCTCGCTCCTCGACACCTTCGCCACCAACTTCCTCCTCCCCATCGTCTCCATCGGCACCTGCCTCTACGTCGGCTGGTTCGGTCCCCGCCGCCTCCTCTCCACCCAGCTCACCAACCGCACCCACCCCTCCACACCCCTCACCCGCATCATCACCTTCATCCTCCGCTGGGTAGCTCCCCTCCTCATCGCCCTCATCCTCATCCTCTCCTGATCCTCTCTAAACACCCCGGGCAGTATTCCCCCTATAGAGCCCTATTCGCCCTATTCGCCCCACAAAATCTTCCTTCTCTCTCATGTAACGTTTTTTTAGTTATCAAAGCTTTAGCTTTGATCATGCAGCGGATGTTTACCACGTCATCCACCTGAAAAATCCGCTGCGCCTAAAAAAAAGAGCCCACATTCCGGATGACGGAACGGGGCTGAGAAGGTAAATATCATTTAGATCTCACGACTTTTTAATAACGTCAGCAAAATGCCTTCTCTTGCTATTTAAACACTCCCCCTCCGGGAAATGTTCGGCAAGAAGAAAATAATTTTGCCGACGCGGCATTTTTTACATGCAAAGCCGTGCTGCAATCACTATTATCAGGGCATATGTGCCGGCCACAACATCGTCGAGCATCACGCCCCAACCATTGGGCACACGCTCCATGCGGCGGCATAGCGGCGTCTTCACTATATCTATCACGCGGAAAGCGGCGAAGCCCACGAGCCCGAGGATGGCCGTCTGCCAGGCCGAACCCGCCACAGCGGCCGCCAACAGCGGTATCCAGGTGCCCACATATTCGTCGATTACCACAGTGCGGGGGTCCTCACCCCAGTAGCGCTCCATCACCCGCGAAGTCCAGGCGCCCACCACAGTGGTCACCACCACCAGGGCCAAGGTCACCCAGAAGAGGGCCGTCACACTCATGCAGAAATAGAGTCCATACCATATCAGCAGCGCCACGAAGGCTCCTGCCGTGCCCGGGGCGCCGGGGATGAACCCCGTGCCGAGGCCCGTAGACAGGATCACATGAAACCACGGGGCCTCACCCAGCGGGTGATTGTTGTTGTTGCTCATCGTCAGAGGAGATTATTTGGCGCGTCTTACCTCACGGCGAAGCAGTATCTCCGTGGGGAAGTGGTCGGAGAATCCGTTGAGATACATTCCCGAGGCAAATGTGCGCCGCGGATAGCCCTGGCGTGTGCCCTCGGTGTCCTTCAGAAATTCAAAATTGTTGACCAGGGCGCGGTTGAAGTGCAGGGCGGTAGCGCCGCTGTTATCCTCGAGCAGAGTGCCGCTTACGATGATCTGGTCGAAGAGATTCCACGCGCTGTTGTAGGCCAGTGTGCCGATGCCGCGGTCGAGAAGTTCCCAGAACGGGTTGAAAAATCCGTGATTCTTCACACCGGCCTGCTTCTTGGAGGCTCCGAGCACCTTGGCGCACGATTTGTCCTGCGGATCGTCGTTGAGGTCGCCCATCACTATGATCCCCTCGTTGGGGCGCATGGCCCAGATCGAGTCGGCGATATGTTTGCTCAGCGCTGCGGCTGCCTCGCGCAGAGGCGACGACTGGTCCTTGCCTCCGAGGCGCGACGGCCAGTGATTCACGATGATGCTCACTGTGTCGCCACCCATGCGCCCGGTGACACACATCTGGTCGCGGGTGCGGAAGGTGGGTTTGTCGGGGATGGTCAGAGTGCTGTTGCTCACGCTCATAAACTTGAAGTAGCGCTCGTTGTAGAGTGCGCCCACATCCACGCCGCGGCGATCAGGCGAGTCGTGGTGCACGATGCGGAGATTCCAGGGCTGACGGCCTTCGGAGCGGAGGCGGTCGTCGATGGCCTTAACCAGATCTTCGAGCACCGAGCGGTTCTCGATCTCGGATACGCCGATAAATGCGGGCCCGTTGGGGGTCGAAGGGGTGGTGAAAGAGGTGATGGCGCGGGCCAGGTTGGATATTTTGTTACGATATTTCAGGCCGTTCCACTTCTTGGCGCCGGCGGGAGAATACTCCAGGTCGTAGGTGCCGTTGTTGTTGATGGTGTCGAAGAGGTTCTCGAGGTTGTAAAACGCCACGCCAAACACTTGGTACTGCTTTTTGGGCGACTTCTCACCCTGGGCCATGCCGCTCACACAGATTGCCAGGCAAAGCGACAGCAACAGAAATATACGTTTCATATCGGTATTTGATTTTTTATTTTCTCTTTTTATCTTCCCCGTCCCCGCTCCCCATTCTGTAATTTTGGTGCCGGCGAGAGCTTCAGCTTCGATTGCCGCCTCTGCCCTCTGCCTTCCGCCCTCGCCCTTTCCTTCCCCTTTTGCAAAAATACAATATTTCCTCCAACTATCCCTACCCTAAAAATCCAAAAATCTCCCTTCCTGCTGAAAAACATCACACCCCGGTGACAAGCACCACGGGTCCGCACCCCTCCGGCTCCCCGGCTTTCACCACCCGCCAGCGCCTCTCCAGTGCCTCCACCTTGCATGCCTCGCCGCGCTCAAATGCCTCTGCATCAGAGGGCAGCGGTATGCTCAGCAGCGCCCACCCCTCGCGCCTCGCGGCCTTGTACAGGGCCTCTTTGATGCTCCAGGCGCTCAGCAGCCGCGCGTCGCTGCGCCCCCATTGCTCCTCCCCGTCCCCTAAAAATCTTCCGGACAC
>CAJLLX010000144.1 GCA_905207535.1 uncultured Muribaculaceae bacterium | reverse complement strand
CAGCAGCGAAGCCGCCTTGCGGCGCGCGCCGAACGTGCCCGGCCAGGGGAGGCTCTGCGTGACACCGATGTTCCATTTGTTGTCGGCCTCACCGGCGCTCCAGAGGTGCTCAAACTCCACCTCGGGATTTTCCGGCACCGCCTCGGCCCGCAGGGCCTCAATCTCCGCCTGCAGCGTGGCATCCTCGGCCTTCAGGGCCTCGTTGCCGTCGACAATGCGCTCCGCCACATCCAGAAATGTCGACGCAGAAGCGTTATAGGACGTCTCGGCAGCAAATCCGACAGCCCCGGATAGGAGCAAAACTGATGCGATATATATACGTTTGAAATTCTTCATCTTCAAAGGTTTGTTTTTATTCGGCTAAAGATTGCCCCTCGTCAACGGATGCGCGCAGCCGATTGCGGTAGCGGGTGGCAATGAAGCGGTAGAGGACCGGCACCACAAACACATTGAGCACTGTGCTCGACAGCAATCCGCCGAGGATCACCACCGCCATAGGACTTTGTATCTCATTGCCAGGCACCGAGCTGCGGAGCGCCAGAGGCAGCAGCGCCAGCGCCGAAGTGAGCGCCGTCATGATGATAGGCGTAAGTCGGTCGGCCGAACCCACGACGATGCGCTCGTCGAGGGCAACCCCCTCCTGCTCTAGATGATTGTAGCGCGAGATGAGCAGCATGCCGTTGCGGGTGGCGATGCCTAAAAGCGAGATGAATCCGATGATGGCAGGGATATTGAGTTCGCCCCCGGTGAAGACTAAGATCAGCACACCGCCGATCATGGCCAGCGGCATATTGATGAGAATCACCAGCGACTCGGGGAGATTGCGGAACTCCGCGTAAACCAGCATGAAAATCACGAGCAGCGCCAGGATGGAGGTGAGCCCGAGAGTGCGCGAAGCCTCGGCCTCGCTCTCAAACTGGCCGCCGTAGGTGACGTAATACCCCTCGGGCATCGTCACCTCCTCGGCCACACGCTGCTGCAGGTCGTTGACCGCACCGCGCAGGTCGCGGCCGTCGACATTGGCCGAAATCACCAGACGTCGGTTCACATTCTCGCGGTTGATGGTGTTGGGACCCGACGACGACACCACATCGGCCACATAGCTCAGCGGTATTTTTCCCACATTCGAGTCGATCATCAGGTCGGCGATGCGGCGCTGAGTGTCGCGCGCCTCACCGGCAAATTTCACCGTGATATCATAGGGCAAGCCTGCATCGTAGACCTGCGAAACCGCCTTCCCGGCCAGAGCCACATCCACAAACTCGGTGAACTCGCCGAGAGTGATGCCGTAGCGCGCCAGCATGTCGCGGCGCGGCGAGATGTGGAGTTGCGGACGCTCCATCTGCTGCTCGATGTTGACATCGGTGATTCCCGGCACCTCCTTGGCCACCGAGCGGATCTGCTGACCGACGGCGAAAAGGCGGTTGAGGTCGGAGCCGAACAGTTTTACGGCAATCTGCGCCTCGGTGCCCGATAGCATGGCATCCATGCGATGGGAGATAGGCTGACCGATCTCGATGTTCACACCCGGTATTTCCGAAAGGCGCTCGCGGAGGTCGCGCACCATCTCGTTGCGCGAGCGGTCGGCGAGGCGGTAGGGCGCCTCGATTTCCGAGGAGTTGACCCCCTGCGAATGTTCGTCGAGCTCGGCGCGGCCGGTTTTGCGCGCCACAGTGATCACCTCGGGAGTGTCGAGGATGATCTGCTCGGCCAGCCGGCCTATGCGGTCGCTCTCCTCGAGCGAGATGCCCGGAAGGGTGGTCACATTGATGGTCATCGACCCTTCATTGAATGGGGGCAGGAAGCCACGTCCGAGAGTAAAGAAGAGCGCCGCCGAAATCACGAACAGCACGGCTACAGCTCCGATGACCCACTTGCCGCGGGCCAGGCACCACCGCAGAGCGCGGGAGTAGAGTGCCTTGAGGCGACGTGTAGCCCATGGTTCGCGCTCCATCTCAGCGTCGGCCTTGCGTCCGGCAAGGAGATAGGAGCAGAGCACCGGAGTGAGCGTCAGCGCCACGATGGTGGAAGCCGCCAGGGCCACGATAAACGATACTCCGAGAGGTATCAGCATGCGTCCCTCCATGCCATGCAGGAAGAAAAGCGGGAGGAAACTTGCCACGATGATCAGCGAGGAATTGAAAATGGGCATGCGCACCTCCTTGGAGGCATTGTAGACCACCTTGATCACCGGCAAGCGGCGGTCAGGGGGCAAGAGGCGGTTCTCGCGGATGCGTTTGTAGACATTCTCCACATCCACTATGGCATCGTCGACGAGCGAACCGATGGCGATGGCTATGCCGCCCAGAGTCATGGTGTTGATGGTCACTCCCATAAGCCTGAGTATCAGCACCGTCACGAGGATAGACATCGGCAGAGCCACCAGCGACACCAGAGTGGTGCGCAGATTCATGAGGAAGAAAAACAGCACGATCACCACCATCAGCGCGCCCTCGAGGAGCGACCCCTGAAGGTTACTGACCGAATTGGCGATGAAATCGCTCTGGCGAAAGATATCATCGCTCACGCACACATCGGCCGGGAGGGTGTGGGCCAGTGCATGCAGTTCGTTTTCTATGCGGTCGGTAAGGCCGATAGTGCCCACCGCCGGTTGCTTTGTGACAGTGAGGAGCACGGCCGGCTCAGTGCGCACCGCAGCCAGTCCGAGCCTCGGCTCCTTGGCCCCTATCACCACGCGCGAGATGTCGGCGAGTGTGACCGCCGGAGCACCGGGGAGCGAGCGCACCACAGTGCGGGCGATGTCGGCTGTATCGGCCGTGTTGACGTTGCCCTTGATGATATATTCGTTGCCATACTCGTAGAGCGTACCGCCGGCAGCATTCTCGTTGAGTCCCTGCGCGGCCTCGAGCACCTCGGCGAGAGTGACATTGTGGAAACGCATCTTCCCCTGATCGAGAAGGATCTGATATTCAGCCACATCGCCGCCGATGACCGACACCTGCGACACCCCGCCCACCGAGAGGAGGCGCGGACGTATCTCGCGGTCGGCGATAGAGCGCAGACGGCTGAGCGACGTTGGGGTCTGCCCGATAGCCCGGAGCGAGTCGGAGGCGGCTTTGTCGACCGTCAGCCCGACAATCATTATCTCGCCGAGAATCGACGACTGCGGCCCGAGTTGCGGAGCGCCTACACCCGGAGGAAGCTGTTCGGCGACGCCGCTGATCTTCTCGCCCACAATCTGGCGGGCGAGGTAAATATCTGTTCCCCAATCAAATTCCACCCACACCACCGAAAAACCGGTAGCCGACGACGAGCGCACACGCCGCACGGAGGTAGCGCCGTTGACTGCCGTCTCGATAGGGAACGTGACCAGTTTCTCCACCTCCTCCGGCGCGAGGCCCGGGGCCTCGGTCATCACCACCACCGTGGGGGCGTTGAGGTCGGGGAAGATGTCGATTTCTGTCCGCATGAGCGCTATCACGCCACCCACAAGTATCATGCCGGTGAGGATGAGCACCAGAATGCGGTTGTATAGCGAAAAATGTATGATTCGGTTAAGCACTGATTCTTAGATTTTTAGTTATTGTTCTTATCAGTGATTATGAGAATGTCCTTCGGGTACGGCTCCGGAGGTCTCGGCAAGGCGCACGAAAGTCACCCCTGATGTCACCACCTTGTCGCCAGGCTGCAGGCCGGAAAGAATCTCCACGCGGTCGCCGGCATCGGCTCCGAGGCTCACAGGCCGCTTCTGATAGGCATCGTCGTGGACCTTCACATAGACGAAAAATTGCCCCTGCTGCTCGCTGAGCGCCTCCACGGGCACGGAGATGACTCCCGTGCGCGGTGCGCCAAGGAGATACACCTGGCAGAACGAGCCCGCCGACAGCCGTCCGGCAGCATTGCTCAGCGTGAAATATATGGGGAAATAGCCCTGCTCGGCCACCGCATTGCGGGCCGCCCGTACGCCATGGAAATCGGCAATATCGTAAGTGGCGTCGGAGTAGGCCGTGCGGAAACGCGCTCCGCTGACCGACGGGAGGAACGAGAGCTGACGCTCGGGGAGGGAAGCCTTGAGGAGCACCTCGTCGGAGGCCGATACCTGCGCGATAGGCGTGCCGGCATCGACATATTGTCCCTCACTGACCAGCGTAGCCGTCACCACGCCCGCTGTGGGCGCCACAGCCGCGCTTCCGGCAGCCGAAGCCGTGCCGGCGGCAGCCTTTGCAGCCTCATAGGCAGCGAGCGCAGCGTTGTAGTCGCGGGTGGAGACGATACCGTCGGCATGGAGCGGCGTC
>CAJLLX010000143.1 GCA_905207535.1 uncultured Muribaculaceae bacterium | reverse complement strand
TGTCGAATTTTTCAAACATTTTCGCTAATATTGCATTTGCCCTTGGACTCTGCAGCTCTGCGGGAGCGAAGATTTTTAGATGATTTAGGGCGAAAATATTTGGTAGTTAGGAAAATATGTCGTAATTTTGCAACGCTTTTCAAAGGCTCGTGTGCCCTAACGCAGTGTAACTCTCTGAGCTACAGGCGGGTGGGGTGCGCGGACTGCATGTGAAATGGCGAAAAGAAACTCTGAGCGAGATTAGAAGCATAGCTAAAGAGATAGCTGAGCGATATTAGAGGCGAGGTTGAGAAGCAGCTGAGCGAGCTCGGAGAGATAGAAAACAGAAAAAGAAACTGAGAAAGATCAGGAATTTAAAGTAATATAAATCACAAAAAGACTAAGATGCCTACTATTCAGCAATTAGTAAGAAAAGGACGCGAAACCCTTGTGGACAAGAGCAAGTCGCCCGCGCTGGATTCCTGCCCTCAGAGGCGAGGAGTGTGCGTGCGCGTCTACACTACCACACCTAAGAAGCCTAACTCGGCAATGCGTAAAGTTGCACGTGTACGTCTCACCAACGGTAAGGAGGTCAACTCCTACATCCCGGGCGAGGGTCACAACCTGCAGGAGCACTCGATCGTGCTTGTACGCGGTGGTCGTGTAAAGGACCTTCCGGGTGTGCGTTACCACATCGTGCGCGGCACTCTCGATACCTCGGGTGTGAAGGACCGCACACAGCGCCGCTCCAAATACGGGGCCAAGCGTCCGAAAGCCGGTGCGGCTAAGAAGTAATCTCAGAGGAGCCGATTAAGACCTTCAGGCAATCCTCAGAGGTGAAGTGACTAAATAGCACCACGAGAAATCAACCCCTACTTTTCAAAACACCGTTTTTGATTTCCCGCAGCTGACAACGGTTGAGTAAACTTGCCGGAGGGCAAGTTGAAGCAGACACCAGCCACGACGAAAGAGCAAAAACACATCTTTTCTAAACAAGAAATGAGAAAAGCAAAGCCAAAGAAACGTGTGATCCTGCCGGATCCCGTGTTTCATGACGTGAAAGTGACGAAGTTCGTCAACCACCTGATGTATGATGGTAAGAAGAATACCGCCTACTCCATCTTCTACGGCGCACTGGAGACTGTGAAGTCGAAGATGCAGAACGAGGAGCTGAGCGCCCTCGAGATATGGAAGAAGGCTCTGGAGAATGTAACTCCCCAGGTGGAAGTGAAATCACGCCGAGTAGGTGGCGCCACCTTCCAGGTGCCTACCGAAATCCGTCCCGACCGCAAAGAGTCGATTTCAATGAAGAATCTTATCAACTATGCCCGCAAGCGCGGAGGCAAGACCATGAGCGACAAGCTGGCCGCAGAGATCATGGATGCCTTCAACGACCAGGGCGGTGCCTTCAAGCGTAAAGAGGATATGCACAAGATGGCCGAGGCCAACCGTGCATTCGCCCACTTCCGTTTCTGATAAGAATCCCGTGCGAATAAGCAATTTTTCATTGATTTACAAGGATTCAAAGATTTCACAAAAATGGCAAAAGTAGACGAACACTTAAAATATACGCGCAACATCGGCATCATGGCTCATATCGATGCCGGCAAGACCACAACCTCCGAGCGTATCCTCTTCTACACAGGCCTCACCCACAAGATCGGTGAGGTGCATGATGGCGGTGCCACCATGGACTGGATGGAGCAGGAGCAGGAGCGTGGTATCACAATTACTTCGGCCGCAACTACCGCTTTCTGGAACTATGCGGGCAATAAGTACAAGATCAACCTGATTGACACTCCGGGACACGTGGACTTCACCGTGGAGGTGGAGCGCTCGCTGCGTGTGCTCGACGGCGCTGTGGCCACATTCTGTGCCGTAGGCGGCGTGGAGCCTCAGTCGGAGACCGTATGGCGTCAGGCCGACAAATATAATGTGCCCCGTATCGGGTATGTGAACAAGATGGACCGCTCGGGTGCGAACTTCTTCGAGGTTTGCCGCCAGGTGAAGGATGTGCTTGGTGCCAATCCCTGCCCCATCCAGATACCTATCGGTGCAGAGGAGACCTTCAAGGGTCTGGTAGACCTTATCACAATGAAGGCTATCTTCTGGCACGACGAGACTCAGGGCGCAGAATATGAATTAGACGAAATCCCCGCTAACCTTCAGGCCGAGGCCGAGGAGTGGCGCGACAAGATGCTCGAGAAGATCGCCGAGTACGACGACGAGCTGATGGAGAAGTATTTCGACGATCCCTCTACTATCACCGAGGAGGAGATCCGCCGCGCTATCCGCACCGCTACTCTGAAGATGGACATTGTGCCTATGACTTGCGGCTCGTCGTTCAAGAACAAGGGCGTGCAGCCTCTGCTTGACAATGTGTGCGCATATCTGCCGAGCCCGCTCGACGCAGGCGCCGTGCACGGCCACGCTGTGGGCGACCCCGACAAGGAGGAGACCCGCGAGCCGTCGTCGGAGGCTCCTATGTGTGCCCTGGCGTTCAAGATTGCTACCGACCCGTATGTAGGCCGTCTGACATTCTTCCGTGTATACTCGGGCGATGTAGTGGCCGGATCGTATGTGCTCAATTCGCGCAGCGACAAGAAGGAGCGAGTATCGCGTCTGTTCCAGATGCACTCGAACAAGCAGAACCCGATGGAGAAGATCGGCTGCGGCGACATCGGCGCCGGCGTCGGCTTCAAGGATATCCGCACCGGCGACACCCTGTGCGACGAGAATCATCCTATCGTGCTCGAGGCTATGGACTTCCCCGAACCTGTGATCGGTATCGCCGTAGAGCCTAAGACTCAGAAAGACCTTGACAAGCTGGGCGTAGGCCTGCAGAAGCTTGCCGAGGAGGATCCTACCTTCCGTGTAGCCACCAACGAGGAGACCGGCCAGACCGTGATCTCGGGTATGGGCGAGCTTCACCTGGATATCATCATCGACCGTCTGAAGCGAGAGTTCAAGGTAGAGTGCAACCAGGGTCGTCCGCAGGTAACCTACAAGGAGGCCATCACCAAGCCTGTAGAGCTCCGCGAGGTATTCAAGAAGCAGACCGGTGGTCGCGGTAAGTTTGCCGACATCATCGTGCGCATCGAGCCTGTAGACGAGGGCTTCGAGGGCGGTCTGCAGTTTGTAGACGAGGTGAAGGGCGGTAACATCCCCAAGGAGTTCATCCCTGCCATACAGAAGGGCTTCACCAACGCTATGAAGAACGGTGTGCTCGCCGGTTATCCCGTAGAGCACCTGAAGGTGACTGTGCTCGACGGATCGTTCCACCCCGTTGACTCGGATCAGCTGTCGTTTGAGCTCTGCGCCATCCAGGCGTTCAAGAAGGGCTCGGAGAAGGCCGGTCCTGTGCTGATGGAGCCTATCATGAAGATCGAGGTAGTGACTCCGGAGGAGAGCATGGGCGACGTGATCTCTGACCTCAACAAGCGTCGCGGTCAGGTAGAAGGCATGGAGACATCGCGCAGCGGTGCCCGCGTAGTGAAGGCTCAGGCTCCTCTGGCCGAGATGTTCGGCTATGTGACCGCCCTGCGTACGATCACTTCGGGCCGTGCTACCTCCACGATGACATTCTCTCACTATGCCGAGGTATCGTCGAGCATCGCCAAGCAGGTGCTGACCGAGTGCCAGGGCCGTGTGGATCTTGTGAAATAATGTAAGCCGCTCCGACTTATAGAACAGTAAAAAAAAGAAACAACACAATATGAGCCAGAAAATTAGAATCAAACTGAAGTCGTACGACCACAATCTGGTTGACAAGTCGGCCGAGAAGATCGTAAAGACTGTGAAAGCTACGGGTGCGGTGATCAGCGGTCCTATCCCCCTGCCTACGCACAAGCGTATCTTCACTGTGAACCGTTCGACATTCGTGAACAAGAAGAGCCGCGAGCAGTTCCAGCTGAGCGCTTTCAAGCGTCTGATCGACATCTACAACAGCACCGCCAAGACAGTGGACGCTCTGATGAAGCTGGAGCTTCCCTCGGGTGTGGAGGTAGAGATCAAGGTGTGATGCCCTCCTGAGGCAAGAATCTTGAAAGACTCTTAAAACCCAAGACGACTCAACAAACAACCCCCGCCAATCATCCCCCGGCCTCCGGAAAGCTCGACATGAGCCGGTAGGAGAGGGGAAGAGGCGGAAAGAAAGCAAAAAAAGCGGTGACGCGCGGCGCGAGGCCCTACGTATCGGCCGGTCCGAGACCGGGGGCGGCGCGCTGAGCGAAGCCGAAAAAAATAAATATTCAACTAACTACAGAAATGCCAGGATTATTAGGAAAGAAAATCGGAATGACATCCGTTTTCAGTG
>CAJLLX010000142.1 GCA_905207535.1 uncultured Muribaculaceae bacterium | reverse complement strand
CGCCCCGTGCGCGAGCCGGAGCCGGAGATGCCTCCGAGGCGGCGCGACCACGGCGACAACCGCCGTCGCGGCAATGCCGGCGGCAAAAATCCCAAGCAGATGGTGATGTGGATCTCCATCTTGGCCGTGCTGCTGGTGCTGGCAATCCTCGCCGTGGTCTTCATGTCGGTGAAACACACCCAGGAGACCGCCAAGCAGGAGCAGCAGATCGAACAACTGCAGCTGGCTAACGAGCAGATACAGCTGGCCAACGAATACGACGCCCTCAACAACGAGTTTGCCCAGTATGAGAATCAGACCTCGCTGCTGGCCAACGACTCGATAGTGCAGAAATATTCCGCAGCCCGCGCACAGGTGGAGAAACTGCTGCAGGAGCTGAAAAACGAGAAAAACAAGAGCGCCGCGCAGATCAACAAGCTCAAAGGGGAGATTGCCACCCTCAAGGGGATCCTCCGCAACTATGTGGAGCAGATCAACGCGCTGAGCCAGGAAAATCAGGAGCTCCGCTCGGAAAATCAGGAAGTCAAGGCCAGAAATCAGCAGCTGTCGCAGAATATCCAGACTGTGCAGCAGAGCAATAAGGTGCTCAACGAGCGCATGACCCTCGCCGAGAAGCTCAATGTGACCGGAGTGCAGCTTACTCCGCTCAACAAGAAGGGGCGCAAGGAGAAAAACGTCACCAAGGCCCGCCAGCTGATGGTGACCTTCACCATACCGCAGAACAACTCCACCCCCGTGGGCGAGAAGACCATCTATCTGCGCATCACCAACCCCGAGGGCACACTGCTCGGCGGCGGAGGCTCCTTCAGCTTCGAGGGCTCGACACTTGAGGCCACGGCACGCAAGTCGATAGAGTATGCCGGCGAGGAGATAGGCGGCGTCACCATCTACTGGGACGTGAACACCACCCTCACCCCCGGCGACTACACTGTGGAACTGTTTGCCGACAACTTCCGCCTCTCCTCGCGCCGCTTCACCCTCAAGAAGTAAGCATCACGGGCCGTCAAGGTCCGGCTACAGCGATATACCAACACTGACGCGCAATGGCTGCCTGCCCCCCGCCACCGACGAGAGGAGACAGCCATTGCACCATAAAACACCCCTTCAACCAACTTCCTACCCCATGAACAGCCTCATATCGGATCTCGCCTTCATACTGCTGCTCGGAGCCATAGTGACCCTGCTTTTCAAATGGATCAAACAGCCGGTGGTGCTGGGCTACATCGTGGCGGGCTTCCTCGCCAGCCCCAATTTCACGCCGCTTCCGTCGGTGACGACGATGGAGAATATCGAATTTTGGGCGCAACTGGGCATCATAGTGCTGCTGTTCTCACTGGGGCTGGAGTTCAGCTTCAAAAAGCTGGTCAATACGGGCGGTTCGGCCGTGGTGACGGCGCTGATTATCGTCGTCGGGATGATGGGCACGGGATTTCTCATCGGACATCTGCTGGGATTCAGCCACATCAACAGCCTCTTTCTCGGGGGGATGCTCTCAATGTCGTCCACTACCATTATCATCAAAGCCTTCACCGACTTGGGGCTTAGACAGAAGAAATTTGCCTCGCTGGTGTTCGCCGTGCTAATCATCGAGGACCTATTCGCCGTGGTGATGATGGTGTTGCTTTCGTCGATAGCTCTCAACAACAGCGTGGAAGGTGGCGAAATGCTGATGAGCGTCAGCAAGCTGGCCTTTTTCCTGATCATATGGTTCTTGGTGGGCGTGTTCGTGCTGCCGTCGATGCTCAACCGCTTCCGGAGGTTTCTCAACAATGAGACGCTACTGGTGGTGTCAATGGGCCTTTGCCTGGGGATGGCAATCTTTTCAGTGTTCTGCGGCTTCTCGCTGGCCCTCGGAGCCTTCGTGATGGGATCGATCCTCGCCGGCACGAGCTACGCCGAGCGCATCGAGGCCGTGACCACTCCGGTGAAGGACCTTTTCGGGTCGGTATTCTTCATCTCGGTGGGGATGATGGTGCAGCCCGACGTCATCGTGCAATACTGGTGGCCCATCCTGCTGCTGTCGGTGGTAGTGATAGTGGGGATGATAGTGTTCGGCACCTTCGGCATGCTTGTCACCGGTCAGAGCCTGCGCGTGGCCATGGAGAGTGGCTTCTCGCTGACGCAGATCGGCGAATTTGCATTCATCATCGCCACCCTCGGCATGAGCCTCGGCGTGCTCGACGCGGAGATTTACCCCATCGTGGTGGCCGTGTCGGTGCTCACCACCTTCACCACCCCCTACTTCATCCGCATGGCCGACCCGGCCTACAACTTTGTGTCGGCCCATCTGCCCTCGCGCCTGAAGTTTCTGCTGCAGCCTCGCGAACCGCGCCGCGACGACGAGCGCCACTCCACCCGCCGCGCTTACATGGCCCTGGTGCGCCGCTACCTCTGGCGCATCGCCCTCTACTCGATAGTGCTCTACGCCATCACGCTGGTGAGCCGCATGTATCTGATGCCGTGGCTCGAGGGGTGGGCCCACAGCTGGGCACGGCTGGGGGGCACCGTGGTGACCATCGCCCTGATGTCGCCCTTCCTGCTGGCCCTCTGCCTGCCCCCGAGGATGAACTCCGACCACGACTGCGAGCACCTCACAGCCGCCCAGATGCGCATACCGCGCATAGTGATGATGGTGCTGAGGCTGCTCATAGCCCTCGCTTTCATCGTCTACCAGCTATGGCAATGCTACTCGCTCACCACCGGCATCCTGGTGGGTGTGGCCTCCATGTTGCTGCTCATGATGCTATATTCCAAGAAGTTGTCGCGCCAGCTCCGCGCTATCGAAACTAAATTTATCGACAATCTCAACGAGCGCGACCTGCGCCGTTCGGGCAAAAACAACAATGTGATCTCCGACCTCCACCTGGCCTACATGCACGTGGGCTACGGATGCCCCTTCGTGGGCGAACGCCTCTCCCACACCGACATCCGCGACCGATACGGGGTGAATGTGGTCACCATCCAGCGCGGGCAGTCGCTCACCGTGGTGCCCTCGGGCGACACCCGCATCTTCCCCGGCGACACCATCGGCGTGATTGGCACAGACGACCAGATCACCGCCATTCTCCCGGTGATCGAAGCCTCGCAGCAGACCCCCGAGGCGCAGCCCGACCTCACCGACTTCCGCCTCACCCCCGTCGACCTCACCGACTGCTCCCCTCTCATCGGCAAAACCCTCGTCACCGCCGACCTGCGTCGCAACTATCAGACCCATGTGGTGACCCTCGAGCGCGACGGCGTCTTCGTAGACAATCCCGCCAACCTCCCCCTGCGCCCCGGCGACCGCCTCTGGATCGTCGGCACCCAGCACACCGCCTCCCGCCTCCGCTAAGCCGCCCCACCCACTTGGCTTCGGATGCGCCGTGGGGCCGTTCGACGGATGCTCCTCAATGCTGATATTTCGCATGTTAGGGAGTTAAGAGGAGCGTTTGAGGAGAAAATCAGCGCTTTGTGCAGGAAATATTTAGACGAAAACTTGCACATTACAAATAAAATCCTTAACTTTGCAACGCTTTTCGGAGGAAATGCGCCAAAAACTGCTTTAATCACAAGAATTTAGCATTTGCTAAACCTCTGATAATCAATATTGGAGAGGTGGGTGAGTGGCTGAAACCACCAGTTTGCTAAACTGACGTAGGAGTTATCCTACCACGAGTTCGAATCTCGTCCTCTCCGCAGAAGAGCTGCAAGTCTTTGATTTGCAGCTCTTTTGCGTTAGAGAGGGGTGAGGTTCGGACAAGTAGAGTTCGTTATTTCCGGGGAGTATATCTCAAGCCGAAAATGAGGGCGGCGAGGCCGAAGGCAAATACAAAAGATTTCCAGGGTTGGCCCGTCGTCTTCTGCTCTTTGGTCTGCGTCTTGGCCTTCGTCGTCTCTATCTGATCCCACAAATACCGACGCGATAAATAAGTAGTACATGCACTTTGTCAACAAAGCGTTGAAATACAACCAAGAACATGCGAAGGAATCAACTCTTAATTCGCAACTCTTGGAAGCCATCATAAGAAGGACAATACCCTGACGTATATTCTAACGAATTGGGTTGAATTGAGACTCAGAAGGTAGAATCCGGCGAATATACTGACACATATGATGTCCTGGAGCCCTTATTACTTAATTTTATGAAATACCGAGAAATGGGGGACTATTACTCATGATCAAATTAAGAATCTACCAAAAATCGGTGTAACTTTGCGGGGATAAAGAGGGAGGGGAAGGAAGGGGGAAGGAGGAACTTAAATAAATAAAATGAAAAACCTGTTGGATGAATTAAATTAAAGCGTATTTCACTTGACCAATTCTCCGATGA
>CAJLLX010000141.1 GCA_905207535.1 uncultured Muribaculaceae bacterium | reverse complement strand
CCATGGCCGACGTGAGCCGCTACTTCCGGACGGCCGCCGGCGGTGCCGACCCCTTCTCGGGCGAGTCGGCCGCCACCCCCTATCCGCTGCTCACCGACATGTGCAGCCGGCTGTCGTCGTTTCCCGACCTCTGCAAGGCTATCGATGCCGTTTTCGACCAATACGGCAATGTGCTCGACAATGCCTCCCCCTATCTGGCGCAGATCCGCTCGGAGCTCTCGCGCGTGTCGTCGACGGTCAACTCGGTGATGCGCCGCGTCATAGCCCGTGCCGTCGAGGGTGGATACCTCGAAAAAGATGTCACGCCTGCCGTGCGCGACGGCCGCCTGGTGCTCCCTGTGGCCCCGATGCACAAACGCAAGATCAGCGGCATCGTCCACGACGAGTCGGCCACCGGCAAGACTTTCTTCATCGAACCTGCCGAAATAGTGGAGATCAACAATCGCGCCCGCGAGCTCGAGATTGAGGAGCGCCGCGAGATACTCCGCATCTTTGCAGAGCTCACCGACCGCATCCGCCCCTTTATCCCTGAGATTCTCGAGAGCTATGCCCTGCTGGGACGCCTCGACTTCATCATGGCCAAGGCCACATATGCCCGCGACACCGATGCTACGATGCCGCATATCGCTGAGGGTGAAGAGCTTGAATGGTATCATGCCACTCATCCTGTGCTCCTCGAGTCGCTGCGCAAGCAGGGCAAGGAGATAGTGCCGCTCGACATCATGCTCACCCCTCAGAAGCGCATCCTGGTGATTTCCGGGCCTAATGCCGGAGGTAAATCGGTGTGCCTCAAGACTGTAGGTATAGTGCAGTATATGATGCAGTGCGGCATGGTGCCCACTGTGTTCGAAAATTCCCACATGGGGATCTTCTCCGACATCTTCATCGACATCGGCGACGACCAGAGCATCGAGGACGACCTCTCTACCTACTCCTCGCATCTGCGCAACATGAAGCAATTTCTCTCCAACGGCCGCCCGACCTCGCTGATACTCATCGACGAGTTTGGCGCCGGCACCGAGCCGCAGATCGGCGGAGCCATCGCTCAGGCCATCCTCAAGGAGTTCAACCGCAAGGGGATGTGGGGCGTCATCACCACCCACTTCCAGAATCTCAAGCACTTCGCCGAGGATACCGAAGGGCTGGTCAACGGTTCCATGCTCTACGACCGTCAGCAGATGAAACCGCTCTTCCGCCTCTCCATCGGCAATCCGGGCAGCTCCTTCGCCATCGAGATCGCCCGCAAGACCGGCCTCCCCGCCTCGATCATCGACGAGGCCGCCGAGATAGTGGGTTCGGACTACATCAACATGGACAAATACCTCCTCGACATAGCCCGCGACCGCCGCTACTGGGAGAATAAGCGCATGGCCATCCGTCAGAAGGAGAAAAAGATCGATCAGGTGCTGGAGCGATATGAGGAGGATGCCGAGACTCTGCGCGGCAAGCGCCGCGAGATTCTCGCCGAAGCCAAGGAGGAAGCGCGCCGCATCCTCGAGGGGAGCAATGCCGCCATCGAGCGCACCATCCGCGAAATCCGCGAGGCGCAGGCCGAAAAGGAGCGCACCCGTCAGGCCCGCGAACGCATGGCTTCGGAGAAGGAGCGCCTCGCCGACCCTGCCGAGGCCGAGCCGGCGCTCCTCAAGCGTGCTCCGAAGAAAAAGCGTTCCGCCGACTCCGCCTCCTCCGCCAAACCGGCCGCATCCACCCCCTCCGCACCCCTTGCCGTGGGCGACAATGTGAAGCTCGACGGTCAGGGCACGCCCGGCACCATCCTCTCCATCGAGGGGAAGGAGGCGATGGTGGCCTTCGGCATGCTCAAAACCAAGGTGAAACTCTCCCGACTGAAGCGCACCATGAGCCGCCCCTCGGCCGATGCTGCCGCCACCTTTGTAAGCAGCGCCACTGCCGACCGCATCCGCGACCGCCAGCTCCACTTCAAGCGCGAGATCGATGTGCGCGGCATGCGCGCCGACGAGGCCATCCAGGCCGTCACCTATTTCATCGACGATGCCATCCAGTTTAATCAGGGCGAAGTGCGCATCCTCCACGGCACCGGCACCGGCGCCCTCCGTCAGGCTCTGCGCCAGTATCTCGACACCGTGCCCGGCGTGGCCTCCTACCGCGATGAGCATGTGCAGTTTGGCGGCGCCGGCATCACCGTAGTGACCCTCGCCTGATCCCCGCCTCCGCCGGCCAGCACCGCGCAGATGATATCTGCCTGCTCCCCGCCGTCGTGACGTTGGCATGATCCGCCTCCGCCGACATGACCCGCGCCGATGATACCGGCCTACTCCCCACCGATGATATCGAGATATTCCCTCGCAGCTGCTATACAGTGTCATCTGACATTTTGTAAGAAGCGAAAAAATGGCCGATTTCGGGCCGTAAATGCCTCTGTAAGCGACAGAAAGTATTGTTGTTAATAAATGTGAAGAGGGCATATCGAGCCTCCTCCCGACGCGTTATTGCGATTTTGGCAATTTGCCAGCGAAATAGCCGATTTGCGCACAAAATGTTTTGAGAGGTGCCGGTTTGGCATCATTCGCTGTAAAATTTTGTTAAAGCTATATCAAATACCTTGCAAAATGCTTGACACGTTTGGAAAATCCCCTTACCTTTGCAACGTGTTTTTCATGGTATTAGATTTAAGGTTAACTAAGATTGGTTTGTCGTGAGACAAATCAATTTTTTTATACCCACATCCCCCATGCTTTTATCTCCTATGCTTTTGCGGTCTGCGCAAAAAGCTGTAACTTCGCACTCGGAAATACGACGACATGAAATTTGAAGATTTGGACCTGAGCGACGACCTGCTCGACGCTCTTTATGATATGCACTTCGACGAGTGCACTCCCATCCAGGAACAGGCCATCCCGCTTGCCCTGCAGGGACGAGACCTTATAGCTGTGGCACAGACCGGTACAGGAAAGACTGCCGCTTATCTGCTCCCCGTTATCGACATGATCACCTACGGAGACTATCCCACCGACTCGATCAACTGTGTGGTGATGTCGCCCACACGCGAACTTGCCCAGCAGATCGACCGCCAGATGGAGGGATTCGCTTATTATATGCCTGTTAGCTCCATTGCCGTCTACGGCGGAGCCGGAGGCGAGGAGTTCTCGCGCCAGCAGCATGGCCTCAAAACGGGCGCCGATGTGGTCATCGCCACTCCGGGGCGCCTTTTGGCTCATCTGCAGACCGGGATGGTGGACCTTTCGAAGGTGTCTTTCTTTATCCTCGACGAGGCCGACCGCATGCTCGATATGGGCTTCTACGATGATATCATGCAGATTGTCAAGCATCTGCCAGCCGAACGCCAGACGCTGATGTTCTCGGCCACGATGCCTCCGAAAATCAAGATGATGGCCAAGGCCATCCTTCGCGACCCGGCCGAGGTGAAGATTGCCGTGAGCCGTCCGGCCGACAAGATAGAGCAGAGCGCTTACATCTGCAACGAGGCGCAGAAGCCGGCCCTGCTGGAGTATCTGCTGCGCCATGTGCGCACTTCGCGCGTGATAGTATTCGCATCCTCCAAGCTCAGCGTCAAGGACTTATCGCGCTCTCTGCGCCGCAAGGGCCTGAAAGTGGGGGAGATGCACTCCGATCTCGAGCAGCAGCAGCGCGACGAGGTGATGCTCGACTTCAAGGCCGGGCGCATCGACGCTCTCATCGCCACCGACATCGTGGCCCGTGGCATCGACATCGAGGATATCTCCATGGTAGTCAACTACGACGTGCCCCGCACGGCCGAGGACTATGTGCACCGCGTGGGGCGCACAGCCCGTGCCAATGCCGGCGGCATGGCGGTCACGCTGGTGGCCGGAGGCCGCGAGCAGCAGAAGTTCGGCTCGATAGAGCGCTTTCTCGAGAAAGAGATACTCAAAAATCCGCTCCCCGAGGGGATGGGGGAGGCTCCGGCCTACCGTCCCGATGGAGGTGGCCGTCATGGTTTCCTTTACCATGCGCCTAATCAGTGCCTTGTCCCGAATCGTGGTTTCACCATTTTTGGTCTTGACCACGATGCGGTCCACGCCGTTCATCTGCCGCTTGTCGAATACGACGGAGGAACAGCCCATGTTGCGAAAATCATCAATATGAATCGCAACAAATGGGGAGACGCATAACGCAGAAATTAAAAGGATTAAAATAATGCAGATACTGGCTGTACAAATTTTGTGCTTTTTTATCCACACTCTGATTCTATTCATAATTTCAGCCTTTCAGTAGATGATCGCCTGTTTCCATATCAAAAAATTCAGCATTCACATAATCTGGCTCGGTTCCTACTACCCAAGCACGTTTTAAGACACCATTTTCCATCACAAATGCTT
>CAJLLX010000140.1 GCA_905207535.1 uncultured Muribaculaceae bacterium | reverse complement strand
CTCGCTCGGGCGCCCATCAAGGGCGCCCGAGCGAGGGGTTAGTTCTTAGAGCTCAGAGCTTAGAGCTTAGTGAGGATCAGAGCTGAAGCTCTGATCACTAAAAAAAGAGGGAGAGAGGAAAAAAGGAGACGGGAAGAAGGAGGGGGAGAGGAAGGGACTTTGCTGCAGGCTCAAAGCTTCGCTTTGAGTACCCAAAGGGGCTTCGCAACGAGAGCTGCCGAGGGAGGCATCCGAAAGGAGGAGGCAAAGAGGCTGGGAGGGAAAAGAGGGAGCGGGGAGGGAAAGGGGGGGGGATTAGTAGGATTCGGAGGCGGAGGGGAAGTGGGAGGATTTGACGTCGGAGATGTAGGCGCCGACGGCCTGGTGGATGGTGTCGGCGAGGTTGGCGTAGGTGCGGAGGAATTTGGGACGGAAGCCTTGATTCATGCCGAGCATGTCCTGGAGGACGAGTACCTGGCCGTCGGTGCCGGAGCCGGCTCCGATGCCGATGGTGGGGATGGCGAGCTGACGGGAGACTTCGGCGGCGAGTGCTGCGGGCACTTTCTCGAGTACGAGGGCGAAGCATCCGGCCTGCTGGAGGAGGAGGGCGTCGCGGATGAGGCGATCGGCTTCGGCCTGCTCTTTGGCGCGGATGCCGTAGCCTCCAAACTGGTTGACGCTCTGGGGTGTGAGGCCGAGGTGGCCCATGACGGGGATGCCGGCGGCGGTGATGCGGGTGATGAGGGGCACTACCTGCTCTCCGCCTTCGATCTTGACGGCTGCGGCTCCGGTCTCTTTGAGCACTTGGATGGCGGCATGGAGGCCGGTGAGCTCGTCGCCTCCCTGGCATGTACCGAAGGGCATGTCGACGATGACCATGGCGCGGCGCACGGCGCGGGTGACGCACTGTGCGTGGTAGATCATCTTGTCGAGGGTGATAGGGAGCGTGGTGTCGTATCCGGCCATGACGTTGGCGGCGGAGTCGCCGACGAGGATGAGGTCGATGCCGGCCTGATCTACGAGTGTGGCCATGGTGTAGTCGTAGGCTGTGATCATGGCGATCTTTTCGCCGGCCTGTTTCATTTTGGCCACGGTGGATGTGGTGACTTTCTTGGGGTTATCGATGGTGTTGGTTGACATAGTGAGTAAAAAAAATAGAGAAACGGTATATTAAAAAGGCTTATCTCCCTTTGGAGGGGAGAGAAGCCTTGAGTAAAATGCTTTTATTATGACGTATTTCAGAGAAAATGCGTGTGGGGGTGATTATTTGGCCTGGAGACGGGCACGGTCGAGGAGTTTCTCGATGTCGATGTTGTGCTGCTGTCCGTAGAGGGGATATACCTTCTGGATCTCCTCGAGGAGCTTGGCTTCGTCGGCGAAGTTTGCCTGCGCGCGGTAAACGCGTGCGAGTTTCATCATGAAGTAGGGGGTGTAGGCGGGGTTCTCGTCGCTGGCCTTGATGGCGTCCTTGTAAGCGTCGACGGCTTTGTCGAGCTTGTCGAGGTTTACGTAGCAGTCGCCTTTGAGCGAGAGAGCTCCGGCGCCGATGATGTCGTCGCGCGAGGAGTATTTCTCTACATATTTGAGTGCGTCCTCATATTTGCCGTCCTGGTAGAGGAGGATAGCGCTCTGAAGTGCGGCGCGGTTGGAAGCCTCAAAGCTGCCGTTGTCGGCGATGTCGGTATACTGCTTGAGGGCGATGGAGTCGTTGCCGAGAGCGAGCTGGAGGTCGGCCTTGCCGATGTTGTCGTTGTTTTTCTGCATCCCCGGGTTGCGGAAGAAGTAGACGTAAGCGAGGATGATGACAGCGATAGCGACAACGATGCAAGATACGATGACGATGGTCTTTCTGTTGTCCTGCACCTTGCGGGTAACGGCTGTGAGGGAGTCGTTGACGGTGTCGAGGCCCGTTGTTTCGGGGGCGTTTTGTTCTTTTTTAGCCATTGATGGAATATGTGTACTTTTTTGATTTACTAAAGTGTAAACGGAAAGAGAGCCCGGCGCGGTGTCAGAGCCGAGTCCGGGGCTATCAGAGCGCAAAGTTAGCGAAAAGGGCTTAAATGTCAAAAAAAATAGGGGTAAATATTCATTTTTTCGGTATAATGCGTTAACTTTATGGCTGAGAAAGGGGCGCGCCGCGGGTCGGCGCCCCCCAAAACAATGGATAATGACCGTGGAAACTAAAGAGATAACGACGAAATACGAAGTGCTGGCTCACGAAGAGCTGCCGGCCGAAGATCGGGCGCTGGTAAAGCGCGCAATGGAAGCTACATACCGCAGCTATGCTCCCTATTCCCACTTTTGCGTGGGGGCCGCGATACGGCTGTCGAACGGCGAGACGGTAGAGGGCGCGAATCAGGAGAATGTAGCCTTCCCGTCGGGCACCTGCGCCGAGCGCAGCGCCTGCTACTATGCACATGCGCAGTATCCCGAGGCGCGGTTTGAGAAGATTGCCGTGGCCGCGCGGGGCACCGACGGCAAATTTGTTCCTGCTCCTGTAGCGCCCTGCGGCGCCTGCCGCCAGGCCCTGCTGGAATACGAAATGCTGGCCGGGAAGCCTGTGGAGGTGCTTTTGGTAGGCGAAAAGGAGGTGTACCGGCTGCCGTCGGTGGCATCGCTTCTGCCGTTTGCGTTCGTGGAATTTTGATAAGAGCGAAAGATTGAGTAAATTTGCACTTTCTCCGCGGATGGCGCGGGGAAGGCAGACGTATTAACTAATAATCAGCAAATTGGATATAGATCCCTTACCGACAATCCTGTGTCAGAGCGATCTCTGGCTCAGGATGACAGACTGGAGCGCCCTGACGATGGGTGCGATAGATTTTTCGCAGCTTGGCGCGGCACAGATAGTGTCGATAGCGCTGGCGTGTGTGGCCCTGCTGATCTCGGGCTTCGTGAGCGGCAGCGAGATAGCATATTTTTCGATCACGCCGCAGCAGGCTGAAGAACTCGACGAGTCGCCCAAAAGCGAGGCTATAAAGCGGCTGATCGCCAAGCCCGATCGGCTGTTGGCCACCATCTTGATTTCCAACAATCTGGTGAATGTGACCATAGTGGTGCTGATGAGCTTCGGGCTCTCGGCCCTCTTCGAGCAGATGCCCGGATGGCTCAACTTCCTGCTGCAGACCGTATTGCTCACCTTCCTGATATTGCTTTTCGGGGAGATACTGCCCAAACTGGCGGCCAACACCAACCCCATGCGGTGGGCCCGCACGGCGGTGGGCGGCCTGAATTTTCTCACCAAACTCTTTTACCCGCTGGCTACCCTGATGGCCGGAAGCACGAAATTTGTCAACAAAGTGGTGACCCGCAAAGCGCGCAACATCACCACCGACGAGCTGGGCCAGGCGCTCGAGATCACCGAAGTGGGTGGCAGTCAGGACAAAGAGATGCTCGAAGGTATTCTGAATTTCGGCGACACCACTGCGGCCGAGATCATGACACCGCGAGTGGATGTGACCGGCATAGAATACGACATGACCTTCGACGAAGTGATGGCCGTGGTGACCGGCAGCGGCTACTCGCGTCTGCCCGTCTTCGGCGAGTCGCAGGACGATATCCGGGGCGTGCTCTATTCGCGCGACCTGCTCCCCTACATCCAGCCCGAAGGGCGTGATGCCGACTTCAAGTGGCAGAGCCTGATACGCAAATCGTATTTCGTGCCCGAATCGCGCATGATCGACGACCTTCTGGAGGATTTCCGCCGGCTGAAGCTCCACATAGCCGTGGTGGTGGACGAATACGGAGGCACGCAGGGAGTGGTGACCCTCGAGGATGTGCTCGAGGAGATCGTTGGGGATATCAACGACGAGTACGACGAAGATGTGAAGACCTACAAAGTGCTGTCGAACGACACCTATGTGTTTGAAGGGAAGACACTTCTGACCGATTTCTTCCGCGTGACCGGGCTGGAGGAGGAGGAATACGCTCCCGTGGCCGAGGACTGCGAGACCCTTGCCGGTATGTTGCTGGCAATCAAGGGCGATTTCCCGAAAGAGAAAGAGCCGATGGTCTACGGCCATTGCCGTTTCCTGATTCTGGAGATGGAGCACCACCGCATAGCCTCGGTGCGTGTGAAAGTGATGCCCGAGATCCAAACCGCCTGACACCCACAGAGATGAAACTCTACGAGCAGGGCACTGTGAAGGTGCATATCGCCTCGCTTGACCGGAGCTCGGCGCCTCGCCACGACCTCGCAGCCGAGAGGCGCACTGCCACAGGGCTGATCGGGGAGATATTTCCCGGTGGCGGAGGGGGATATGGCCACCGGAGCGACGGCTCACCAATCCTGGAAGGCGCGCCGGGGAGCATCTCGGTGTCTCACTGCCGCCGGTGCGTGGCCGTGGCCGTCGACGATGCCGGCGGAGAGATAGGGGTGGA
>CAJLLX010000139.1 GCA_905207535.1 uncultured Muribaculaceae bacterium | reverse complement strand
ATGCCGTAGCGGTAGGCCTGCCCGCGGAGGGAGCGCTCCAGCTCGTCGCGATGGCCCACATGCGAGAGCACTTCGTGGAGGAAATTGCCTCGCTGACGCTCGTCGGCGAGATTGAAGTCGGCCACGTCCTCGAAGTCGGTGGAGGCGCGGAGTGTGCCCTTGTCGTAGAGCGAATATGTCTCGAGGCTGCCGCCGTAGAGCTCGCCGATGGGGAGCAGGGGAGGCGCCTCAGGGCTTTGGGCTGCCTCCTCGGCACGGTCGCAGGAAGGAGTCTTAGAAGATGGCTCCGGGGAGGGCTCGGATGGAGCCTCAGGCTCGCGGGCAGGCGCTGTGGGCTTGCCGTACTCCAGCACCGACATTCCGGCGCACTCCTTGCTCTCGGTGAGGCAGGGTGCGAGCTCCTCGAGATAGGGGAGCGCCCCCTCTTCGAGGTGCAGGAGCGGCAGGATGCCGTCGGCACCCTTGTGAAGGGCCTGTATGGCGCGGGAGAGATAGTTGCCGATGGTGTCGGAGCCTTCGCTGAAATTGTTGACATACACGCACAGCTCGCGCACGGCACGTGTGAGGGCCACATAGGCCACATTGAGGGTGTCGGTCTTCTGCTCCGTGACCCATCGCTGCCCTTCGGCGGCGAAAAGCGGCAGGCTGACCACCTCGGTGGTGTTGGGCAGCGGCACCAGCGGCGGCAATATCTCCGGATCGGCATTCGGAAAGGCCTCGGGGTCAAGTGTATACCATCCGAAGCTCTTTTTGCGGGGGGTATGGTAGCTGACGAGATCCTGCGAGAAGTAGGGCACATGCACGCAGGGAAATTCGAGGCCTTTCGATTTGTGGATGGTCATCACCTTGAGGGCGTCGAGCCCTTCGGGGGTCTGCACGGCGGTGCGATGGCCGGCGCGGTCCCACCACTCCAGAAATTCGTGCACGGAGTTCTCCCCTTTGTCGGAAAAATCGATCACAAGGTCCTGGAAAGCAGTGATGAAGGGGTTCTCGCGGCGCCGCGCCTCGGGGGTGATGAAGCGCGAGATGATGCTGTCGGTGATGGAGATGAGTGTGGGACTGTCCATCGAGGCCAGTTCGGCTATGGCGCTGTCGATCTGCTGCTGCTGAGGATCGGGCGAGCCGGCAAACTTGGGCGAAGTGGCGCGGATGGCGCGCAGGAGGGCCTCCGAGGCGGTTGACTCGCGCATCTCAGGCTTGCCGTCGTCGCCGGTGACGGGCTCGCCGGTCACCGGATCTTTGACCGGCACCTGCACATGGGTCTCGAGGTGGAAACGGTGTATGAGGCGGTAGCGCAGATATGATGCCGCAGCGGTGCTGGCGGCGGGGACACCCTCTCCCAGCGAGGGGTCGGCCAGTGTCCGGAGCACATTGATGATGAGCGTCACCGAGGGCGACATATCCACCGCCATCGAGTCGGCCGAGGTGATGTTGAGCGGCCCGAAAGTCCACTCGGGATCGTTGGCCGAGATGTCCATCAGATACTGTATGACGGCTTTCCCCTCCTTGGAGCGGCGCACGAGCACGGCGATGTCGCTCGGGCGGTATCCGGCGGCGAGCTGTCGCATGATCTCGCGCTTCATGAGCCTGAGCTGCATGGGATAGGCGATGTCGTAGGCACCGTCGGCCGTCGCTTCCCGCTCCTCTTCGCCGATGAGCTCATCGTCGTCGCCGGGGATGTCGCCGTCAGAGGCTGCGGGGACGGCGTCGGCACTCTTGGGGATGAAAAATGCCTTGACATATCCCTGAAGGTCAAGATTTTTCTTGCCGATCTTCTGCACCAGGCCGGCGTAGGTGGCGGAGATGTCGCCCGAGCCGTTGGCGGCGTCGATGAGCTGCGACATGACGGCGAAAACGGAGTTGTTGAAGCGCACCACCTCCGGGGCGCTGCGCCAGTTGCAATTCTCGTCGATGCTGACGCCGTGGATCTCCACATCGGAGGGAAAACGCGAGCGCACCAGCGACTCCACCTTGGTGCCGAGCAGCGTGGGGTCGGAGTTGCGGAAACGATAGATACACTGCTTTTCGTCGCCGATGATGAGGTCGTCGTTGGAGCGTGCGAGGCTCTCGAGCACCAGCGGCTTGAGATTTTCCCACTGCATCAGCGAGGTGTCCTGAAATTCGTCGATGAGGTAATGGCGTATGGCGGTGCCCATGCGCTCGTAGATGAAGGGGGTCTCCTGCTCGTCGATGATGCGGGACAGCAGGTCGTTGGTATCGGAGAGGAGCAGGGTGTCGTTGTCGTGGCGGTAATCGTCGAGAAAGCGCTGCGTCTGGCCGAAAAGGCCCAGATAGTAGACCCATTTGAGCAGCATGGAGCGGAGTTTGGTCTTGGCGATATACTCCTTGATGAGCAAGAAAAGGGTGGCGACACGGTCGAGCGCTGTGGGGTCGAGCGGTTTTTTGGCCGATGGCTTATTGAAGGCCGACATGGGGTCATCGAGCTTGTCGATGAAGGTTTTGGTAAATTTCAGCTCGCCGTTGACTATCTTCTGCAGCACGCCGGGGCCCGTGGCCGAGCCCTTAATCTTGGCGCCGAGCAGCGGCGGATTCATGGCGATCAGCTCCCGGGCGACATCGGCCATCTTTTGCTTGAGGGCGTCGATGGCCGTAGTGTCGGCCACGGCAGCCGTAAACTTCACTATGCGGTCGGGGTCGGCGAGATATTCGTTGATCTCGCGGCTGTGCATGCGGTAGGTCTCGTTGTAGAGCAGACGTATGGTGTCGGTGATGTCGCGGAAGAGGCCCGAAGTGCGGGTGAAGAGATTGAAATTGTCCCCCTCGAGGGCGGCATTTTTCATATAGTCCTCGAGCCAGCGGATGAGGTGGCGGCGCTGACGGGCGGCCACGGGCTGCTGCTCGGGGTCGATGTTGATATTGACCGATGAGAGCATCGAGGCCACGGCCACCTGTATGGGGTAGGCGTCGTCGAGCTCCAGGGCGTGGGAGGGGGAGAGGTCGAGCTCGCGGGTGAAGGTGTTGAGCACGCGCTGGAAAAAGCTGTCGATGGTGCTGACGTTGAATTGCGAGTAGTTGAAGAGCAGGTCGCGCAGGGCTGTGGCGGCATGCCGTGCCAGGGTCTCGGGGTCGGTGCCGAAAGTCTCGAGAAAATAGTCGAGGTAGGGACTTTTCTGCCCCGGATTGTCGCCCGAGAGGGCGGCAAGCTCCCCTATGATGCGGCTGATCATCTCCTCCGTGGCCTTGTTGGTGAAGGTCACGGCGAGTATGGAGCCGTGGTGCTTGGGTTTGCCGGGTCCGTACGACGATAGCGGACGCAGCCGATAGCTGCCGGCGCCGGGTCCCTCGGTGATTTTTTCGCCGAGCAGGAGCTGGAGATACTGACGTGTGAGTGTGTAGGTTTTGCCTGAGCCGGCTGAGGCCTTATGGATTTGTAGCACTGCGGATGATTGAAGGTATTAGCTGATGGTAGAAGTTGGTCAGAGACTGAGTGGGAGGGGGCCTTCGCGGATGATTTCGGGCTGCGAAGAGTCGATGAGCGACACCACAGCCGACGGGGCTGCGGGCTCGGGGACCTGTCCGGCGTCGATAAAGGCGTCGACGGCGCCGTCGAAGCGTGCCATCACCTCCTCGGGGTGGATGAGCTGCTCATCCTCGGCCTCGGGCCATGTGGCCGTGGCGCTCAGCAGGGGTGAACCCAGCTCGCGGGCTATGCGCCGGGCTATCTCGTTGGCGGGGATGCGTACACCCACCTCCTTGCGCCCCTTAAACTGCTTGGCCAGACTGGTGGAGGCGGGAAGAATGAAGGTGAAGGGGCCGGGAGTGTTGTCGCGGATGATGCGGAAGGCGTTGTTGTCGATGCGTGCAAACTCGCTGGCCTGCGAGATGTCGTCGCACACCATGCTCAGCCGCTGCTTGGCGGGGTTGATATCTCTGATGCGGCATACCCGCTCCACGGCGCGATTGTTCAGGGCGTCGCAGCCGATGGCGTAAAGAGTGTCGGTGGGATAGACCACTGTGCCTCCGCGGCGCAGCAACTCAACGATCTGCTCCAGGTAGCGCTCATTGATGCTGGAAGGATACATGTGGTAGTATGACATGTGCGGTATGCTGTTTAAGGGTTATATGTTTTTTTTGACTTGCGGGTCAGATGATGCGGGCTTTGTAGCCCATGGCCGTGAGGGCATCGAGCACCTCGCGGCGCTTGTCGCCCTGGATTAGGATCTCGCCGCCGCGCGACGAGCCGCCCACGCCCAGGCGCTGCTTGAGGCGTGCGGCCATGGTGTCGACCTCGCTGTCGGGGCAGGTGAAGCCGCAGACTATGGTGGCGGCTTTCCCCTTGCGTCCCTTCTTGTCGAGCACGGGGTTGCCCTGCGCGTCGAGCAGCACAAAGCGCGCGTCTTCGCCA
>CAJLLX010000138.1 GCA_905207535.1 uncultured Muribaculaceae bacterium | reverse complement strand
AAAAATGGGAGGGCTTACGCGCGGGGGATAATTGCGTTTCGACTTTGACTTTAGGTAGATTTTTCCACGGACCACTGTGTTTTTTTCAATTTCTATGGTTTTTTGTACAATAGCATCGTTTCTAAATGAAAAGACATCCGAAGACCATGGCCTTCGGATGTCTTTTCTGATACATGTAGCGCAACGCTACAATGCCTGTTTTTAAATCCTATTTATTTGTACACGCCGAACTCGTAGATGCGGGCGTTGCGGCCGTCGGGGCTCTGCACGGGCTGGATGACATTGAGGCGCACATAGCGCACGCTCTCGGGCTTGGCCAGCTTTTTCGACACTACATTGCGGCGGTTGCCGGTGAAGGAGTCGAGTGTGCGCCACTCCTCGCCGGGGTTGTCGCGTCCCTGCAGCAGGCAGGTGGCGGTGACATAGGCCATATTCTCGGTGGCGGCATTCACCACGCGCCACGAGTTGATCTCGGTCTTCTCGCCGAGGTCGAAGTCTACATGGCACGGTATGGCGCCGGTGTCGCACCATTTGGTATTCTCGTCGCCGTCGACCATCTTGCGCGGATGCTCACCGTCGTTGACAAATCCGCTCCAGCCGATGATGTTCTTCTCGCTGAGCAGGTTGGCGCTCTGAGCGGCAGCCTCGTCGGCGCTGATGCGCTCGGGAGTGTCGCACACATTGTTGGTGCGGAAGAGGGGGGCGGCGGCCTCGGCCTGCGGCAGATCCTCGCGCACTGCGGTGGCGGCGAAGAGCACTACGCCGGGCTCATTGGGCAGGATCACCTCGGTGGCCTTCGCGGGGATATCCACGGGGAAGCTGAAGAGGTAGGTGAATTCGTAGGGCACGTCGCCCTCGGCGCTGTGGCGGTGGGTGCCGGTGTAGGCTACCGTGGCGGGCTCAAGGTATCCCTTGGTGTGCTCATCGTGGCCCCACTGGCCGATAAAGCCGGTGTAGGAGGGCACGGTGAGGTGGGTGGTCTGTTTGCCGGCGCGCACGTCGCAGTCGATGGCGCCCTCCTCGGTGGCGGCGGAGGCCAGGAGGTAGACGCGGTTGAAGCGGTGACCGGCGGGCAGGCGCAGCGTGTCGCCGCGGCATTCCATGCCGTCATACAGCTCTTTGCCGTTGAGGGCGAAGGCTACATCGCCCCACTTGATCTCCGAGGGAATCATCTCGGCGGCGTACGAGTAGCCGGAATTGAAGTTGGCCTCGCTGCGGAATTCGTTCCAGCTCATGCACTTCTTGTTGTAGGCCAGCGGCAGCTGCAGCATCTCTTTCTCAGCAGCCTTGGGATCTTTGCGCAACTTCACCTTGTAGGTGCGGATGCTGTTGGGGGTGACCTCCACATTGAGGTTGTTACCAAGGAATGTGGCTTTGCCGATGGTTTTCTCGGTGCCGTCGGCTGCCACAGCCTCTTCGATGGGGAAGGCGAAGGCTATCTGACCCTTCTGGGTGCCGTTGCCGGCGGTGTCGTAGACGCGCACCACATATTCGTCGGATGCTTCGGCTTTCTTCAGAGCCTTGATGGCGAGGGCGGGGTTGTCGATCGATGCCAGCGAGTAGCTGCGGCCGAGGTCGCCCTTGTGGGGTGCCACTACGAATGCTTTCACCTGCTGGTTGAGCACCTCGGCGTCGCGGCCGGCAGCCGCCTGGTCGAGGGCGCCGTCATGTCCGACGATGCTGTAGGTGAAGGTGTGATGTCCGAGGTCCTGATGGTCCTGATATTTGTATCCGTCCTTGGTCTTGGGTGTATGGAGCAGGGTCAGGCGCAGGGTGCTGTCGTCGGGTTTATCCCAGCCGTATTTGCAGTCGTTCATCACGGTCACACCGTAGCTGTTGTCGCTACCGGTGAGGTCGGCCCACTGCTGGGCATACACCTCATAGGCATTTTCGGTGTTGTTGCCGCGGCGCACTGTGCCGAGCCCGAGGTCGTAGGTGGCTTCGGGGTTGCTGTAGGCCATGGGGAACTCGGCCTTGAGCAGCGAGTTCATCGACTTCCAGTCGATTTCGTTGTAGAAGTCCACGCGGTGGCTCAGCGGGCCTTCGCTGAGGCTGATATACTGGTCAAACTGCGAGTCGCCGTGGCGCTTCGACACTTTCAGCGTCTTGCGCAGCGGGCCGTCGGCCACGAGGGTCATCTTCACGTCGCCGGTGATCGACTCGGGGGTGCCGTCGATGGCTTTTTTCAGGATCTCCCATGCGGGCCAGGGGAACGATTCGTTCTCGGTGAACATGGCCAGGCGTATTGCCTTGCCCTCTTTCACCATCTCCTTGCCGGCGGTCTTGTCGTAGAGCGAGGTGATGTCGCCGTTGGAGTCGAAGGTGATGCGGTAGCGCGAATTTTCCAGGGTATTGGCCTCGGTTTCGGCGGGAGCTTTCCCCTTGCCGGAGAGGCGCACGTCGTAGACGGCCATGCCGTTGGCGGGGAGCTTCTCGGCGTCAACAAGCAGGGTGGCTTTGCCGTCGGCGTAGCCGATGACCTGAGCCTCGGCTGTCTCGCCGCGGTCGTTGATCACGGTTGCCTTAGCCGGACGGGCTTTTGCGGGGACGCTGACCTCCACCAGTGTGCTCACCTCGAAGCCGAGGGGATTGTAGAGCACCACAGGTGTGCCCTTGGCGCGGGTGTCCATGCGCGAAGCCACGGCGCTCACGCCGTGAGTGGTGACGTCGGCGAAGTCTTTGAGCGACAGCAACTCGTCGTTCCACGAAAATTCATATGCGCGGGGTATCGAGGTGCCGGTGAGGTCGTCGTGAAATTGATGGAAGATGAAGCGCTTCCAGGCGTCGGTGATTTTGCCCGAGGGGTAGTCGGCGGTGCCGAGCAGCTCGGCCATCACCGATACGCGCTCGGCGGCGTCGCCCAGCTGCTCGTTCTGGCGGTTGTAGCGCTTCATGGCAGCCTGCGAGGTGTAGCAGCCGGTGCCGTGCACATCCATCAGCAGCTCGCCATCGTAGACGGGCAGCTCGGGATGGCTCTCGTAGGGGAGATAGTCCTTGTACATGCGGTCGCTCTGTGCCGAGATGATTTCTATGTCGCCGTCTTTCTTATTTACGGCACGCTCCACGGCGTCGACCGAGGTCAGCGAGGGGCTGCCGCCTATGTCGCCGGTGCCGTAGTAGTTGTACACCACATTCACCGGGCTTTCAGCCAGATGCTCTTTGATCAGCGGGCTCACGGTGAGGTCCTCATAGTCCCAGCGGTGGCCGTAGCCGTAGCCGTGGGCCATCATCACACGCGATCCGTCGATACCCTGCCACAGACCCACATTGAAGGGGTAGCGCGAGTTGCCGTGGAAGTTGTTGTGGCGCCAGCCCAGTTTTTGCGATGAGAAACCAATCAGTCCGCAGTGGTTGGCGATGGTGGGCAGTGTCCAGCCGAAGCCGAAGCAGTCGGGCAGGAAGATGTCGGTGCTCTCCACGCCAAATTCCTGGCGGTAGAGATTCTGACCCAGCATGATATTGCGCAGAGCCGATTCCACCGACGGCACAAGGGCATCGGTGGCGTCCCAGCTCGAGCCGCAGATATGCCAGCGGTCCTCGGCGATGTATTTTTTCATCAGTTCATACTCCCGGGGGTAGTATTCCTTCATCCAGGCATACTTCACACCTCCCTCAAAGTTGAATACATACTCCGGGTAGCGCTCCAGCAGGGCGAGGTTCTGATTGATAGTGTTCCACACATACTGGCCGATGGTGGTCTGGATGTTCCAGTTCCACTGCGTGTCGAGGTGAGCGTCGGCCACAAGGTAGGCTTTCGGCTTGGGCGTCTCTCCCTTGGTTTTGGCGCCCTCTTCAGCTGCTCCGCATGTCATGGCGCCGGCAGCCATTACAGCTGCTGCCGCCAGAGCGAGCTCTCGCTTGAATTTCGTCATAAAGTTTTTGGTTGTGTTGATGATAATGATTTAGTTAGCTTCCCGGACGCTCCTCTTCCCATGCAAATTTAGCACTTATCTTTGTATCATCAGCCATCTTGCCCCAATTTTATTTTTCCCAATTATATACTTCATTGTACCACAATGACAAATAAAAAATGCCGCACACTTGCGACACTTACTTGTGTATAATTAACATATACAAAAATTCAATAATTTGAACATATTTTCTCCACTGAACTAATCCATGTTGAGAAACACGAAACATTCAGTGGAGTTTTAATAAGAACAAGGATAATTCAGATATTGAACTCTACTGCCAATATCCGGAAATTCTTATTGCTACATATCGAGCCGAAGCTAATATTGGCTGTTACACCACGCTCAGGGCTGTACGATTAAACAAAAGAAAAATCTCCGTTTATGAATTATCCTTGTTTATTTTCTGAGTTTTCCCTAAAAAAGTAACTAAATCTCCTGAGCCTCAGTTTTCGGAGCC
>CAJLLX010000137.1 GCA_905207535.1 uncultured Muribaculaceae bacterium | reverse complement strand
CCCCCGCCACAAGAGCATACGCATCATGTAGCGGGGCCTTAGCAGCTCTATCTCTCTCTGACACAGAACATTATATATAAGCAAAAACGAGGAAATCACCATATATGAAGAAAAACGTATCGTTATATCTCTTGCCCTTCGCCGCTGGCGTGCTGGTGGCATCGTGTGCCGCCGGAGGCCGCAGTGCGGCAGGAGGCGAGGTGACCGGCGTGGGAGGCACCGCCTGGGCCGAGCCTACGCCTTACGGCATGGTGCTGGTAAGCCGCGGATCCATGGAAATGGGCCCGCAGAAAGCCGACAGCGCCTGGAATCTCGCCGCCGACCCCAAGGGGATGTCGGTGGATGCTTTCTGGATGGATGAGACTGAAATCACCAACTCCAAATACAAGCAGTTTGTCTTCTGGGTGCGCGACTCCATCATCCGCGAGCGCCTTGCCGACCCCGCCTACGGCGGCAACGAGGAGTATAAGATCGAGGAGGACAAAGAGGGCAACCCCGTCAAGCCCCACCTCAACTGGAGCAAGCCTATCCCCTGGCGCAATCCCGGGGAGGATGAGGCACGCGCCATAGAGAGCGTCTACCGCACCAATCCCATCACCGGTGCGCGCGAGCTCGATCCCGAGCAGATGAACTACCGCTACGAGATCTACAACCACACCGAGGCAGCCAAGCGCCGCAACCGGCTTGACCCGCGCCGTCGCGAATACAACACCGACCGCCCCGTGCCCACCGATGTGCCCATGATCTCGAAAGATACCGCCTACGTCAACGACGAAGGGGAGATCATACGCCAGACCGTCACCCGCGGCCTCACCGGCGACTACGACTTCCTCAACACCTACATCGTCAACGTATATCCCGACACCACAGTGTGGGTCAACGACTTCGAGAACGCCTACAACGAGCCTTACGTGCGCATGTACTTCAGCCACGGCGGCTACAGCGAGTATCCCGTGGTGGGTGTGAGCTGGGATCAGGCCAACGCTTTCTGCAACTGGCGCACCGACTACCTTAAGCGCGCCCTGGGCAAGGAGGGCGTGTATGTGGAGCCCTACCGCCTCCCCACCGAGGCTGAATGGGAGTATGCAGCACGTGCCGGCGAGAACGACAACATGTTCCCCTGGGAGGGCGATCTCCCCATCAGCGAGGACAAAGGCTGCTTCTACGCCAACTTCAAGCCCAACGACGGCAACTACGTGAAGGACGGCCACCTGATCACATCGCGCGTGGGCACATATTCGCCCAACGACTTCGGCCTCTACGACATGGCCGGAAATGTGAGCGAATGGACCTCCACAGCCTACACCGAGGGTGTGAGCAAGCTCACCAACGACCTCAATCCGCAGTATCGCTACGACGCCGCCCAGGAAGACCCCTACAAGATGAAGCGCAAGATAGTGCGCGGAGGCTCCTGGAAGGATGTGGCCCACAATGTGCGCAGCGACATCCGCATGTGGGAGTATCAGAACGAGCAGCGCTCCTACATCGGCTTCCGGTGTGTGCGCTCGCAGATAGGATTCGCCCGCGGTCAGCAGCTCAACAAGAACAAATAAGAGGCCCAAGCGCGCCGGAGCCCCCGCTCCGGCAGCCACGGCCTCAGACACTTATACATCCGACACCATTATCCGCATCTCACAATGGGAAAAATCAAACAATATAAGCGCGGCATCGGCGCCTTCATCTCCAGCGAGAAGGGGCAGCGCTTCTTCAACTTCGCATACTCCATCGGCGCTGCCATCGTGATCTGGGGCGCGCTCTTCAAGATCCTCCACCTCCCCGGCGGCAACTTCCTGCTGTCGCTCGGCATGGGCACCGAGGTGCTGATGTTCCTTCTCACCGCCTTCGACCGTCCCCCGCGCGAATACAAGTGGGAGAATGTCTTCCCCGTCTTCGACACCGAGAACCCCGAAGACCGCCCCGACTTCCAAAGCGGCACAGGAGTGGTGATCAACGGCGGCGGCGGCTCTCAGGCCGGTCAGGGAGAGGTGCACGGAGTGCCCGTGTCGCCCGACCTCGCCACCCCCGTAATCACTCCCGGATCGTCGCCCGCCGAGGTGATGGGACAGGTCACCGACGCCACTCAGCTCTATCTGGCACAGATCACCGAGATGACCAACGAGCTCAAGCACCTCCAGGCTGCCACACGCTCGCTCAATCAGGTCAGCGACATACTGCTCGACTCCTACAAGGCCATCACCGAAAACTCCGCCGGCATCACCGAGAGCTCGCGCGGATATGTGGAGCAGATGCAGGACCTCAGCCGCAACATCCAGGGCCTCAACACCATCTACGAGATACAGCTCAAGAGCGTCAGCTCGCAGATCGACTCTATCGACCGTGTGAACCGCGGCATCAAGGATATCCGCGACATGTACGAGAAGTCGTCGGCCACCAGCCAGCGCTACTGCGAGGAGACCGAGAAGATGGCACGCTACATGCAGCAGCTCAATTCGGTATACGAGAAGATGATCACCGCCATGACCATCAACATGTACCGCCCCATGATGACCCCCGACGGCATCCCCGTGCCTCCGACTCCCGGCTCTGCAGCCCCTGCAGCCGACTCGGCTTCGCCTTCGGCCATTTAATCTCCCCACACCCCAATCCACATCCCCCCTACAGCAAAGATATATATAACCAATGGGCAGCAACAACACCAGGCTTTCACCACGTCAGAAGATGATAAACCTCATGTATATCGTCCTGACAGCCATGCTTGCGCTGAATGTGTCGAGCGACGTGCTCAACGGATTCACGCAGGTGGAGGAGGGCTTGAAGCGCACCAACAACAATGTGGAGCAGCGCAACGCCGCCATCCTCAATACACTCGAAGCCTTCGCAAAGCAAAACCCCGACAAGGGTCAGCGCTGGTACGACAAGGCAGTGGAGGTGCGCCGCATCACCGACCGCCTCTACCGACAGATCGACACCCTCAAACTCAGCATCGTGCGCGAAGCCGACGGCAGCGACGGCGATGTCAACAACATACTCAACCGCGACGACCTCGAAGCGGCATCCGTAGTGATGCTCGCCGGGCAGAATCCCCGGGGCAAGCAGCTCCGCACCGGCATCGAGGCCTACCGCACCTACATCTCCTCGCTCATGGCCGACTCGGTCAAGCGCCAGAGCATCGAGAAGACCCTCTCCACCGACCCCGTGCTCCGCAAGGGCACCCTCGGCAAGCAATCGTGGGAGGAATCGAAATTCGACACCCAGCCCGTAGTGGCCGCCATCACCCTGCTCACCAAGCTGCAAAACGACGTGAAGTTTGCCGAAGGTGAGGCCCTCCAGACCCTTCTGGCCAATGTCGACGCCGGCGACGTGCGCGTCAACGAGCTCAATGCCTTCGTCATACCGCAGAGCCGCTTCGTGATGCGCGGCGGCAAATACTCGGCCAACATCGTGCTGGCCGCCGTCGACACCACAGCACGTCCCGAAATCTTCGTCAACGGCACCAAGCTGGGCAACAACGTAGGGCTCTACGAGATTAACCCCGGCGCCACCGGTACCTTCGACTATAAAGGCTACCTCGAGGTGCCCCACGGCGACGGATCGGTGACCCGCCACCCCTTCGAGTCGAGCTACACCGTCATCGAGCCTACCGCCACCGTGAGCGCCACCATGATGAATGTGCTCTACGCCGGCATCGACAACCCCATATCCATCTCCGTGCCCGGCGTGGCCACCAACTCCGTGTCGGCCTCCATGACCAACGGCTCGCTCAAGCGCGAAGGCGACCACTGGGTGGCTCACCCCTCGAAAGTGGGCGAAGAAGCCGTGGTGAGCGTCACAGCCGACATGGACGGACGCCCCATGAAGATGACCGAAACAAAATTTCGCGTGCGCAAGCTCCCCGATCCCTCGCCCTACATAGCCTTCAAAGACAACAACGGCAACACCGGCCACTATAAGGGTGGCGGCCGCGGACTGCCCAAGACCCAGCTCATGAGCGCTCCCGGCATCGAAGCCGCCATCGACGACGACCTGCTCAACATACAGTTCAAAGTGCTGAGCTTCGAGACCGTCTTCTTCGACTCCATGGGCAACGCCATCCCCGAGGTATCCAACGGCGACCAGTTCTCGCAGCGCCAGAAAGATTCGTTCCGCCGCCTGTCGCGCGGCAAGCGCTTCTACATCAGCCGCGTCAAGGCCGTGGGCCCCGACGGCATCACCCGCGACCTCGCCCCCATCGAAGTTATCGTAAACTGATATACCACCAACCGACTACACAAGCTTTCACACCAATGAAGTTGTTAACAAAATATGCCATCACAGCCTTCGCGCTGGCCGCCACGGCTCTGGCGGGATTCGCCCAGGACACCTCCTCACCGTCCAGCTCCGCCATAGTGCGCCGGCGCGGTGCCGACGGAGGCCG
>CAJLLX010000136.1 GCA_905207535.1 uncultured Muribaculaceae bacterium | reverse complement strand
ACATTCTCTCGACCTCGATTTAACATATGCACTGGAATTTCGGCTTGTGCCCTTTATCGCTATCGTTGCCGGTAGTAGCAACGATTTTGTATGCGTTGGTGACACCGTCGACGGTGACAGGCTGGAAAGTCCAGGTGGTGACACCTTGGCCTGTATCCATATAGAGGCCGACAGCGTTGAGGGAGTGGTTGCCGTTGAGGCGGGGGTTGATTTGGTATCCGCCATCGATTTTCTCAACGGAGAAGTCGAGGCCGACGCTTCCGAGCTCGGCGCGGGTGGTCCAGGCATCGTTTCTATTTTTGTTGAACTGAAGCCAGCGGCCAGTGTCTACCTGATAGAGGTAAAACTTGGCTGCGCCTTCAGTGTTGGGCGTTGTTCCGGTATAGGGGGAGGTCAATGCGAACATTGGCATTGCGCACAGCATCCCCATGCCGAGCATGATGTTGAGTTTTTTCATAAAAATGATTTAGGAGGTTATGTTGGTTATGTTGGTTATGTTGGTTTTAGGTGATAGGGGATGTGATTTAAGGCGCTCTTAGCAATACTGGTGTCTTTGGGTTATTCCCGTCTTATGGCGCTTTGGTAGTTTCTTGACTTATTATAAAGCATATTAGCCATTTTATTGACGCATACCCTTCATAAGAGTGCACAAAATTACAAAAATAAAGCTAAATATGAGGTGTATTATTGTTAATAAATCTTAATCGACATTCCTTAATTAGTAAATGAGCGGTTATCCTCCCTTATCAGTTGCCTCTGCCGCCTGAGGGGTCCTTTGTAGAGTGACATCTCTTCCGGCTCCTGAATGAGACACAACAGTAGAGGGGACGATGTGCCTGTGGAATGGCACATCGTCCCCTGATATTATGGCATGAAGTATGATTAGCGTGAAGAGGGGCGAGGTGGAGTTTCGGCCCTCGCTTTATCACGATTTTGTGAAGCGGGTCAAAGCGCTGCTAATCTACTCCGGTTTATGTGAATCACTTCACAACGAATTTGCGGCCGTTGCGGATATAGATACCCGGCACTGTGGTGTCGCTTACGCGGATACCCTGCAGGTTGTATACCGGAGCATTAGCCTCAGCCTCAGCGTCGGCAACCTTCTCTGCCTCTACATTCTCGATACCGTCGGTAATCTGAGTTCCGAAGTATTTCAGACGGAAATTGTCGAGCACTACCCAGTCGGCGCTGTGAGCGGCCTGCGGTTTCTTGACACCGATCTTGATGTTGGTGCCGTCGGCAGTCTTATTGATGGTCAGGGTGTTTTTATACTTCCCGATCTGGAAGAACTTAGCTGCCTGACTTACGCTGTTGGGGATGTTGTAGGATGTACCCTCGTAACTGTAGGTGTCGTCACCCTCGGCGGGGGAAGCATCCGTGCAGTCGAGGATGTTTGCCAGAGGTGCCTCGGCGTGCGAAGGGATGGTAGTCGCCCCGGCCTCGTCGGCGTAGGTCTCGATGGCATTGGCATCGGGCATCTCCTCTGCATAGAATGTGTTGAGTTCGTCGCCACGGTCGTAGTCGGGGCAATCGAAGTGGCTGCCGTTGCGGAAGTAACCCTGAACGCTAACCTGATAATAACCTGAGGGGAGGCCGGCGATTTCCTGGCCCATCTCAAGAGACTGCTTGTCCCACGACTCGAACACGAGGTCGCCGTCTGTTCCGTTGCGGCCGCCGCCATTTTCGGAAATGTTCCAGTCGCCCTGATTCTCACGATAGGTGAAGTTGGGGCAGGAGATGAGGAATGAGAGGTCGATGGGATTGTCCTTGCTGGCCTGAGAGGTCATGGCCTTGCGGTCCGATTCCTTGACCAGTTTCCACATGGCGTCGGGGTTGCCGGTCTGATCCTCAGAGGAGTTGATGACATATGTCATGTCCTGATTGGCGGCGTAGGGCGAATGTACGTAGAAGTGTCCGGATGAGTTCTTGAAGTAGTAGACATTCTCCATACCATCGATGTTGACAGGTACAAAGGTGTAGCGACCGGCCACGTTGGTATCCATCCACACATTGCCGTTGAGGAGACACTGTGTGTCGGGGTTGTGTATTCCGGTGTGTATCTTGTATCCCTCGTCGTTGGGGTCGAGGAGCTCGATTCGGGACCCTACATATCCCAGCGATGTGCGGGCGCCCCATTGGTTGCCTGCCTGCAGGAACTGGTCCTGACCTACGTTGTAGAGATAGTACCACTGGCCCACTTCGGGCTGGGAGCCGGTGAAGTGGTCCTCATGGCGCTCGGCGAGAGCCTTCCGGCGTGCCTTGCGGAGGTTGTCGATGGCGGAGGCTACGCCTTCACGGCCGGTTGCAGCCTCAAATTCAGCGAGATACTGCTCGGGTTCCTCAACATCGTCTTTTGCTGCGGCATAGAGCTGACGGAAGGCAATGACGTCGCGTTTGAGATATACGCCAAGCTCTTTGATAAGGCGGAGATAGGCTATACGGGTGGCGTTCATGTCGCCTTCGCCGTAAGCTTTTGCCACAGCCTCAAGAGCGTCCTGGATGGCCTGAGGTCTGGCGGCGGGGTAGAGGCCCTGCTCGGTAAGCTCGGTGACGAGAGGCATCACTTCGTTCTCGAAAAAGGTGTTGAACTCGGCTTCGGCGCCTTCGGTGCTTTCGCTGACGTAGCGGAGCTGGAAGTTGTCGTAAACGGTCCAGTCGAGGTCGGAGCTGTTGGCCTTGTAGACGCCGATGGTGAGTTTGCCGTCGGTCACTACGGTCTTGATCCAGTCGTTCTGGAATTTGTCATGGTCGGTGAACCAGAATGCGGCAGCGTTGAGGCCGTCGGGCACCCACTCATCGATAAATTTTGCCTTCCTCCAGTTATGGTCGGAGGGCTTGTCGCCGGTGAAGTGCTCGCTGATGGCGTGGCGTAGGGAGTTCATGGCACCTCCTGCGAAATATTTGGGCTGCATAGGAGTCATCCCCTTGCGGTAGCGGTTCCAGCTTATATCGGTAGGCGACTCGCGGTAGTAGCCCTGGAGACGCATCTCGTAGGTGCCGTTGGGGAGGTCGGTGAGAGTGATGTAGTGCACATATCCGTGGGGGTCGTTCCATGCTTCGTTGACCACTGCGCGAGGTATGCCGCCGATAGCGATGTTGGATCCGTTGGGGCCTTGGGTGTATTCCTTGGTCCACTGTGCCGCACGCTCGTCGTTGGTGGTTATATCCTGCGCGGGGATAAGCCAGGTGGCGTCGTCGGCGCCATCGACTCCGGCGTTAGCTATCATGTAGTCCTTGCGCTCTTCGGGGGATACGAGCTGCCATGTGATGCCCTTCACATTATCGTTGTTGCGGGTGGAGAGCCAGTTGTCTTTGTCAACTCCGAGAGTGCGGGGATAGTCGGTCTCTTTGTATTCGTTGCCGTTGACAGCCACGATGCGGAAGGCGTTTTTCACACCCGATGCCTCCTCCGATACGGGCACGAAGGTCCAGGTGGTGACATCGGCGTTGCTAATCATTTTAAGACCTTTGGCATTGATGGAGTGATTGCCTCCAAACTTGGGGTTTAGCTGATAGCCGCCATCGATTTTGGTCACCTCGATGTCGAGACCTATCTTGCCGACGTTGGCGATGTTGCGCACCTGATCTTCAGCGCCCCCTTTGGTGCAGTTGTCACGGACCCACTGCTGTGTGTCGACCTGATAGAGATAGAACACTGCGCTTCCCTCTTCCGGGGGTACACTGCCGGTGAAGGGGGACTCGAGTGCAGATGTGGGTATCGTGCACAGTATCCCCATGCCGAGCATGAAGTTGAGCTTTTTCATAAAATAGTTTTGAATTACGGTATTATTTTGGTTATTAAGGATTTAAATGCATCTGCGCGGTGCTCGTAGGCTCCGTGGCGGATTTAACTTGCCTATTCTTTTTGCGATGCTGATTGATTTTTACGGAAATATGACGCATGCAAGGTATTGCATCATATCATATTTTGACGCAAATTTACAAAAAGAAAGAAAAATTTGTGCGCCCATTGCGTTAAGATCTGTTAAACGTAATGGGCGCACAGTTCATATTTTCGCCGAAATAAGGGTTAACATAACCCATAACTCGCACTAATGTCGGCACTTACTCGGTGTAATACAGCCTTCTTACGCGGGGGCTGACCGAGGTGAGCAGCTCGTAGGGGATGGTGTCGAGGGCGTCGGCCATCGGGGTGACGGGGTTCTCGGGCGAGAAGATCACCACGGTGTCGCCTACGGCGGCATGGCTCCCGGGGGTGCCGTCGGCGCCGGGGGCATCGGTGATGTCGATCATGCAGATATCCATGCAGATGTTGCCTACGGTGGGGCAGGGGTGGCCGTTGACCAGGAAACTGACGTTGCCGCGCCCCATGTGGCGGTTGATGCCGTCGGCATAACCGATGGGGATGGTGGCGATGCGGCTGGGGCGGGTGAGCACGCC
>CAJLLX010000135.1 GCA_905207535.1 uncultured Muribaculaceae bacterium | reverse complement strand
ATCGGAGAATTGGTCAAGTGAAATACGCATTAATTTAATTCATCCAACAGGTATAAGTGATTGTTTTATTAAATGGTCAGTTACCGCCATGCGGCATCATTCGGAATGTATAAAAAAGCAACTCGTCTGCGCGGCGTCCGCGCCATAAGCGGCGGACACACGGCAGACAAGCTGTAAAGTATCAATTATGTTCGGGCGTCTTATCATCGGCAGGGGCACTCCCCTTTCCTTCAGGAGAGCCGTCGGGCTTCTTATCGGAGCCGGGCACCGGAGGAATATCGGGCGGCGGGGTAGCCGAGGCCGTAGTCGACACGTTGGTAACCTCGGTGGCGGTCACGTCGACCACCGTGGCATCATCGGCATTATCGTCTTTCTTAGCGGTGAGCTCGGCGACCTTCTGCTGAGCGCGGAGTATCTCGTCGGTGCGCGACACCCATTTGCGTTTGCCGAAAATACGCTCCACATCTTCAGTGAAGATCACCTCACGGGTGAAAAGCACATCGGCAAGCGTGTTGTGCTCTCGGGCGTATTTCTTCAGCAGCTCCTTGGCGCGCTGATATTGCTCGTTGATGATGCGAGATACCTCTTCGTCGATCATCCTTGCGCGGTCCTCGCTGTAAGGCTTGGAGAAGCCGTAAGCCTGACCGGTGGAGTCGTAATAGGAGAGGTTGGGGAGCTTCTCGCTCATGCCGTAATAGGTGACCATGGCGTAGGCCTGCTTGGTGACGCGCTCCAGGTCGTTGGCGGCTCCGGTGGAGATATGACCCAGGAACAGTTCCTCGGCTGCACGTCCTCCCAAGGTGGCGCACATCTCGTCGAGCAGCGCCTGAGTGGGAGTGATCTGTCGCTCCTCGGGCAGATACCATGCTGCGCCGAGGGCCTTGCCGCGCGGCACGATGGTAACCTTGATCAGCGGGTTGGCGTACTGAAGATTCCACGACACGGTGGCATGCCCGGCCTCATGGCAGGCGATCGACCGCTTCTCCTCCTCAGTGGTGATCTTCGAGCGCTTCTCGAGACCGCCGATGATACGGTCTACGGCATCGATGAAGTCCTGGCGCTGCACCACCTCCTTGTTGTGGCGAGCGGCAATCAGGGCTGCCTCGTTGCAGACGTTGGCGATATCGGCGCCGGAAAATCCGGGAGTCTGACGTGCCAGAAGGTCTACATCCACCGAGTCGTCGGTCTTGACACCCTTGAGGTGCACCTTAAAGATCTCCACACGGTCGTTGAGTTCGGGAAGTTCTACATAAATCTGACGGTCGAAACGTCCGGCACGAAGCAGCGCCTTGTCGAGGATATCGGCACGGTTGGTAGCCGCCAGGATGATTACGCCGCTGTTTGACCCGAAGCCGTCCATCTCCGTAAGGAGCTGATTCAGGGTGTTTTCGCGTTCGTCGTTCGATCCCATATTGGGATTTTTGCCACGGGCACGACCCACGGCGTCGATTTCGTCGATAAATACGATACAGGGAGCCTTCTCCTTGGCTTTCTGGAAGAGATCGCGCACACGCGAAGCGCCGACGCCGACGAACATCTCCACGAAGTCGGAACCCGACATGGAGAAGAAGGGGACATTGGCCTCTCCGGCCACTGCCTTGGCCAAGAGAGTCTTACCTGTTCCCGGAGGGCCTACGAGGAGTGCGCCCTTGGGGATTTTGCCGCCCAATTTGGTGTATCGCTGCGGATTTTTGAGAAATTCCACAATCTCCTCGATCTCCGTTTTGGCCTCGGAGAGTCCCGCGACATCCTGGAATGTCACTTTTATGGCATTATCCTTGTCAAAGACCTGAGCCTTCGACTTGCCGACGCTGAACACGCCTCCCGCACCTCCGTCGCGGTTGGACATCCGCCGCATGATGATGAACCAGAAGAGAATCAGGAGCACCACGGGGCCGAAGGTCCAGAGATACGACGAGAAGTCGCTGCCCTGATCATAATCTACCGGACCGGTGTAGATGCCATTCTGCTTCCATAGGTCGATCTTACGGGCGAACTCGTCGGTGGAAGGCAGTGTGGTGTAAACGTATGCCTCCACGCCGTCTTTCATCTGGCTCTGATTGAAGATGGCACGCGAGAGCGAGTCGGAGAGCTGGGCCTCAGCCTCGCCGGCGCGTTTGTTGACTATTATCTTTGTGATGCCGTGGTTGCGGACATTGATGGAATCAGTGATATAATCCTCAAATTCTGAGTATGATACCTCTTTTCGTGCAGTTTTGTCGTCCATGTAAAACGCGGCGAAGAGGCCCAGAAGGATGAAAACATACATCCAGTAGATGCTGAACCTTATGACCGGGCGTTTTTTATTGTTGTTGCCCATAGGCGGTTTGAGATCTGCCATGACTTTGGGTTGAGATTTCTTTATTCGTTGATTATGTTAAGGCCACATACTGAAGGCACAAGGCTCAGTCGAGATCGGCAATCTGCTCCACTGCAGCATCGCTCCAAAGTTCCTCGAGATTGTAGAGCGAGCGCTTCTCGGGCACAAAGATATGCACCAGAGTGGAGCCGTAGTCGATGACAATCCAACTCGAGTTGCGGTATCCGTCGTAGTTGAATGGCTTGATGCGTGCCTTGTCGAGGAGCTCCTCCCTCACATTGTCGGCGATCGCCGCCACCTGCTGGGGCGAGCGTCCTTCGCAGATGATAAACTCCTGAGCGGGAGCCGATTCGATGTGACTTAAATCCATGACGGTGATGCCTCGCCCTTTTTTATCCTGGATAGCGTCTACTATCATTTGGCGGGCTACACCCCATTGCTCTTTTATTTCTTTGTCGGTCTTAACTGCTGTATCTGACATTAGTGATAAATATTTTCCTGATGACTGCATACAATCGGCTGTACATCCTTGGTTTGCGGGCAGCTGATGCTCATGCTGCGGCGATTGAAATGCAAAGATAATTATTTTTTCTGAAATTAGTGACTGCCCTTCCCCTTGCTCTATAACAAATATGATGCCCGAAAAGGTTAAAATAAAATAACAATATCCGTTTCAGGCAATTTTTTCATGATTTACCTATCGTTATTCCCACTGCAGGGTCTTGACCGGTGAGAGGCGGCTGATGGTGGAGGTGGGTATGACCATCAGAGCATATGACAGAGCAGCCACGCCGAGATTCAGCGCCAGCCAGGCGCTCCACGTGATCTCCACCGGCACCGAGGTGAGGTAATAAGAGTCGGGATCGAGCGGGATGAGGTGCCAGCGTGCCTCTGCCCAAATGAGCAGAAGGCTCACTATGTTGCCGATGAGCAACCCGGCCGCTATCACCCTTGCGCCGAGCCGCAGGAAGATGGCACGGATCTGACGGTCGGAGGCGCCGAGCGCTTTGAGGATGCCTATCATATTGACACGCTGCAGGATGAGGATAAGCACGCAGGTGATGAGCATAAAACCGCTCACACAGGCCATGAGCACAAGTATCACCACCACATTGGTATCGAGTAGCGCGAGCCAGTTGAAGTAGACCGCACCGGTGCGGAGCACCGTATCCACAGCCAGCACTTCAGAGATCTCGCCGGTAGCATAGCAGCGGTTGAGTTCGCTCTGCAATGCCCGGGCAAAGGCGTCGATCTGATCCTTCTGCAGGCCGCTGATCTCCAGGCGCTCACCCTGATTGTCGCCTAATTTCAGCAGGCGGGACATTGTGCTATATGGCGCATAAGCCACCACATCGTCGTAGTCGCTGAAACCGCTTGAATAGATGCCCCTCACCACAAAACGGCGCGGGCGCACGCTCTCGCCCGAGATGAAATAAGCATCGACCTTGTCGCCGACCGACAGTCCGAGTTTGTCGACCATCTTTTGCGACAGCACCACTCCGCGTGCGTCCTCTTCGTCGGGCAAAGACCCCTCGGTGAGAGTGCTGAGCTCGAAAATGCTGTCATGCCCCTCGCCAGAAGCACGGAAATTGACACCTAAAAAGTCGGTGGCAGTTTTGAGTACACCGGTTTCATCGGCTGCGAGCGATGCCGACACCCCTTCGGAGGGGATATCGCAATTTTTCAGAGCCCGCTCCACGGCGCGGTCGAGTGCCTCAGAGCGCTCCAGAGGGGTCGCCTCGTCGCCGTATTGCGACTGAAGCGGGGCCACGGTCACCTGCGCGTCAAAGCCCATGATCTTGCGCGTGATCTCCTCTTTAAAGCCGTAAACCACTGCGATGGAAAGCATCATGACGACGAAGGCCACCGCAATTCCTGCGATGGCTACGGCGATGGCAGGCGACAGACGCCGGCTGCCCGATTCGCGTAACGAAAGGCGCTTGGTGATGAACGAACTCAGTTGCACGGCCACAAAACTACAAAAAATGTTGCAACTGACAAAAAACCTCCTCCCCTCCTGCTTGTTTATATGACCTGTTGGATGAATTAAATTAATGCGTATTTCACTTGACCAATTCTCCGATGAT
>CAJLLX010000134.1 GCA_905207535.1 uncultured Muribaculaceae bacterium | reverse complement strand
AATGGGAGGGCTTACGCGCGGGGGATAATTGCGTTTCGACTTTGACTTTAGGAAAGACGGCGAGGGCGGAAGGGGAGCGGCTTTAAGGCAGGCGGAGCAGGCCGTCGGGGTGGAGGATGGCGGTGCCGAGGTCAAGCATCTCGCGAATCACCGGGGCGATGGCGGGTGTGGGCATGGCCAGGAAGGAGGCGATGCTCTCGGGGGCAAGGCCGCCGGGATTGCTCTGCAGAGCCATGACGATGGCATGGCGTATCTGCTCGGGGGTGCGCGAAGGGCGCGAGGAGTGGGAGCGGCACACGTCGCAGCGGCCGCACATGGCCCCGGCGGCGGGCTTTTCGCCGAAATACTCGAGCAACACGCTGTTGCGGCAGTCTGTATCGGTGAAGAGAAAGCGCTTCATGGCCTCGATGCGGCGGCTCATAGCCTCGCGGCGATACTCGTAGACCTCGCGCGGAAACACCAGATCGACCTCGGGCTGCCGCGAGCTGAGCATCAGCACATAAGGCGACGAGCTGTGGGGCACATAGTGGATCACCCCGAGGCGTCCGAGCAGCAGCATGTTTTCGTAGATGGTGCGCTCGGTGAGATCGAGCGACGAGCCGATGAAACTCTCGCTGATATACTCGTAGTCGGCGAAAATGCCTGTGTAATTGCGCAATATAAACTGAAATATCCGCTCGCACTCGGGGCTCAGCGAGAGATAGTAGAGCTCGTCGCGGCGCAGGAGCACCATCAGACGCGACCGCGTCGACACCTCCTCCACATAGTCGATGTAGCCCGACTGCGACAGCAATTTCAGGGCGCTGTCGGCAGAGGCCGGCTGCAGCTTGTAGCGCTCGCAGAAGTGGCTTAGGTTGAGTTCAAAGAGCCGCTGATACCCTTCGCCCATGCCGATGCCGAGATACACGCAGAGCTTGGAGTAGATGTCGCGCAGATACTCCTTGGGCGGGAAGGCGGTGGTGAGGCGGCGCGAGAGGGTGGCCTTGTCGGTCTGCGCCACCACCAGCGACACGGCGAAGGCCGGCTTGCCGTCGCGTCCGGCACGACCCGCCTCCTGATAGTATTCCTCGAGCGACGAGGGCGGGTCGACATGCACCACGATGCGCACATCGGGCTTGTCTATCCCCATGCCGAAGGCGGTGGTGGCCACCATGATGCGCGTCCGGCCCTCTTTCCAGCGGTTCTGACGCTCGTTTTTCTCCTCGGCCGAGAGGCCGGCGTGGTAAAACTCGGCGCTGATCCCGGCCTGGGCAAGCAGCTCGGCAATCACCGCAGCGCGTTTGCGACTGCGCACATACACGATGCCGCACCCCGCCACGCGCTGCAGTATGCGCACCAGCGCGGGCTCTTTCTGCTCGCAGTTGCGCACGATGTATGAGAGATTGTCGCGGTCGAAGGTGAGGCGGAAGGTGGCCGCATCCTTGCCGAAGCGGAGCTGGCGCCGTATATCCTCGGCCACGGCCTCTGTGGCCGATGCCGTGAGGGCGAGCACCGGCGCGTCGGGAAAGGTTTCGCGCAGTGTGGCTATCTGCAGGTAGGAGGGACGGAAATCGTAGCCCCACTGCGAGATACAGTGGGCCTCGTCGACCACTATCAGACTCACCGGCAGGTGGCGCAGCTCGTTGCGGAAATTGGGGCTCTGCAGCTTCTCGGGCGAGAGATAGAGGATCTTCATGTCGCCCAGGCGGCATTTGTCAATGAGCAGCCGGCTCTCGCGGCGGGTCAGGGCCGCATGCATGAACCCCGCGCGGATGCCGCGCGAGCGCAGGTTGTCTACCTGGTCTTTCATCAGCGAGATCAGCGGTGTCACCACCACCGTAAGCCCCGGCAGCAGCATGGCCGGCACCTGAAAGGTGATGCTCTTGCCGCCTCCGGTGGCCATAAGCCCCAGAGTGTCATGCCCTTGTAGCACCGAGTCGATGATCTCGGCCTGCATGGGGCGGAAGGAGGGGTAGCCCCAGTAGCGGCTGAGGATGTCGGCGGGTGTCATGGCCATGGAGTCGGGTGGGATGGCGGGTGCGTTACTGCTGGGCGATGCGGATCTCCTTGATCTGCAGCTGTATGGCATTGGCTGCGGGGAGATGGTTGTTGTCCTCGATGGTGTAGCAGATGTCGAAGCGCGCTCCGGCGTGGATCTTGTCGAAGAGTTCGGCCTTGTTGAAGGCGATGCCGTTGAACACCTTGCCCGAGGTGTCGTCGACCAGCTCCAGCTTGATATGCTCGAGCTGGCGCCCCACGAGCTTGGAGGTGCCGAAATCCATCACCCCGCGGGTGCAGAACACCGGCTTCTGGTTGCCCGGCCCGTAGGGGTTGAAGCGGCGCAGCATGCCGATAAACTCGGGGGTGATCTCCGAGAAGGTGAGGTAGGCGTCGATCTCGAATGTGGGCTTGAGCTGCGAGGGGAGGATGTTGGCTGCCACATACTCCTCGAAGCGGCGGGTGAACTCGGGGATGTTCTCCTCCTTGAGCGAAAGGCCCACGGCGTAGGTGTGGCCGCCGAAATTCTCCAGCAGGTCGCGGGTGGAGTCTACAGCCTTGTATATGTCGAATCCCTGCACCGAGCGCGAAGAGCCTGTGGCCAGACCGTTGGCCAGCGTCAGTACCACCACCGGCTTGTAGTAGAGCTCGGTGAGGCGTGAGGCCACGATGCCGATGATACCCTTGTGCCAGTCTTTGTTGAAGATCACTATGGTCTTGCGGTCGGCCTCGCTCTCCTGGCGGCGGCTGAGGATGGCGTTGGCCTCCTCGGTGATGCGCTTGTCGAGCTCCTTGCGGTCGCGGTTGTACTGGTCGATGGCCTTGGCGCGCTCGTAGGCGTCGCCTATAGCTTTGGAAATCAACAGCTCCACGGCTTCGCGTCCGCTCTGCATGCGCCCGGAGGCGTTGATGCGCGGGCCTATCTTGAAGATGACGTCGCTGATGGTGATCTCGCGGTTGGTGAGGTTGCAGATGCGTATGATGGCTCTAAGCCCCATGTTAGGGTTGGTGTTGAGGCGCTTGAGGCCGTAGTAAGCCATGATGCGGTTTTCGTCGACCATCGGCACTATGTCGGCGGCGATGCTCACCGCCACGAGGTCGAGCATCCCCTCGAGCTCGGTCTGCTGTATGCCGTTGCTGATGGCGAAGGCCTGCATGAGCTTGTAGCCCACTCCGCACCCCGAGAGATGGGGACACGGGTAAGTGCTCCCTTCTATTTTAGGGTTAAGGATGGCCACCGCCTGCGGGAGCTCCTCGTCGGGCACATGATGGTCGCAGATGATGAAGTCAATGCCATGCTCGCGCGCATGGGCTATCTCCTCGTTTGCCTTGATGCCGCAGTCGAGGATAATCACAAGTTTTACACCCTGCTCGGCGAAATCGTCGATGATCTCGCTTGAGATCCCGTATCCCTCCTCATAGCGGGTGGGGATAAAGAAATCGATATTGGAGTAGAAATTAGAGAGATACTTGTAGACCAGCGCCACCGCTGTGGTGCCGTCCACGTCGTAGTCGCCATACACCATAATCTTCTCCTTGGCCCCCATGGCACGGTTGAGCCGGTTGACGGCTTTATCCATGTCGGGCATAAGGAAAGGATCGTGGAGGTGTTTCAGCCGCGGGCTAAAAAATCGGTCGGCTTCCTCCACCGATGTGATGCCGCGCTGCACCAGCAGCTGGCTCACAGGCGGACACGACGCGTACCGCCGGGCAAGCGCCGTCTCTATCTTCTGCTCTTCTTGTGTCAGGGGTAAATAGTTCCATTTACCTGTCATTTATGTTGTTTTTTTTATTGGCGAGGCCGGCAGTCCCCGGGCATAGCGGGGACGGGGAGAGGAGTGGGTGGGGGAGGTGGGAGAGGATACGGTATATGTTTGCGGGAAGCAGGTGGGCGGGTGAGATGTCCGGATATGTCAGGCGATATGCCAGAAAGTCTGTGGCAAGAATGGCTACAGAGAGGCGCTGATGCGTCTTTGGCTACAGCGAGTGCTCCGAAATGGGTCTCCGCGGCTTAGGGAGAGAGGCGGATGGACCCCTGGCGGGTCATAGCGACAGGTCACTATTACCCCATTTTACTTCCAAATGCAAAAATACACATTTTTTTTCGCTTTTTCTACCCCCTTAAACTTTATTTGCATTTTTCTTTTTTTGCAAATGATTAACTTTGTCCCCGCGGGCCGCAATGGATAGAACCCGCCCGCTCCCAAACCTATGAAAATACGCCTCAACCGCGCCATGGCATGGTGGCACCGCCACATGCCGGCATGGCTTCTCACCATAGTCACTGTAGCCGCTGTGCTGCTCGTCACTCTCTGCCGGCCGCCGATGCCTGAAGAGGATATCCCCTCCATCCCGGGGCTCGACAAGGTGGTGCACGCCCTGATGTGCGCCGCCGTCGCCGCCGCGGCGTGGGTGGATCTGCGCCTGTGGCTCCGCCGCCGCCCGGCGGCATGGCAGACTTCGCTCTGCTCCCTCGGGG
>CAJLLX010000133.1 GCA_905207535.1 uncultured Muribaculaceae bacterium | reverse complement strand
AAAAATGGGAGGGCTTACGCGCGGGGGATAATTGCGTTTCGACTTTGACTTTAGGGAAAACTTTCTCGCCCCGGAGCCATACATGGGTGATGAAGGGGGTGGTGTAGGCGTAGAGCGGGAAGGCTGTGGAGCTCAGGGGTGTAGTGGTGAAGAAACTGGCGATCTTACCGGGTGTGATGGAGCCGAACTGGGAGGAGAGCTCCATGGCGGCAGCTCCATTGAGGGTGACGGCATTGAAGGCCTGCTCGGGTGTGAGGCGCATGCGGATGCAGCCGAGGGCTGCCACGAAGCGCATATCGCCCGAGGGGGAGGAGCCTGGATTGTAGTCGGAAGCGAGAGCCAGCGGGAGCCCGGCTTCGATGAATCCGCGTGCGTTGCCGTAAGGCATCCCTAAGAAGAAGGAAGCTCCGGGGAGCATGGTGGGGATGGTGGAGGAGGAGAGCAGAGCCTCGATCTCCTCCGGCCCTGTGCGCTCAAGGTGGTCGACGCTGACGGCATCGTGGCTGACGCCAACCTGCACGCCGCCCGACACGGCCAGCTCGTTGGCATGAATCTTGGGCTTAAGGCCGTAGTGGGCGGCGGCTTCGAGGATGCGGGCTGTGTGAGCGGGTGTGAAAAATCCCTCGTCGCAGAACACATCCACATAGTCGGCCAGTTGCTGGCGACCCACCTCGGGAATCATCTCGCGGCATACGAGGTCGACATACTCGTCGATGCGGCCGGTGTAGGCCCTGGCTACGGCGTGCGCCCCGAGGAAGGTGGCTTTGACCTCCACGGGCGAGAGTCCGGCGATGCGGCGGATCACCCGGAGCATCTTGAGCTCGTCGTCGACGCTGAGGCCGTAGCCGCTCTTGATCTCGATGGCTCCGGTGCCCTTGGCTATCATCTCGTTGACACGCGTCATGGCCTGGCGCAGGAGCTCATCCTCGGAAGTGGCGTGGAGCAGGTCGGCCGAATTGAGGATGCCGCCTCCGCGGGCTGCAATCTGCTCGTAGGAGAGGCCGTGGATCTTGTCGATAAACTCGCCGCAGCGCTCGCCGGCATAGACGATGTGGGTGTGCGAGTCGCAAAACGAGGGGAACACCCACTCGCCCTTGAGGTCCACCACATGCGCCGTGTCGGAGAATCCGGCGCTCTCGAAGGCCGACATCGGTCCGAACCGGAGGATGCGGTCGGATCTTACCTCCATCCAGGCGTCGCTGAGCAGGGGGAGGGTGTCCATCTCCTTGCCGGCACGCCGGCGAGGGGGCTCGATGTCGGCGCCGACAATGGCGCCGATGTTTTTAAATACGGTGACTGACATATGTGCGGGCGATTAGACCGGATAATTGATGATGAAATCCTCGGCAGCGTTGATGTTGGGATACATCACGGTGTCGTTCTCGATGAAAGGCACCACGCGGCGGAAGTCGGCCACCATCTCCTCGAGCACCGGCGAGGTGCGGAGCGGGCGGCGGAATTCGAGCGCCTGAGCGGCGTTGAAGAGCTCGATGGCCAGCACGCGGCGGGTGTTGCACACCACGCGGTAGAGCTTGGTGGCGGCATTGGCGCCCATCGACACGTGGTCTTCCTGCCCCTGCGAGGAGGGGATGGAGTCGCACGATGCCGGCCAGCAAAGACCCTTGCTCTGGCTGACGATGGAGGCGGCGGCATACTGCGGGATCATGAAACCGCTGTTGACGCCCGGATTGGCCACCAGGAAGGAGGGGAGCCCGCGCACTCCGGCGATGAGTTTGAAGATGCGTCGCTCCGAGATGTTGGAAAGCTCGCAGAGAGCCACGGCCAGGAAGTCCATCGGCTGCGCTATCGGTTCGCCGTGGAAATTGCCGGCCGAGATCACCAGATCCTCGTCGGGGAAGATGGTGGGATTGTCGGTGACGCTGTTGATCTCGGTCTCGATAGCCGCTGCCACATAGGCCAGAGTGTCCTTCGATGCTCCGTGCACCTGCGGGATGCAGCGGAACGAGTAGGGATCCTGCACATGCTTCTTCGGGCGGGCTATCAGTTCGCTCCCTTTGAGATACTCCATGACGGCGCGACCCGTCTCAATCTGTCCGCGATGGGGGCGCACCTGCTGGATCTGCGGCATGAACGGCTCGATGCGGCCGTCGAAGGCGTCGAGCGAGAGAGCGCCGATCTTGTCGGCCCAGCGGCTCAGGCGGCGCGACTGAATGACGCACCAGAGGGCGTAGGACGACATGAACTGTGTGCCGTTGAGCAGCGCCAGGCCCTCTTTGCATTTGAGAGTGATCGGTTCCCATCCCATGGCCTCGAGCATCTGCGACGAGGGGATGATCTTGCCGTCCATCTCCACCTCTCCGAGGCCCAGCAGAGGGAGAGAGAGGTTGGCCAGCGGGGCGAGGTCGCCCGAAGCTCCGAGCGAGCCCTGCTGATAGACCAGCGGGAGGATAGAGCGGTTGTACATCTCTACCAGACGCTCCACCGTGGCGGTCTGCACGCCCGAATTGCCGTAGCTGAGCGACTGGATCTTGGTGAGAAGCATGAGCCGGACAATCTCGGAGGGGACACGCTCGCCCAAGCTGCAGGAGTGGGACATGACCAGATTGCGCTGGAGCGTGGAGAGCTGGTCGGAGGAGATGGAGATGTCGCAGAGCGAGCCGAATCCGGTGGTGATGCCGTAGATCGGTTCCTTCTGCGAGGTCATCTTGTGGTCGAGATACTCGCGGCAGCGGGCGATGCGTGCGCGTGCGTCGTCGCTGAGGGCGAGCGGTATGCGGCGGGTGATGATCTCCTCCACGCGGTCGATGGTGAGGGGAGCGGCGCTGATATGATGTACTTCCATATGTCGGGGATGATGTGGAATGTTAACAGTCTGAGAATCAGATGAATATAAAAGAAAATCAATGTCGGGCGAGAGCGTCGCGGACAATCTGCGGGTCGGCGAAGTTGGGGAGCGTGACTCTCAGGCCCGGTGTGCGCTCCATCTCGCGGCGGATGGCGAAGACGGCGCCCTCGTTGCGGGCCCATGAGCGGCGGGCGATGCCGTTGTTGACATCCCAGAGGAGCATCTCGCCGATAGCGCGGTCGGAGTCGGCCGAACCGTCGATGACCATGCCGAAACCACCATTGATCACCTCGCCCCAGCCTACGCCGCCACCATTGTGGAGCGATACCCAGGTGGCGCCGCGGAAGGAGTCGCCGATGACATTCTGCACGGCCATGTCGGCGCAGTGGTTGGAGCCGTCGTAGATGTTGGAGGTCTCGCGGTAGGGGGAGTCGGTGCCGGAGACATCGTGGTGGTCGCGTCCGAGCACCACGGGAGCGGAGATCTCGCCGCGGCGGATGGCGTCGTTGAAGGCGCGGGCTATGCGCATGCGTCCTTCGGCATCGGCATAGAGGATGCGGGCCTGCGAGCCCACCACCAGGTGATTTTCCTCAGCCTTGCGGATCCAGTGGAGATTGTCGGCCAGCTGTTCGTGGATTTCGGCGGGAGCCTCGCGGAGCATATCGTCGAGCACCTGAGCCGCGAGGCGGTCGGTGACGGCGAGGTCCTCCGGCTTGCCCGACGAGCACACCCAGCGGAAGGGGCCGAAGCCGTAGTCGAAGAAGAGCGGCCCCATGATGTCCTGCACATATGAGGGATAGCGGAACGAGCCGTCGGGGCGGAGCACATCGGCGCCGGCGCGCGACGATTCGAGCAGGAAGGCGTTGCCGTAGTCGAAGAAATACATGCCGCGGGCGGTGAGGCGGTTGATGGCGTCGACCTGGCGTCGGAGCGACTTCTGCACCTCCTGGCGGAAACGCTCGGGCTCGTCGGCCATGAGCCGCTGCGACTCCTCGTAGGAGAGTCCTACAGGGTAATAGCCTCCGGCCCAGGGGTTATGGAGCGATGTCTGGTCGCTGCCGAGGTCCACGCGCACGCCTTCGTCGGCGAGACGCTCCCAGAGGTCGACCACATTGCCCTGATATGCAAGCGACACCACCTCCTTATCCCTGACGGCGCGGAGCGCGCGGGGGATCAGCTCGTCGAGCGAGGTGTAGACCTCGTCAACCCATCCTTGTGCCTTGCGTTTGGCCACGGCTTTGGGATTGATTTCGGCGGTGATGGAGACCACTCCGGCGATGTTGCCCGCCTTGGGCTGTGCGCCCGACATGCCGCCGAGGCCGGCGGTGACGAAGAGCATGCCGTGCTGGTCGGGGTGCTCGGCGTCAAAGCGCTTGCGGGCGGCATTGAGCACCGTGATGGTGGTGCCGTGCACGATACCCTGCGGACCGATATACATGTAGGATCCGGCGGTCATCTGGCCGTACTGGCTGACACCCATGGCGTTGAGGCGCTCCCAGTCGTCGGCCTTGGAGTAGTTGGGGATCACCATACCGTTGGTGACCACCACGCGGGGTGCCCCGGGGTGGGAGGGGAAAAGTCCCAGGGGGTGTCCGGAGTACATCACCAGGGTCTGCTCGTCGGTCATCTCCGAGAGATACTTCATGGTGAGGCGGTACTGCGCCCAGTTTTGGAACACGGCGCCGTTGCCGCCGTAGGTGATCAGTTCGTGGGGATGCTGCGCCACAGCGGGGTCGAGATTGTTCTGGATCATCATCATGATGGCGG
>CAJLLX010000132.1 GCA_905207535.1 uncultured Muribaculaceae bacterium | reverse complement strand
TTGGTTTTCACCAATATGACACCGTAAGCCGCACGTGCCCCTACTCCGCCCCCCAAAGCTGAGCCAAAGGCCGCCCCGGGAAGGATTTCCCAGGCGGAGCCACTGCTGAGACCGCCGCCCCCATAGCTGAGACGCGCGTCTAAACTCAGTTTTTTGTATAAATCACGATTATAATCGCAGAAATTTATCCTTCCGCGATCTATAATCGTGATTTTTTGATTTTATGGCAAAGTAAAAACATTACAAATAGTCAAGCTAATTTGCGGAAAGACAGGGAGTCTTTCTCGGCGTTGCCTCGAAAGCGCTGCGCGATAACGAACCCTTCCAGGGTTCTCATCCCTGTCTTTCTAACGCAAAAGAGCCATAAGTCGTTGACTTATGGCTCTTTAGCGGAAAGACAGGGATTCGAACCCTGGGTACCCGTAAGGGTACAACGGTTTTCGAGACCGTCCCGATCGACCGCTCCGGCATCTTTCCTTGTGGTTACCGAACCCAATGGGCGGGGTTGTTGGTGCTTCGCTATCAATTAGTGGCCTTCGCTCTGACGGTATCAATGACCCTGCACTCAGGGGCATCTATCACCGCGCTCGGGTGACGCGATAGCATGCGGCGGTTTTGCAGGGACAAAGGTACGAGTTTTTTGTGGTGTCTGCAAATTTTTCTCCGTATTTTTCTGCCAAGGCGCTGTTTTATCCGCTTTTTTGCCGTAATTTTGTGAATGTTGAGCCGATTTTTCGGCCCTCACAGCCTGTTTTCAAAGGACCCAAAAAGACCCAAAAGGACCAAAAGAGACCAACGGGCCAAAAAAGGCCGAATGAATCAAAAAGGGGCCAAAAGGGGCCGACGGAATCAAAAGGAATCAAAGAGATTAAAGAAATCAAAGGAATATGAGACACTTCGCTTACCTGCGCGGCCTGGCGGCTGCGACTATCGCACTGATTTCGCTCACATGCAGCGCCTGGAGCCAGAAGGGGCACGATGTGACGGCTTTTATCGCCGAAAACCACCTTACCGACAATGCGAAGTCGAAAATTGTGGCAGCCCTCGACGGTCATTCACTCGTGTACTACGCCAACTGGCTCGACAATGCGAGCCACACGCCGGAATATGCCTACTCCAAGACCTGGCACTACAACAATGTCGACGCTAACGAGACCTACGACACGCGCCGCCCGGCTCCCGACGGCGATGCCATCACGGCTCTGCGCCACACCATCGGCGTGCTCGCCGGCGACCGCCAGTGGCCGCAGGGTTCGCCGGAACTGGCGCTGAAGATGCTCATCCACATCATGGCCGACATCCATCAGCCGCTCCACATGGGCCACGCCACCGACCTCGGGGGCAACCGCGTGAAGGTGAAGTATTTCGGCCGCGACACCAATCTCCATGCTCTCTGGGACAATGCTCTGCCGGAGGCTACCCACAAATGGAGCTACACCGAGTGGCAGCAGCAGATCGACCGCGCCACGCCCTCCGAGCAGGCGGTGATAATAAGCGGAAATATCGACGACTGGGCACGCCAGAGCGTGGCAGCAGCCGCCGACATCTATCGCGAGATGCCCGAAGGCAAAGATGTGTCTTACAACGATATAGCCCGCTGGGCGCCGCTGGTCGAAGAGCAGTATCTCAAAGGGGGCCTGAGGCTGGCGCATGTGCTCAACCTCATTTTCGACCCCTCCTATCGTCCGGGCTCGGCCGTGACGGTTCCTTCGCAGTTCTGATCACTGCCACCAGCGGTGGAAGTGGTGCACGGGCCCGTGGCCATGGCCTATCTGATAGGCGGCTCCGGCCTCCACGGCGCCAGCGATGTAGTCCTTGCCGAGCCGCGCGGCGGTATCGAGGTCGGCGCCCTGCGCCAGATATGCGGCGATGGCCGACGACAGGGTGCACCCGGTGCCGTGGGTGTTGGGGGTGTGGAGCTTGCGCGACGCCAGACGCAGGAAGGTGCGCTTCTCGGCGTTGTAAAATATGTCGACCAGTTGGTCGGTGCCCTCGAGGTGTCCGGCCTTGAGCATCACCGACACCGGCTCGCCGGTAAGGCGCGAGAGCTCGCGGGCGGCATCCTCCAGCTGGTCCTGATGGTCGACGGTTTCGCCCAGCAGCAGCGATGCCTCGGGCAGATTGGGGGTGATGACGCGGCTGTAGGGTATCAGCTCATCGCGCAGCGTGCCGATGGCCTCGCGCTCGAGCAGCGGGTCGCCGGAGGTGGCCACCATCACCGGGTCGAGCACGATATTGCGCACGTCGGGATACTCGCGCAGCGTGCTGAGCACCGTGCGTATCAGCGGCGAGCTGTGCAGCATCCCTATCTTCACGGCATCGGCGCCGATGTCGCCGATCACCGAGCGTATCTGCCCGGCCACAAAGCTCTCGGGGATAGGGTGCACTCCGTACACTCCCACCGTATTCTCGTCGACAACGGCCACCACGGCCGAGGCACCGTACACGCCCAGGGCCGAGAAGGTCTTGAGGTCGGCCTGCATCCCGGCGCCCCCCGAGGGGTCGCTCCCGGCGATGGTCAGCGCCGTATGGTATCTTTTCTCTGTCATATTCGGTTGTCAGTCAATGTAGTTTGGTCACACTTCCCACGGCATGGGCTCGTAGGCTGTCTGCCAGAAGAGCCATTCCAGCCGCGAGCATCGCAGATAGATCTCGGTCATGCGGCGGCGCACACCCTCGCTGCTGCGGGCAGCCAACTTATCGCAGATGGCAATGGCGCGCTCGGTGGCGGCGTCAAACTCCTCGTTGGAGTAAGCCGCGATCCAGTCGGCGTAGGGGTTACCCTCCATCTTGGCTATCGACAGCACATATTTGCCCACGGCAAGATATATCCAGAAGCAAGGAAGCACGGCAGCGGCCTCTATGGCCACATCCTCGTAGGCCTGAGCCTTGAGCAGCGAGGTATAGAAGAGGCATGCGGGCGACATCTCGCGGGTACCCTCGGTGACATACATCGAGTGGAGGGCCTTCTCGGTCATCACTCCGTCGCCGGCAAACTTGAGGAAGGCATCCATATCGTCGATATCGGTCAGGCGCGAGGCTATGTGAGCCAGCACACGGCTGTATTCGGTGATATAGAGGTTGTCCTGCTCTATGTAGCGGCGGAAGGTGGCGGGATCGAGCGTGCCGTCGGCCATCTCGCGGATAAATGGGAGTTGCTTGATGGCCTCCAGAACCGGCAGGGAGGCGTCCCATGCCTCGCGGCTCCAGGTGCGGTGGTTTTCGGTTGTCATAATTGCTTAAAATAAAATATTTTATTTATTTCACTCCAGTCACAGCCACATAGTCGCCGCGGTCGTATCCCGGCTGAGGCTCCTCGGGCTTAAGGTTGGAGTAGAGCGGATGGGTGGTGAGGGTCTGCTCGGCGCAAAGGTTGCAAAATCCGGCCTCCTCCATCAGGCGTATCTTCTCGGCGGTGGTGCGCCAGTTGGCCTGATTGACAAACTCAATGGGATAGGGGTCGGGCGGGAAGCACCCTTCGAGCAGCGGATGATCCCAGGTGCCCACAGCCTTGGCCAGATTGTACATCTGCCCGTAGGTGCTCTCCTTGGGCACATCCACAAGGATCACGCGCCCTCCCTCGGGCAGAGCGGCATACACCTTCTCCAGCACCTTGCGGAGGTCGGTGATGTAGCTCGGCGACCCGTTGAAGAGCACCGTGCGGTATTTTCCCTGCGGGTAGTCAAACTCCTCGGCGGTGCTCACCGTCACCTTCATGCCGCGGTGGCGCGCTATCTCGGCCATCCCCTCCGAGGGCTCCACGCCGTGGGTGATGTCAATGCCGAAACTCTCGCGCAATATCTTCTCAAACAATCCGCTGCCGCATCCCACCGACAGCACCGGCGCCGGTGCGTCCTTCAGCACCGATGCCACAAGGCGCACTTCGCTCTCGAGCACATTGCGGTTGTCAAGAAACCAGCTGTCGTATTCCGACGCATATTGGTCAAACGAACTCATACGTATCTAAATTTCAATAATTTATTTCTAAAAACAATTCTTATATCTCCATCACTGCGGCCTGCATCGTCAGCAGATCCATCACCAGCAGACGCCCGTCGAGGGTGTCGCCCATGCCGGTGAGCAGCTTCACCGCCTCGTTGGCCTCTATGGCGCCGATCACTCCGGGCACAGCGCCCAGCACACCCGCCGCCTTGCGGGGCTGACGGCAGAGCGTCTCCCGGTCGGGGTAGAGGTCGGTGTAGCGCAGATGTCGACGGGGACCGTTCATCACCGCCACCTGTCCGGCAAACTCCCCGATGGCGCCGTAGATCCAGGGCTTGCCCGCTGACAGGCACGCCTCGTCGATCAAATAGCGGGCAGGATAGTTGTCGGTGCAGTCGACCACGAGGTCATACTCCCCGGCAAGCTCGCGGGCATTGGCCTCGGTGAGCCCCTCGGGGTGGAGGGTGAAGCGCACCTCGCTGTTGAGCCTCTTAAGGCGCCGGGCGGCGCAAGCGGTCTTAGGCTCCCCTATCTCATCCTCGGCATAGAGCACCTGGCGCTGCAGGTTGGAGAGGCTTACCGTGTCGGGGTCGGCCAGACCGATGTGGCCCACTCCGGCGCCGGCCAGGTAGGCCGCG
>CAJLLX010000131.1 GCA_905207535.1 uncultured Muribaculaceae bacterium | reverse complement strand
TCGGAGAATTGGTCAAGTGAAATACGCATTAATTTAATTCATCCAACAGGTGATTTATAGAAAAATTGTTAACTTTGTGGCATCAAAAAGCCCGATTTGCGCCTCATGGCGCTTTTCGGCAATCAGGTGAAAAATCAATCAGTCATCAGAATCAACAGACTCCGCGCCGATATGGCGCCGAATAGCCGATAAATCAACTAATTATTATATATCTTAATCCCTATTTAGATGAAGAAAGTAATTTATTCCATTTTAGGATGTGCTGCTCTCCTCACGGTGGGTACTGCCACAGGGCGTGAAGCTCTCGCAGTCCTTGCATCGCAAGTGATGCAACGTGCGGAAGGCGACACATATGTCGTGGTCAATAGTGTAAACTACCTTGAGGCCACCTACGATGCCGCTGAGGACAAAGTGAAAATCTCCTTTGAGGCTCCTCAGCAGGCTACCTCGATGCCCTCTTGGGATGAATATGAATTTACGACTATCGACAAAATCTGCGTTTATCGCAACGATGGCTATTACGACAAGGACACCCGCGTGCTGGTACACGAGTTTACCGATGTAGCTAAGGGTCAGGCGCTGACCTGCGAGGAGGCCGCCCCCGCTCACGGTAAGGAATACCGATATACGGTTATTGCAAGCATCGGCGATCACGAAGGTTCTCCTTCCAGCGATCTTGTACTGGTAGGCATGACCATCGACCAGGCTACCGAGTTCACCGTTACTCCCGGCGAAAAAGGTGCAAAGAAGGTGACTCTGCACCTGGTAGTTCCTACCACAGCCAACGAAGGAGCTGTTCAGATTACCGACAAGATTGCTAAGGTAGAATTTACCCGTAAGCCCGATTACAGCTATGGCGAGGGCGAAGTGATTGCCACTTTTGAGAATGTAGATCCCGGCCAGGTAATCGACTATGTCGACGAAGACGAGGCTCTGGAGCTGGGTACATCCTACACTTATACCCCCTACTTCACCTACGACGGACAGCGTAAGAGCCACTGGCAGAACAATGAGACCGTTCTCGTCGGTCCAGACAAGCCCGGTCCTGTTAAGGAGGTTACCGCCGCGCTGCAGCCCGACGGACTTTCGGTGAAAGTAAGCTGGACTCCCTTCGACGGTATCGGCGTGAAGAGCGGATGGGTTGACCCCGAGACTCTCTGCTACAATGTATACCGCTACGTTGCTGCTAATTACAGCCGTGAGCTGCTTGCCGAGGGTATCACCGAGACTGAAATCATCGACAATGGCATCACTCAGGAGGGGCAGTACAGCTACATCGTCTACACCTGCGTCAGAACCGCTGAGGGTGTAGATGAGAGCCGCTCGTGCTACTCCAACGATGTCGTAGCCGGTCCTCCCTCCGCTATGCCTTTCCTTGAAAGCTGGCCCGAAACCTACGCCCAGCACACCTCATGGGAGCTGAGCAAATGCTGGAGCACCGTAAGTCAGCTCAACTGCTCATACTACGACGCCGACGGTAAATATCAGAGTGTTCAATTCGAATCCGGCGACGGCGACGGCGGTATGATGGGATGCCGTCCCTACAGCTACAGCTCGGAGGTTGGCGATGTTGAGACCCTCGTTTCGGGCCGCATCTCCATGAAAGATGCTATCAACCCCGTCCTCAAGTTCAAGTATCTTGATCAGGATCCCTCCCGCAACGACAATATCTTCAAGGTGTATGTAGCAGCCGACGGCGGCGAGTACAAGCAGCTTGAGAGCGTGGATGTAGAGACTCTTCCCGGCCTCGACCAGTGGGTTGACATCACAGCCAGCCTTGCTGAATATGTGGAGACTTGCGAGTATATCCGCCTGAAGTTTGAGGTTACCGTTGGTTCGCTCTTCGGCAAAACAGCCATCGACAAGGTGGAGGTGCGCGAGCTGAAGCCCGTAGACCTGGTAGTCAACTCCGTAGCAGCTCCCAAGACCTTCTATCCCGGCGCTACCTTTAATGTAGCAGTCAGCGTAAGCAACACCGGTGACAACTTCAGCGAGCCGTTTGCCGCTATGGTCACCATCGACGGTCAGGAACTCGGCTATGCCGAGAGCGCAGGCCTCGACGGATTCTCTTCCGGCGCTCTCGTCATCCCTGTTAAGATCGACGACGCCGTAGAGGGTGGCAACCATGACATCGCCGTAGAGCTCGTAGGCGGCTATGAGGCTACCACCGACAATAATGTCGGCTCCGCTCAGGTTGAAGTGCTCGAGCTTCCCGCCGTGGCTGAGTTCCGTCATGCCGACCTCGTGCTCAGCTGGGATGCTGTTGGCGAACTTCCCTTCTGCGACAGCAGCAAGGATGTCGCTGAGGACTTCCTGGCCTATGAATATCTCACCAACGAATCGTTCGGCGACTGGACTGTAATCGATGGCGATAACCATTCGACATATACATTCCCTGCCGAAAACTTCCCCCTGAATGGGGAGAAAACCGGCGGTCTGATCTTCAATCCTACCGAGGCTCAGGCTTCGTTCACCCCTGCAGTGGGCGACAAGTGCTTCCTCTTCCTCTCTTCTACCGGTCTTTCCGACGACTGGCTGATTTCGCCCGAGCTCAACGGTATGGAGCAGACAGTGACCTTCCAGGCTCTGACCACTACCGACTACGATGACGAGAGCTTTGAGGTGATGGCATCGTCTACCGACAAGGATCGCGCTTCGTTTGTAAGTGTCGTTAAGTTCGAAAAAATCAAGCACAAGAACGAATGGAAGCAGTATACCGCCACACTCCCCGCCGGCACCAAGTACTTCGCTATCCATTACTACTCGAACTATCGCTCGGGTGTTGCCATCGACGACGTACACTTCTCTACCGGCTCCGGCCTTACCTCGCCTGAGACCGTCCACATGGGCTACAACGTATACTGCGACGCCGCTAAGGTCAACGATGAGGTGATCACCGACACCCAGTATGCTCTCCCCGAGGGCGCTCCCAGCGGCTACTACACCGTCAAAGCTGTTTATAACAACGCCGAGTCAAAGCCGTCGGCATCGCTCTATATCAGCACCGTAGGTGTGGAAGGTGTAGCAGCCTCCGCAGTAGGTGTAAGTGTTGAGGGCAGCGAGGTAGTGATCAGCGGCGAAGGCGCATTTGCCATTGCCGATGTCGCCGGTCGCACCGTGGCCAAGGGCAACGGCAACGCACGTGTCGCTCTCCCCGCAGGCACCTACATCGTGGCTACCACGACTGCTACAGTCAAGGTAGCTGTAAAATGATGCAGCCCGACTGACCTACGACTGAACGTACTGTAACATAATAGAATTGGAGGGCTGCCGCTCACACGGCATGCCCTCCGATTTGCTTCTCTCTAAGAGCCGAAAAGCGCTGAAACAGATCAAAAAAGGCGCCTTCAGCTTTGAGTATCAGGTTGATATATATATATTATTACACATACAATCAGATGAAGAAACACCTTATGAAAACATTCACCAACCGAGCGCTGGCCACCTTGGCCTTAGTCGCAGGAATGTGGGCGACAGCCGCTGCGCAGACCCTCGACGGTGTGCCCGTGATCCACGGCAACATCGTAGGGCCCGCAGCCAATGTCGACTACACCTCGGGCATCTACAACTTTGCCGCGCAGGCTCCGCTCAATCTCCGCCTCGAGAAGCAGAGCCTCTTTATCGCCGTCAACGGCGGCGGCGACTTTGTCAACGGCATGTACCACTACATCAGCAGTAACGACGGGCTGGGTACGAGCTACGACTACCGCATGTATCTCTACGATGCCGACACTTGGATCCCGAAAGACAACTTCCGCATTCCCGGCAACTATGCCGCCACCGATCTGAGCTACGACATCTCCACCGACCGCCTCTACGGTTGCTTCACCAACGACAACTCCATCTTCACCTTCGGATGGATGGAGCCCGCCACGGGCGTGTTCCACCCCATCAACAAGGTGCCCGGCAGCTATGCCGTGGTGGCCGTCAACCGCATGGGGCAGGTCTACGCCATCAACCAGGAGGGCAAGCTGATGCTGCTCAACAAGATGACCGGCGAGGAGCACCTCATCGGCGACACCGGCCTGATCCCCTCAGGCTCGCAGAGCGGATGCTTCGATCCCACATTTCCCGGTTTCTACTGGTGCTACCGCGATGCCGAGAACCACACCGCGCTCTACACAGTCAGCACCATCGACGGTGTCTCGGAGCTGATCGCTCCCTTCCCCATGGACGAGATCGTCACCGGAGCCTATATCCGGCCCTCCTCCGTAGATGGCGACCGGATTCCCGGCAAGCCGGAAATCAAATTGCTGAAATACACTGAAACAGGTGTCAAACTGAGCTTCACGCTCCCTGCCACCATGGAGTCGAACGCCTCCATCACCGGCGAAGTGGAATACAATGTGCTTGTCGACGGTATCATCGTCAAATCCGCCATGGGCAATCCCGGCGAGCAGATCGAGATGGATATACCGCTTACCGAGGGCGAACACTTGCTCGACATCTTCCCCTGTAAGAATAATATGGTAGGTAAGCATGACGGTGAAGCATTCTACTTCGGAGCCGACGCTCCCCGACCCGTGACCAATGTCAGGGCTGCCCGCTCGGGCGACACCTTCACCGCCACATGGGATGCTCCCACTGAGGGCGCTCACGGCTCCGCTATCAATCCCCCCCACCTCACC
>CAJLLX010000130.1 GCA_905207535.1 uncultured Muribaculaceae bacterium | reverse complement strand
CAAAGCTGTCAAGATTCCGGTAATAGGGCTTGGCGGCATCATGAACGCCCGCGACGCCCTGGAGTTTATCATGGCCGGAGCCACCGCAGTGGAGGTGGGCACAGCCAGCTTCATCGACCCTGCGGCTGCCGCCAGGGTAGCAGCAGGCATAGCCGACTACCTGCGCCGCCACAATTTTACCTCTATCGACCAGATCCGCGGCATCATCTGATACGCCCTCCCCTTCATACCGTCCCCGGCTCTCTTATCAACACTGTGCTGAGGGCGTAGTCCGAAGCCCCAAAAACCCCGGCGCCCGGCATGGCCTTTGCAAGCCATGCCGGGCGCTGATGTGTGGGGGGGGCCGGGTTATCGTGTCAGCACGATATTATTTTCAGAGGCGATGCGGCGCATGTTCATCACCGCGTAGCGCATGCGGCCCAAAGCGGTGTTGATGCTCACGCCGGTGCTTTCGGCGATCTCCTTGAAGCTCATGTCGCGGTAGAAGCGCATCTCGAGCACTTCGCGCTGAGCCTCGGGGAGCGACTCCATGATGCGGCGCACATCGGCGCTGATCTGGCCCGTCACGAGGATATCCTCGATATTCTCCTCAGAGAGGTCGCGGCGGTTGAGCACGTCGGTCTCCTCCTGATCCACCGAGACAGTGTTTTCACTCTTGGTCTGGCGAAAGAAGTCGATGATGAGATTGTGGGCGATACGGGTAAGCCAGGCGGAAAACTTGCCGGAATCGGTATATCGTCCCTGTTTGATGGTCATGATGGCCTTCACGAAAGTCTCCTGGAAGATATCGTCGGCCACATCCTTGTTTTTAACGATATTAAAGATGTAAGTGAACACACGGTTTTCATGACGGCGGAGCAAAGTGTCGAAAGCCTTGTTGTCGCCATTGGCATAAGCCTGAACCAACTTGTCGTCGGTAAGCCGGGAAATGTTCTGCATTGTGCTTGTGTGATTTTAAAAGATTAAGTAGAAGTCTTTGCAATAGGCAGTTGGAGTTTAAGTGAATGATTTATAGTTTTTAGCAGTTGATTTAATGAGTACCCCTTTATCCGGTTGCTATCCATTGCTGGGGATATCAGGATGACCCGAAAGCACGCTTTCTTTGTCATCCTTTATGCAAAGGTAGAGATTATTTTTCAATTCGCCAAACATCGCGCACGTCAATTAGCATTTTTTCGCTATTTTGGGCACAATAATCTATATATGTTAAACGTTATTCAATACCGTCCGAGCCATCGGTGAGGCCCTTTACCGTGAAAATCAGCGCGTTTCCAAAGAAAATTCAAAAATAATATCCTCCGGCCAAAATAATCGGGCCTACGGGCCGTTATAAATATGTGCGACAGATAATTGACCGCCCCGGCGGCTTATCTACCCCGCGCCCCCATTGTTCACATCACATTTATACCCCACTTTTCCCGAGAGTGCCTATGAAAAATGTCTCTACTCCTCTAAAACCAGCCGGTATGACATCGACAGCCGCACCACGACGCCGCCAGCCGGCACCACGTAAATCAACACTGCTCTTCATTCAGCAGTTTGCACACTCCTACAGCTGTGCAGCCACGTTGCCCCCATCGCTGGGCAGCTTTATAGCCAACTGACGCAGCAGCGTGTGCATCAGCGTGTTGCAACGCCCGCGAAAAACGTCTTCGCCTCCCCCTGAGCAGCAGAGGGGAGGCTTTTTTTTGCAAATTTTATCGTTTTGTTTGCATATTTCTCAGACAATTTTTACCTTTGGTTGCGCTAAAATAGTGTGGCGCACCAGTTCCCATACTTTCATTACTTTCGGGACGATGAAAAGATATATCGCTTCAGTTTCTGCACTGGCTATAGCACTCGCCGCGATGGCAGTGCCGGCTAAAAGAATACAGTTTACAGCCGATCAGGCCGACGGCACAGGTCCATGGACATGCACCGGGTCCGTGGCTCCGTCGATCGCGAGCAACAAAGGTACCGGTATTTCCAGTGGCGGCGAGCTCACATCGCCTGAGATCAATGCCGCGGGACGCCAGCTCATCACCGTGGAGTACGAAGCCAAGGCATTTTCGACGACTTCTCACGATATCCGCTTCCATACCGTCGCCGACGGTGTAGCTTCCGCCAAAACAGCCCGCGAGCTGGAATACACCACCGACTGGGGCACCTACATCGACGTGGTAGTGATACGCTGACGCGCCGACACAATATCGCATTTTACTGCAACGTTTTAGAGATTACACGACAATAAATTTTTTAGCCGGGCCGGCGCGGAGATCGCACCGGCCGCGAAAAGACAATCAGATGAAAGGAGACTAAACATGAAACGATCACTGACCTCAGCCATCGCCATGATGGCCGTACTCACCGCCATGGCTGTGCCGGCAAAGCCGGGACGCCAGACCATCACACAGTCGGACGGCACCGTCATCACCGTGGAGCGCGTCGGCGACGAGCGCTTCCACTCGTTCGTCACCACCGACGGACTCACCGTGATGCCCGACAGCAAGGGCGACTTCTACTACACCACCCCGCGGGGGATGACCGCCGTGCGCGCCCACAATCCCGGCGAACGCACCTCGGAAGAGGCATCGCTGCTCAAGGCCGACGCCACTCAGATGACCTTCGAGCGCGTGGCAGCCTCGCGTGCCTCGGCCAAGGCTGCATCTAAATCCACCCCTCAGAAGGCTCAGAAGCCCCAGGTACCCAATATCGGCAAAGCCAAGGTGCCGGTGCTTCTGCTTTCCTTCAAGGACAAGGACTTTATCGATGGCGACAATGCCAATGCTGTCTTCGAGGAGTTTCTCAACGGCGAAGGCGTGAGTGTCGGCCAGTATTTCCGCGACCAGAGCAACGGGCTGTACGATCCGCAGTTTGACGTCTTCGGCCCCTACCAGCTCAGCGGCAACACCGCCACCTACGGCGGCAACAATTACTGGGGCAACGACTCCGGAGTTGGCAAAATGGTAGCCGAGGGGTGTATCAATCTCAATTCGCAGATCAACTTCAGCGACTACGACAACGATGGCGACGGCGTGTGCGACGTGGTCATCGTCCTCTACGCCGGATGCGGAGAGGCATCGGTGCCTGCCAACTATCCCAATGCCGAAGACCTCGTGTGGCCCTGCCAGTGGGAACTCTCCGCATCGGAATACAGCAAATCGCTCTTCCAGGACGGCGTGACCATCGACAAATTTGCCGTTTTCAATGAGGCATACGGCCCTACCACCGAAAGGAAGATCGACGGCATCGGCACGATGTGCCACGAATTCTCCCACTGCCTCGGTCTGCCCGACTTCTACGACACCAACTACCACTACTACGGCATGGGCAACTGGTCGCTCATGTGCAGCGGCTCGTACAACAACGACGGCTACACCCCCATCGGCTACAGCGCCTATGAGAAGGCGTTCATGAACTGGATCACCATCGAGGAGGGGCGCCAGAACACGCAGTACACCCTCCCGGCCCTCAACCAGAAGAGCGCCGACACCGATGTGGCCATCAAACTCTCCTCCGACCGCGACGCCGACGAATACTTCATCTTCGAGAACCGCCGCCAGCAGGGTTGGGACGAATATATCCCCGCCGAGGGAATGCTCATCACCCATGTAGACTTCAATCAGACGGCCTGGGACAAGAATGTGGTCAACAACAGCGCCACTCAGCTGATGTGCCCCGTGCCGGCCGACAACGCCGCCAACTCCACCAGCGAGTCGGGCGACCTGTGGCCGGGCCGCAACAACACCGCCACACAGTTTACCGACACCTCTCGCCCGGCAGCCACGCTCAATAGTGGCGGCACCCTGGGCAAACCGGTGACCGAAATCACCCGCAATGCCGACGGCACCGTCTCGTTCTGGGTGATGCGCGGCGCCAAGAGCATCATCAACTCGCCGGTGCTCTCCGAGGCCAACGATATCGCATCCGACAGCTTCACCGCCATCTGGGAGCACGATCAGGCAGAGCTCGCCGAGAGCTACACTCTCGAAGTGCGTCCTCACACCGAGGTGCAGCTCCTGATGCGCTCGGAGTTTAGCCAGGGTGAGGGAGACTGGACCATCGTGGAGAACACCTATGGCACCATCAACCCCAACACCGAGGACTTCGTGCTCGGATCTACCAAGCGCATGGGCACCATATACAGCCCCGCTGTCAACCTCGACGGCACCCAAAAGCTGACTCTGGTAGTCAGGGCCGCCAGCTACGGCAGCGACAACTCGTCGGTGTGCGCTTATGTCAGCCCCGACACCGAGGTGGCCACCGCTCCCGCCACGGCCAAGACAGCTGTGCTCACCGAGGATTTCGCCACCTATGTCTTCGTGCTTGACGCCGATGGCGACGTTCCCAACCATGTATATATCAGCACCGTAGGTAACAAGAAACGCTTCCGTGTGCAGTGGGCCGAGATCTACTCGGGCGACGCTTCGGCCAGCTTCTCCGGCGATGCCACCATCACCCGGGTGGCCTCCTCCACCGACGAAAACGGTGTGGTCACCGTCACCGGCATCACCGGCAACAGCCACACTGTCAGCGGCCTGACACCCGGCGAGAAGTATGATTTCCGCGTGAAAGCCATCGCCGCCGACACCGAGAACTACATGGACAGCGAGTGGTCGCCCCGCCGCACCGTGATCCTCACCGCCAGCGGCATAGCCGATGTGGCAGGGGACAC
>CAJLLX010000129.1 GCA_905207535.1 uncultured Muribaculaceae bacterium | reverse complement strand
CGCTCGCGCAAATCTGCCGGCCGCTCCCCCGCCCCGGCCGACCGCCCCTCGCCCCTCGATCGCCCGAATTAGCACCTTACCATCCCCTTTTCGGACGCAATCACTGCTGCGCCGCTCAGATTCATAAAATCTTAACAGTGTAACTATTGCACGGTAAATAAATAAGCCGTAATTTTGTGGTGAAACTTTACACACCAATTGGCCCGTCAGCCTCCTACACCTGCCGGCCGGATTGGGGTGCAAGCGCACATTCAAAACAATCTAAAAATAATAAACTACTCAGATGAAAAAACTTTTACTTTTCTTGCTGACGGTTCTCGCTGTATCGCTGCAAAGCTACGCAGAAGAGGGAACAGTAGCAATTGTGGCCGACGGCTACAACAAATATACCGGCTCAGCCACATCCACAGTCACCAGTGACGCCAAAACCGTTACTGCTCCCGGCATTTGCACTATGACCATGTCTGATGGTGTATTATTCAACGCCAGTTACACAGAGTGGCGCATTTATGCCAACGACACATTCACTATCACCCCGCAAACAGGTGTCACCCTTAAGAAAATCACATGGAAGGACACTAATAACAAAACGGTGACCATCACAGCAAAACCGGCTGATGCAGGTACATTTTCTACAACCGAACGTGTAAGCACATGGGAAGGTACCTCTAAAAATGCTATTACTTTCTCAGTAGACGCTCAAATTCGCTTCAAATTTATTGAAATCACCTACGAGACAGCCGGCGTCATGAAAACGGCTACTACACTTGCTTGGAGCGCCGATGAAGCCAAAGTAACACTTGGCGACAACAACTCGTATGTATTCCCCAGCCTCGATTTTACACCTGCTGAAGCTGAAAATTTAATCTACTACAGCTCTTCAGACCCCGCAGTGGCAGAAATCAACGCTATCACCGGTGACATTACTGTCAAAGCTGTAGGCACCACCACCATTACCGCAACAATTGATGAGGATGACACTTATTATAGTGCATCCGACGCTTATGAGCTGACTGTCAGGGAAGCCCCCAACAGCATGTACTACACCATCATCTTCAAAAGTAATGACAGCACCTTAGACGCCACCGGCTCAGCTTCTGCAACAACCGACGCACTTATTGAGGAAGGCGCAAACTATATCTCCGAAACCGAAACAATAACATTATCGAACGTTTATCTCGGCAAGAACGACTTTGGTCTAAAATTCTCTGCAAGCAAAAAAAACGGCAGTATCACCCTCCCTCTTTCCGAACTCGGACAGATTTATGCCCACACCATTGAAGTGCAGGCTGCACAGTGGGGTACCGATGAATCTTCTCTGAAAGTCAATGGAAGTGCTGCTCAGACCATCAAAGGCAACGACCTTGCCACATACACCTATACCGTCAGCTCCGATGCTCCCCTCACAGAGCTTAAGCTCGAAGCTACAAAACGCCTGTATGTAAAGCAGATCACCGTGTACCGCGTACCGCCGATGCCCGCCATTGACGGCATGACCGATGCCGGCCAAAACGTCGATATCACCCCCGGCGAGACAGTGCTGACAGTCAACGTAGAGAAGGGCTGCAACCTCTACGTACACGAATATTTTGGCGAGTCCGCCAACGCACCTCAGCGTGTATCTTCCGCCGTTAAGGACATCGACCTCACCTCCGGCGCATGGCGTCACCTCAATGCCGACGGGTCCGCATCGGTAGAATACCCCGTGCCCGCAGGTGTCAAGGAGATTCACTTCGTAGCCGAGCACAAAAACCACGTGAGCACGCCGCTGTCGCTGATGATCAACGAGGACGGCACCGCTACCGGCATCGAGGACATTGAGGCAGCCGAGGCAGAGGGCGCCACCGAGTGGTACACCCTGCAGGGTGTGCGCGTGAGCGCTCCCGCAGCCGCCGGCCTCTACATCCGCCGCACCGCCGGCACCGTAGAGAAAGTGCTGGTGAAATAATCCCCCGCCACAATTCAAAATTAATCACGGGCGACGTGCCCATGGCCCCGGGCCATGACACGCCGCCCGCTGTTTTTCATGGAGGCAGCGCCCCCGGTGAATTGGAAAAATTTTGGAGCAGATGTGGCAGCGATGTTGGAGATTTTAAGGGATTGTTGTATATTTGCGGGATAGTGGCCAAAAAAATTAAGGGAGGGGGCCCAAACACTACTGCTTCTCGGGGGGAGGGGGCCACTGACACCCACCGACTTTGCGCAACATAGATTTTATGGCACAGAACAACAGTTTCACCACCGAGGCCGAGGACCGACAGATCGAGGAGGCCTTCCGCGAAGTGCTCGACGGCTATCTCAAAAGCAACCACCGCAAAAAGGTGGAGATCATAGAGCGTGCATTCCACTTCGCCAAGGAGGCCCACAAGGGGATACGCCGGCGCTCCGGCGAGCCCTACATACTCCATCCCATCGCCGTGGCCAAGATCGCCAGTCAGGAGATAGGCCTGGGGAGCACCAGCATCTGCGCCGCCCTGCTCCACGATGTGGTGGAGGATACCGACTTCACCGTAGAGGATATCGAGCAAAATTTCGGCAAGAAGATAGCGCAGCTCGTGGCCGGCCTCACCAAGATCTCGGGAGGCATCTTCGGCGACAAAGCCTCGGCACAGGCCGAGAACTTCCGCAAACTGCTGCTCACCATGAGCGAGGATATCCGCGTGGTGCTCATCAAGATGGCCGACCGCCTGCACAACATGCGCACCCTCGGCAGCATGGCCCCCAACAAGCAGTATAAGATCGCCGGCGAGACGCTCTACATCTACGCCCCGCTGGCCCACCGCCTGGGCCTGTTCAAGATCAAGACCGAGCTCGAGGACCTCAGCTTCAAATACGAGCACCCCGACGCCTACCGCCAGATCAGCGAGAAGATAGCCGCCACGCAGGCCCACCGCGACGAAATCTACAACAATTTCGCCACCCCGGTGCTGGCCAAGCTCGACGCCATGGGCCTGAAATACACCGCCAAAGCCCGCGTGAAGTCGGTCTACTCCATCTGGAACAAGATGGAAACCAAGCACATACCCTTCGAGGAGGTCTACGACCTCTACGCCGCCCGCATCGTCTTCGAGTGCGACGACCCCTCGCGGGAGAAGAGCATCTGCTGGCAGATCTACTCGGCCATCACCGACATCTACCGCCTCCACCCCGAGCGCACCCGCGACTGGATCTCCACCCCCAAGGCCAACGGATATCAGGCTCTGCATCTGACCGTTATGGGCCCCGACGGCAACTGGATAGAGGTGCAGATACGCTCGCGCCGCATGGACGAGATCGCCGAAAAGGGGTTTGCAGCCCACTGGAAATACAAGGTTGGCGAAGGCGACGAGGAGAGCGAGCTCAACGCCTGGCTCCACACCATCAAGGATATCCTCGACGACCCCGAGCCCAACGCTCTCGACTTTCTCGACACGTTGAAACTCAACCTCTTTGCCTCCGAAATAGTGGTGTTCACCCCCAAGGGCGAGCTGATGACCCTGCCGATGGACGCCACCGTGCTCGACGTGGCCTTCAACCTCCACTCGCAGATCGGCTGCCACTGCATCGCCGGCAAAGTGAACCATAAACTGGTGCCGCTGAGCCAGAAACTCAACTCGGGCGACCAGGTGGAGGTGCTCACCTCGCAGAGCCAGGTGCCCAAGCCCGAATGGATCGACTTCCTGGCATCGGCCAAGGGCAAATCGCGCCTGCGCGTAGCCCTGCGCAAGCTCCATCAGCCCGCCATAGCCGCCGGCAAGGAGATTTTCGCCAAATTCCTGCGCGAAAACGACATCGCCGACGACAATGTGGCCATCACCAAGATGGTGGGCCTCTTCAAGACCGAGAGCCGCGATGAGTTCTACTATCTGCTTGGCAATCAGGAGATAGTGCTCAACGACTATGTGGTGAAGACGCTGCGCAAACAGAGTTCGGCCACCAAGCGCATCCTCAACCGCCTGCTGCGGCGCCAGGAGAAGCAGGAGCAGGCCGAGCAGGAGAAGGTCAACGCCGAACGCCGCGCCGCCATCAACACCAAAGAGACCTATGTGCTGCGCTATAACGACAAGGGAGAGAGCAACTTCCGCTTCTCCGACTGCTGCAACCCCATCCCCGGCGACGATGTGCTCGGATTTATCGAGGACAACGGCGATGTGGTGGTGCACGCCCTCGACTGTCCCCGCGCCAACGCCCTCAAGGCCAGTTTCGGACCCCGCATCCTCAGCACCCGCTGGGAGACCGGCGCCGCCACCTTCCCCGCCCACATACGCATCGAGGGGATCGACCGCCACGGCATCCTCCACGAGCTGATACAGCTCATCTCGTCGAATCTGGCGCTCAATATCCGCGCTCTCGACATCCGCGCCGAGAAGGAGGTCTTCACCTGCGACCTCTCGGTGCTCGTGGCCGACGTGGAGGAGGTCAACGACCTATGCTCGCATGTGCGCAAGATCCAGGGCGTGCAGAAGGCCGCAAGAATCTCGTGAGTAATTAGGGATTAGGTGTTAGGTGTTAGGGATTAGGAGTTAGGTGTTAGGGATTAGGGATTAGGTGTTTAGAATTAAGAATTAAGAATTAGCAATAGGGTGCTATGAAGCAAAACGGAAACCTGAGGCTGTTTCTGGGCCTGATATTTGCGGTGGCCACGGCGCTCACCGTCTACTTCATGCCCCGCGACGACCG
>CAJLLX010000128.1 GCA_905207535.1 uncultured Muribaculaceae bacterium | reverse complement strand
ATCATCGGAGAATTGGTCAAGTGAAATACGCTTTAATTTAATTCATCCAACAGGTATATATGTATATGTATATGCGGGATATATGCGCGGAACATCCCGAGGGGCATCGAGCAGAGCCATGGACGCTAACAATTTGCTTTTGGCATAGGTAAAAAGCTATTTATTAAAGCGAACAAAACAAAAAAATGGCTCAAAATTTTGGCACGGGTTTATATTAATTTGTAAATTTGCCATGACTTGACGCGCAAATGGCATTTTGCACGCGAAAGATTATGCCGCAAAGCAGCGGCGACCTGAATACCATGTAAATAACCCAAACTTTTTATAACCTATCATGGCAGATAACAAAGAAAAACTGTTCGCTCAGTTTCCGCCTGTAAGCTACGACACCTGGCGTGCCAAGGTGGACGCCGACCTCAAGGGGGTGCCCTTCGAGAAGAAACTGGTGTGGCGCACTAACGAGGGCTTCAATGTGCAGCCCATGTATCAGCGTGCCGACATTGCCGACCTTCCCACGGTCAATTCTCTCCCGGGAGAATACCCCTATGTGCGCGGCACTCGCAACGACAACAACTGGCTCACACGCCAGGAGATCCTCCCCACCGATCCGGCTAAGGCCAACGCTGTGGCCCTCGATGTGCTCGGCAAGGGTGTCAACTCGCTCGGCTTCAAAGTGAAAGAACCTTCGGCCGAGGCTGTGGCCACCATGCTCAAGGGGATCGACCTCAAAACTGTAGAAATCAACTTCACCACCTGCCCGCGCAAGGCCCTCGACCTGGCGCGCATCCTGGTGGCATATATCAAGGAGAACGACGCCGCCGACGACTTCCGCGGCTCCATCACCTACAACCCCTTCAAGCGCGCCTTCCGCCACGGCGCCGATGTGGATATCGCCGCTATCACAGCCGATGCCAAGGAGCTGCTTGAGATTGTTGACGGTGTGCCCGGGCTGCGCTGCCTGAGCGTTTGCTCCGACATGTTCTGCAACGCCGGCGCGTACATCTATCAGGAACTCGGCTACGCCCTGGCTTGGGGCGCCGGATGGCTCACAATGCTCACCGAGGCCGGTGTCGACGCTCAGAAGGTGGCTTGCCGCATCAAGTTCGACATGGGCATCTCGAGCAACTACTTCATGGAGCTGGCGAAATTTCGCGCTGCCCGCATGATGTGGGCGCAGATCGTGGAGCAGTACAAACCCGCCTGCAAGTGCGCCTGCAAGATGATGGCCCACGCCACCACCTCGCGCTTCAACCAGACTATCTACGACGCTCATGTGAACCTGCTCCGCAGCCAGACCGAGGCCATGTCGGCCGCTCTGGCCGGTGTCGACTCCATCACCGTCACACCCTTCGATACACCTTATAAGACTCCCGACGACTTCTCCGAGCGCATCGCCCGCAATCAGCAGCTGCTGCTCAAGGAGGAGAGCCACCTCGACAAGGTGGTAGACCCCGCCGGCGGTTCCTACTACGTGGAGACCCTCACCGTGTCGCTCGCCAAGGAGGCCTGGAAGCTCTTCCTCGAAGTGGAGGACAAGGGCGGCTTCGCAGCGTGCGTCAACAGCGGCGAGATCCAGGCCGCAGTCAATGCTTCGAGCCTCAAGCGCCATCAGGATATGGCACGCCGCAAGGAGATACTCCTCGGCACCAATCAGTTCCCCAACTTCAACGAGATGGCCGCCGGCAAGATAGAAAACGGCCTGCCACTCGCAGGAAGGCCACGCATCGTCGTCGTGCGGCTGCGCCACCTCGGGCAACAGCGACAAGGCCCTGCGCACCGAGCGTCAGGCCAGCGACTTCGAGGCCCTGCGCCTCGCCACAGAGCACGCCGCCAACCGTCCGAAGGCGTTCATGCTCACCATCGGCAACCTGGCCATGCGTCTGGCACGCGCTCAGTTCTCCTCCAACTTCTTCGGCTGCGCCGGATATGAGATCCTCGACAACATCGGCTTCAACACCGTGCAGGAGGGCATCGACGCCGCCATGGAGAAGGGTGCCGACATCGTGGTGCTCTGCTCCTCCGACGACGAGTATGCACAGTATGCTCCCGAGGCCTTCAAGCTGCTCAACGGCCGCGCAGAGTTCGTAGTAGCCGGCGCTCCAGCCTGCACCGACGAGCTCAAGGCTCAGGGCATAGAGCACTTCATCCATGTGCGCTCCAATGTGCTCGAGACACTTCAGGAATTCAACAAGCGTTTACTTAAATAATAAGCCGAAGCCATGAAACCCGATTTCAAAAACATGAACATCATAGCCGACGCCTTCGGTGCGCCGGCAGCTGCCCCCGCCGCAGCGGGTGAGGATTGGCTCACACCCGAGCTTATCCCTGTAAAGCCCATATACACCAAAGCCGACCTCGAGGGTATGGAACACCTCGACTATGTGGCCGGCCTCCCCCCCTTCCTGCGCGGCCCGTACAGCGGCATGTACGCCATCCGCCCCTGGACCATCCGCCAGTATGCCGGATTCTCCACCGCAGCCGAGTCGAACGCCTTCTACCGCCGCAACCTCGCTTCCGGCCAGAAGGGTCTCTCGGTGGCCTTCGACCTCGCCACACACCGCGGCTACGATGCAGACCATCCCCGTGTGGTAGGCGACGTGGGCAAAGCCGGTGTGAGCATCTGCTCGGTAGAGGATATGAAGGTGCTCTTCGACGGCATACCTCTGAATAAGATGTCGGTGTCGATGACCATGAACGGCGCTGTGCTCCCCGTGCTCGCCTTCTACATCAATGCCGGTCTGGAGCAGGGTGCCAAGCTCGAGGAGATGGCAGGTACCATCCAGAATGATATCCTCAAGGAGTTTATGGTGCGCAACACCTACATCTACCCGCCGGAATTCTCGATGCGCATCATCGCCGACATCTTCGAGTACACCTCGCAGCATATGCCCAAGTTCAACTCCATCTCTATCTCGGGCTACCACATGCAGGAGGCCGGCGCCACCTGCGACATCGAGCTGGCCTACACCCTGGCCGACGGTCTGGAGTACCTCCGCGCCGGTGTCAACGCCGGGATGGATATCGACTCGTTCGCTCCGCGTCTGTCGTTCTTCTGGGCCATCGGCATGAACTTCTTCATGGAGATCGCCAAGATGCGCGCCGCCCGTATGCTTTGGGCCAAGATCGTCAGCCAGTTCAACCCCAAGAATCCCAAATCGCTCGCGCTGCGCACCCACTCGCAGACATCCGGATGGTCGCTCACCGAGCAGGATCCCTTCAACAATGTGGGCCGCACCTGCATCGAGGCCATGGGAGCTGCCCTGGGCCACACCCAGAGCCTCCACACCAACGCCCTCGACGAGGCCATAGCGCTACCTACCGACTTCTCGGCACGTATCGCCCGCAACACCCAGATCTACATCCAGGAGGAGACCTACGTATGCAAGGAGATCGACCCCTGGGCCGGAAGCTACTATGTGGAGTCGCTCACCAACGAGATCGCTCACCGCGCATGGGAGCACATCCAGGAGATCGAGAAGCTCGGCGGCATGGCCAAGGCCATCGAGACCGGTCTGCCCAAACTCCGCATCGAGGAAGCTGCAGCCCGCACTCAGGCCCGCATCGACTCGGGACGCCAGACCATCGTGGGTATCAATAAATACCGCCTCGACCATGAGGATCCCATCGACATCCTCGAGATCGACAACACCGAGGTGCGCAACGAGCAGTGCGCCCGCCTCGAAGACCTCCGCGCCCACCGCGACGAGGCCGCCGTCAAGAAGGCCCTCGCCGACATCACCGAGTGTGTGCGCACCAAGAAGGGCAACCTCCTCGACCTGGCTGTCAAGGCCGCCGGGCTGCGTGCGTCGCTGGGCGAGATTTCCGATGCCTGCGAAGAGGTAGTAGGCCGATATAAAGCAGTAATCAGAACTATTTCAGGCGTGTACTCAAGCGAAACCAAAAACGATCCCGACTTCCTCCGCGCTCAGAAGATGACCGAGGAATTCGCAAAACGCGAGGGCCGTCAGCCCCGTATCATGATTGCCAAGATGGGCCAGGACGGACACGACCGCGGCGCCAAAGTGGTGGCCACCGGTTATGCCGACTGCGGATTCGACGTGGATATGGGCCCGCTCTTCCAGACCCCGGCCGAGGCCGCACGTCAGGCTGTGGAGAACGATGTCCACATCCTCGGCGTCAGCTCGCTGGCCGCCGGACACAAGACCCTCATCCCGCAGGTGATCGAAGAGCTCAAGAAGCTCGGCCGCGAGGATATCATGGTCACCGCCGGTGGTGTCATACCTCCGCAGGACTACGACTTCCTCTACAAGGCAGGCGTCGCCGCCATCTTCGGCCCCGGCACCCGCATCCCCCTCTCGGCTATCCGCATGCTCGAGATCCTCAACGGCGAGAACGAGGGCGAATAATCGCCGCCCGCCGCTCCCCTGCCGCCGAGCGATAACGACTGACACTCCCCCCCGGGGCCACAGACCCCGCCGGAGGAATCTATACCATAGTTGACCTGCTCCGCCGCCCCTCATAGGGCGGCGGAGCAAGGGCAACCTTTTTATTACAACCTATCGCATCGTCCCTCTCCGCCGTCACCTTGCATGGAATTTAACTCGCTCGCATACGCTCTGTTTTTAGCCGCGGTGGTAGCCATCTACTACACTCCGCTGCTCACCCGCGCCTCGTGGCGGCAAAACGCCCTGCTGCTCGCCGGCAGCTACATCTTCTACGGCGCCTGGGACTGGCGGTTTCTATCGCTCATCCTGCTCACCACGCTCAGCACCTACGGCGTGGCCCACGGCTCTTTCATTTAAGACAAAAATCACGGCATATCCTCCCTTACCCGATTC
>CAJLLX010000127.1 GCA_905207535.1 uncultured Muribaculaceae bacterium | reverse complement strand
GGGGGTGGGGTAGCCTTTGTTCACCTCCCAGTCGTAGCCGGGAAAGCGGGCGGCGAGGGTGCGCATGGTCTCGTCGCGGTGGGTTTTGGCGAGGATGGAGGCTGCGGCGATGTTGCCGAAGCGGCCGTCGCCTTTGACAAAGGTTTCCCAGGGGAGGTCGGCGTAGGGTTTGAAGCGGTTGCCGTCGACGATGACACGGCGTGGGCGCACCGTCAGGGCGTCGAGGGCGCGGTGCATGGCCAGGATGCTGGCGTTGAGTATGTTGATGTCGTCGATCTCCTCGGGCGTGCACTCGGCCACGGCCCAGGCTATGGCCTGCTCCTCGATGATGGGGCGCAGGGCCTCGCGGCGACGCTCTGTGAGCTGCTTTGAGTCGTTGAGCCAGGGATGGTGGAAGTCGTCGGGGAGTATCACCGCCGCGGCCACCACGGGCCCGGCGAGACATCCGCGCCCGGCCTCGTCGCATCCGGCTTCGAGCGACGAGAATACGCAGCAGTTGGGGAGGCTTACGGCGGGTTGCTTGGCCATAGGGATGAGGCGGGATTACAGCGGTTTGCGGAAAGCGCGGCGACGGCGGTGCTGGCGGGCCTCAAACGAGCCCCACTGATTCTGCACCTTGGCGTTGCTCTCGAGCTCGGGGTTGGACTCGGCGTGGCGATAGCCGTTTTTGATGTAATAGGGGATGAGGTCGGCGAAGAGGAGGGCGTTGACGCCCTTGCTCTGATACTCGGGCTTGACGGCGATGAGCAGGAGGTCGACGGCATCGGATTTGCCCAGGAGCACCGGCAGCAGGTGCACCCATCCGAAGGGGAAGATGCGTCCGCGGCACTTCTGCAGCGCCTTTGAGAACGACTGGATGCTGATGCCGATGGCCACGATCTTGTCGTCGGCGTCGGTGACCACGGTGACCAGTTCGAGGTTGAGGATGCTCAGATACATGTTGATGTAATACTGTATCTGCTTGGGCGAGAGGGGCGAATAGCCATAGAGCTTGTCGTAGGCCTCGTTGATGAGCTCGAAGAGGGCCACGCCATACTCCTCGCGGATCTTCTTGCGCGAGCTGTATTTCTTGACTTTCAGGCCGTTGCGCTCCTTGACGATCTCGGCTATGCGGCGGTGCTTCTCGGGCACGGCGTCGGGCACGGTGAGGTAATACTCCATCCAGTCGGCATCCTTTTCAAACCCCATCCGCTCCATGTGCTGCGGGTAGTAGGGATAGTTGTAGATGGTGGCCATGGTGCCCACCTCGTCGTAGCCGAAGGTGAGCATCCCCTCCTGGTCCATGTCGGTGAAGCCGAGCGGTCCCACGATCGATGTCATCCCCTTGACGCGGCCCCATTGGCTCACGGCGTCGAAGAGGGCCTGTGACACCTCGGGGTCGTCGATAAAGTCGACGAAGCCGAAGCGGAGATCCTTGCGGCCGGTGCGGCCGTTGACCTTATGGTTGATGATGCCGGCGATGCGCCCTACGGGCTTGCCGTCGCGGTAAGCCATGAACGCCTGTGCTTCGCAGAAGTCGAAGGCCGGATTTTTGCGGGGTGAGAGGGTGTTGCAGTCATCCATCACCAGCGGGGGCACGTAGTAGGGATTGTCCTTATAGAAGTCGATGCCGAATTTTACGAATTTTCTTATTTGCGAGCGCTTGCTGTGGTCTACAGCGCGAATCTCTATTGCCATGTTCGGGAGGTTAAAAAAAAGCAGCTTTACTGTGAAGTGAAGGAGGGGGAGGAGGGGGGGATTATCACGCGAGCTCGCGTGATCACCGGATGGGAGGGTCAGAGCGCCGGGTGCTTGATGGTGAGATATCCGAGGATGATGGTCATCAGCGCCAGGAAGGTGATGATCAGCAGGTAGAGGCGCTTGTTGGAGCGCCCGGAGAGGGCCATCTTGAGGTCGGGCACGTCGCGGAAGCGGCGGCGCGGGTCGTCGCTGAGGCAGCGGTCGGCGATGCGGTGGAGATGGGCGTTGCGGTCGCCGGTCTTCTCGAGCACCTCCTTGAGCACCATGCCGTAGGAGCGGATATCTTCGGAGGCATCGGCGGGCGACAGGCGGTCGCGCTGGTCGAAGCCCACGTCGATCACCTTGAGATTGCGGATATTCTCGGTGAAGATGATGGTCTCGGGCCGTATGGGATGGTGCACGATATGATTCTGCTGTATGTAGCCGATGGCGTCGGCGAGGCGGTAGATGAGCGTCTCCTTGATCTGCGGCGTCACCTCACCCTTGTCGAGAAGCTTGCGGAGCGAGTCGCCGTAGACGTCGTCGGTGATGATGCACATCCCCAGGCCCGGCACCTCCTCGAAGTCGTTGATCATGATGATGTTGGGGTGGGCGAGGTTGTAGCGCACGTCAAATTCCTTCTCGATCATGCGGCGGCACTCCTCGCTGTCGCGCAGCTCGGGGCGCAGCGTCTTGAGCATGACCCATTTGCCATGTTTTTTGGCGGTGTATACTTCGTAGAACTCCTCGTCCCATTCGGGAAGGTGCTCTATCTCGGTCCATTTCGGCTGTTTTTTTTCCATAGTCAGAGGCTGGGATCGACGGGGTGAGACTTAAAGAAGCGCATTTCGCGCGTGGTGTCGAAATAAAGGATGTGCCGGCGGTCGCTGGCGGGGAATGTCACTTTGATGGCATCCACGTCGCCCACCTTGGTGCGGTCGACGATGCTGTCGATGGAGAGCACATTGCGCAGCAGTCGGGTCATGTCGGCCGAGGCTATCACGCAGAAGGGGGAGTGGGCCTGAGTGCCGCTGCCGCTCTCCAGGATGGCTGTGGCAATCATGTCGGCGCGGGTGCCGTAGAGGAGTATGCGCGGCCCCATGTCGCCGCGGTCGCGCATACGCTCGGCGGAGGCGAGCGCCACCACGGTGAGGTCGAGGCTCACGGGATTGGCCTTCAGAGCCTCCTCGGCCAGGGCCAGCGCCCGGGGATAGTCGGCGGCTTCGTAAGCGGCCTCAGCCTCGGGAAAGGTCTCGCGCGGGTCGTAATCGGGTGTGAACGAGTATCCGAAGTATACCTTCTGCAGCTGGTCGGAGGTGAGGGTGGTGTCACCCTTCTCAAAGCGCTCTATCAGCTCGCGGTAGTGCGAGGGGTGCATCTGCACATCCACCTCCATGGCGGTGAGGTCGACGGCCTTGGCCGCTCCCGCCGACGCCAGAAGGAGGAGGAAAGCTAAGATGGGATATATATGCCTGAGTGTCAAAGTGTATTGTGGATTTTATTTCCCGTGGGTGAGATCGTAGATCTTCTTGGGGAGGTCGGTGTTGTCGTTGAAGTTGGTGAATCGGTCGGCGCCGGCGCCCACCACGTAGAGGGGCACGGGATGGCCGGTGTGGTCGTTGGTGGTCCAGCCGAAGCCGCTCTTGCCGTTGAGGAGCGAGAATACGCGCTCTACGAAGCGGTTGGAGGAGTAGAGGGTCTTGAAGTCGTCGCCGGCGGCGTGCTCCACGAAGGTTTTCTCAAAGAGGTCGTCGAGTTCCTTCTCCTCGCCTGCGGTGAGCTGCACGGCGGTGCCGAAGCCGAATTTGTCGGCCAGCAGCTGCTTCATCTCCTCGCGGGTGAAGGCGGGACCCTCTTTGATGCGCTTGCGGATGAGGTCGGAGAAGCGGTCTTTTGAGATCTTCTGTGCGCGGGCCACTTCGGCGTGGGCGCTGTAGCCTGTGGTGCGGCATCCTACCGACATGCCGCCGGTCTCATGGTCGGCAGTGACCAGGATGAGGGTCTCGTCGGGATGCTCGAGGTAGAAGTCGTAGGCATGCTGCAGGGCTTCGTTGAAGTTGATCACCTCGCGCACCGATGTGCCGCCGTCGTTGCCGTGGCCGGCGTGGTCGATGTTGCCCCCCTCCACCATCATGAAGAAGCGGTCGGGGCTGACGCGCTTGAGGTGCTCCAGGCCGGCGCGGGTCATCTCGGGCAGGCGCAGACCGCCGGGGAGCGAGTCGACGGTGTAGCCGATCTCATTGTTCATCTCCTCGTGGAAGGGGCTGAGGAGCAGCACGCGCTCGGCCTTGGGGTCGATGTCGGCGGTGTTGTAGACCACGTTGACCTTGTTGGCGCGGAAGCGGTCCATCACGTCGTTGGGCTTGCCGTCCTTCCCCTTGGTGCCGCGCATGCCGGCACCGGCGGCAAACTGGTAGCCGCACTCGGCCAGGGTGCAGTCGATGTCGTAGAAGTCGCCGCGATTGGGCACATGGGCGTAGAAGGCTCCGGGGGTGGCGTCGTCGATGCCTACGGATGTGATGAGGCCCACGCCGTAGCCCTCGTCAAAGAGGCGCTTTGCCACCGAGGTGACGGCCACGGTGTCGGCCGACATGCCCAGCATGCCGTTTTTGGTCTTGTGGCCGCAGGAGAGCGCCGTGCCGGCGGCGGCCGAGTCGGTGACATCCGACGATGCCGAGTGGGTGGTGATCATCGACACCATCGGGAAGGTGGTCATCAGCAGGGGCTTCTCGCTGCGGAGCACTTTCTTGTTGAATTGCTGTGCGTTGGTGGCCTCGGCTATGCCCATGCCGTCGCCGATGAAATAGAAGATGTATTTTGGTGTCTGAGCCTGAACTGCCAGCGCTGCTGCGGCTGCTGTGGCTGCGATGAGGGCCCGTCGGAGTGAGCCTGTAAATGGATGTGACATTGCGGTATATTGCGTTTTTTATGGTTTTTTATCGGTAGATGGTGATGCGATTTCGGCGTTGAGGCGCAGGATGGGATCCATGATGCGCCGGTCGTTGCTCAGGCGGGGCACCTTGCGCTGTCCGCCGAGCTTGCCGGTGGAGGCGAGCCAGCGGTTGAAGATGCCGGGCGCGCCGGCCACCACGGTGAGGCGGTCGA
>CAJLLX010000126.1 GCA_905207535.1 uncultured Muribaculaceae bacterium | reverse complement strand
GAAGGGGTGCTCTATGGCGCGGCGCATCAGCTGCGCAAGCTCTTCGGCCGCCTCATCTGCCGGAGTGTCGGGCGGAAGGATGTATCCGTCGATGCCGTGCTCCACGATGTCGCGCTGTCCGCCGTGACCGGTGGTCACGGGCACCGCTCCTGCGGCCATCCCCTCGATGAGGGTGCCGGGAAGCGTCTCGCGCACCGAACTGCTCAGCACCACGGCGGCATGCCCGAAGATGGCGGCCATCCGCTCGGGGTCGTCGATGCTCCCGAGATACACATAGGGCAGGCGCAGCCCCTCAAGGGCGTGCTCATCTTTGAGCGCTCCGCAGAGCACAGCCACCGGTCGCTCCTCCAGCGGTATGACGTTCAGCCTATTGAGCGCCTCTATCGCCAGCGGCAGATCTTTTATCGGGTCGTCGAGACGCGCGGCGGCCAGCACTATGAGCGCTCCATCCGCGGGCACCCCGGCCTCTTCGCGGCTCATGGCGGGATGCGGATTGTAGCGCTCTACGGGCATGGCGTTGGGCACCACCGTCACATTCTGTTCTTTCAGCAGCGAGCTTTCGCGGCATATTTCACCGAGCCAGCGACTTACGGCCACAAACCGTATCGGCACTTCTCCGTAAAGTCTCTCTTTGGCCAGCTGCACCTGCGTGCTCAGATCGGTGGCGCCGCTGTTGCTCCCCAGATAGGGGCAGCGGCCGCACATTGTGGTGTATCTCAGGCAGTCGCAGCTGTGATGGCATATCCCCGTGGCGCACCACATGTCGTGCATGGTCCACACTATCTTCTTCCCCATGCGGTGGAGTCGCGCCACGTCGTCGAGCGACACCATCCCCTGATTCACCCATGCCAACACCACCACATCGGCCTCCGCGACCCACGGATGCTCCGTGACGCCGCAGCCGTAGCGCCCGGTGTCCACCTTCCATATGTCGCGGCGGTTGAACCCCGACCGAAAGAAGATTTCGGCGCGTTCCGTCAGGAAGGCCAGCTGCCAACGGCGCCGGCTGACCTCCGACACCCACTCGTTGTCGCTCTTTTTGCGGGCCACCACCATGCGGGCATCCTCGCCCATGGCCCGCAGCGCCTCCATCAGCCTGAGGGTCACTATCGCGGCCCCGCCGACGGTGTCGTTGGTGGATATGAAGGTTATCTTCATTGCTGCTGACCGTTGTTATTCAGTGCCTTGCGCCGCGGGCCGCGCACTTCGGTGATATACACCGCGCCGCCATACACAGCAAGCAGCAGCAGGCGGGTGGCGAAGTCGTAGATGTTCACTCCCGTGGTGGTGATATGGCTCAGCCACCACAGCCCCATGGCCAGCACCAGATAGCCGGCCGCACGCTTAATGTCATAATTGATAGGGTAGTATTTCCGCCCGAAGAGGTAGCTCGCCACCATCATCACGCCGTAGCTCGTGAAGGCCGCCCATGCGCAGGCGGTGTAGCCGTAGAGAGGCACGAATATCACATTCACCGATACCGTCACCGCCAGGCCCGTCAGCGAGAACCATGTGCCCCATATGGTGCGGTCGGTGAGCTTGTACCACAGCGAGAGGTTGAAGAAGATACCGAACCACAGTTCGGCCAGCATCACTATCGGCACTATCTTCAGGCCCGAGAAATATTTGGGCGAGATGAAATATTTGAGCACCGGCAGATAGAACATCACACCCAGGAAGATGAAGAGCCCGAAGATCACGAACCAGTTCATGGCGTCGCGGTAGGCTTTGGTCTTCTCCTCGCCGCGCTGCTTGCTCTGAGCGAAGATAAACGGCTCGTAGGCGAAGCGGAACGCCTGTATGAACATCACCATCACTATCGCCACCTTGTAGTTGGCCCCGTACACGCCCAGTTCGCTCATGGCGGTGGCCTTGTCGGGCGCCAGCATGGGATACAAGATCTTGTCGATGGTCTGGTTCATGATGCCGGCTATGCCGAGTATCAGCAGAGGATAGGAGTAGCGCAGCATCTCGCGCAGCAGTTTGCCCGAGAAGTTGTATGGCTCGGCCAGCACCTCCGGTATCACCATCAGCAGCACCGCCAGCGAGCTGATCATGTTGGCCAGGAAGATGTACCCTATGCCGAAATCGGGGCGGTAGAACCATCCGATCCACTCGGGCGAATGTTCCCAGATCACTGGGCACAGCACGATGAAAAACAGATTCAGCCCTATGTTGAGCCCTATGTTGATCAGCTTCAGCGTGGCGAATCTCACCGGTCGCTTCTTGTAGCGCAGATAGGCGAAGGGGATCGACGTGTAGGCGTCCACTCCCACGGCTATCACCATCATCCAGATGTATTCGGCATGGCCGTCGCACCCGGTCCAGCGCGCTATTTCGGGCGACAGCAGGCATCCGGCAATGATGAAGAGGCTCGACGACACACCCAGCGACGACAGGGCAGTGGTATACACCTGCCCGGGGTTGGTCCACCTGTCGTGGTTGGCAAACCGGAAAAATCCGGTCTCCATCCCGTAGGTCAGACATATCAGCACCACAGCCACATAGGCGTAGAGGTTGGTCACCACGCCATACTCCGCCTCGGCGAAGTAGTAGGTGTACATCGGCACAAGGCACCAGTTGAGAAATCTCCCCACTATGCTGCTCACGCCGTAGATGGCCGTATCCTTGAATAGCGATTTTACTCCTGCCATTGCTCTCTAATTACTTTTCCACCCCTTCCCTCTCTTTCCCTTTCCCCTTCATCTTCCCTCTCTTTCCCACTCCCTTTCCTCTCTCCCTCATCACGATGTAGGGACGCACCATGGTGCGTCCGTCGCCATCCGCCCGGCCTCCCTTCCCCGTTAGTATTATCTTTTTAGTTGTCAGAGCTTTAGCTCTGATCCCCACTACAATCTACAATCTAAGATCTAAGCCCTAAAGCCCTCCGAACAGCCCTCCTCGCACTTCGCGGTCGATCCCCAGATGGCGCCACGCCAGGTCGGTCACCTCGCGTCCGCGAGGGGTGCGCTTCAGGAATCCCTCCTTGATCAGGAACGGCTCGTAGACCTCCTCTATGGTGCCGGTATCCTCGCCCATGGCTGTGGCTATGGTGCTCAGACCCACGGGACCACCGTTGAATTTCGTAATCACCGTCCGCAGCAGCTTGTTGTCGATCTCGTTCAGGCCGTAGCGGTCGATGTTGAGCGCCTCCAGGCTGTAGCGGGCTATTTCGGGGTCGATTTTTCCCGACCCTTTCACCTGCGCGAAGTCGCGCACGCGGCGCAGCAACGAGTTGGCTATTCGGGGCGTGCCGCGGCTGCGGAGCGCTATCTCGTGGGCGGCCGACGGGGCACATTCCACCCCCAGAAGCCCGGCGGACCGCAGGATGATGCGCTCCAGCACCTCGTGGTCGTAATACTCCAGATGGCAGTCTATGCCAAAACGGGCACGCAGAGGCGGCGTCAGCAGACCGCTGCGCGTGGTGGCACCCACGAGGGTGAACGGGCTCAGCGACAGCTGCACGCTGCGCGCACCCGGCCCTTTGTCGATCATGATGTCGATGCGATAGTCCTCCATCGCCGAGTAGAGATACTCCTCCACGGTGTGGCTCAGGCGGTGGATTTCGTCGATGAACAGCACATCGTTCTCCTCGAGCGACGTCAGTATTCCGGCCAGGTCGCCCGGTTTGTCGAGCACAGGGCCGGAGGTCACCTTAAATCCCACGCCCAGTTCGTTGGCGATAATCGCCGACAGAGTGGTCTTGCCCAGGCCGGGAGGCCCGTGAAGCAGCAGGTGATCCAAAGGCTCACCGCGCATGCGGGCTGCCTGCACGAACACGCGCAGGTTTTCCACCACCTTTTCCTGACCGGCAAACGCCTCGAAGCGCCCCGGTCGCAGGGCGCGCTCGTACTCTTTGTCGCGGTCGGCGGCGCTACTATGTATGTCAAATTCTTCCTGATCCATTTCAGCAGCAAAGTTAAGCATTTATTTCCACCTCCGGCCTATCGCCATCGGCGGAAAATCCAAAAAAGTACAATTTTATTTGGGAAGTTGGGCGATTGTTTTTAACTTTGGGCATACCGAGCTTTCGGGCGCTTGCCCGGGCCGTACACCTGAAAAACTATTCCGCTGACCGATGATATATGCACTTTTGCCCGACACCCCGGGGGCAGAGAAGCGTAAGCTCCCGTTCTATCTCGCCTTTGAGGAGTATCTCGCACGCTGTTTTACCGGCGAGTATTTCTTCATGTGGCAGGTGGATCCTACGGTCATCGTAGGGCGCAATCAGCAGCTCGACACCGAGGTCAACCTCCCTTACTGCGCTTCGCACGGCATCGACGTGTGCCGCCGCAAGAGCGGTGGCGGCTGCGTCTACGCCGACCGCGACAACATCATGTTCAGCCACATCACCACCTGCGACGAGGTGGCTACCACTTTCTCCGGCTTCACCTCGCGTGTGGCCGCCATGCTCCGCGACCTTGGCATCGCCGAGGCCCACACCACCGGGCGCAACGATATCCTCATCGGCGACCGCAAGGTCAGCGGCTATGCCTTCTACCATATCAGTCTTGTCGACCGTCTCACCCATTCGCCGCAGAGCCGCGCCATAGTCCACGGCACCATGCTCTACGATGCCGATATCCCGGCGATGATGCAGGCTATCACCCCTTCGCAGCAGAAACTGTCGGCCAAAGGGGTGCAGTCGGTGCGCAACCGCGTCACCACCATCCGCGAGCACTCGCAGGTGTCGCTTGACGATTTCAAGGCTTTCTGCCGCGACCGTCTTTGCAGCAGTGTGCTCGAACTCGAGCGCCACGATATCGAGGCCATCGAGGAGATTGCACGCCATTATTACGAACCCGAGTGGGTGCTCGGCGTCCGC
>CAJLLX010000125.1 GCA_905207535.1 uncultured Muribaculaceae bacterium | reverse complement strand
TATAAAATAGCACTATTTTTGAAAGTCGAGGGCAATCTTAAATGAAAGAGCCGTGCAAATATAATGAAAAAAATGGCGAATGTAGTTGAATTACAATAAAAAATGCTTATCTTTGCGCCGCCTTTGGGCTTACTGCGCCCTTTCGGGGGCGTGTGAGCCGTGGGCACAAATTAATTAACCATATTTATTAACCGTTTTTTTTTAATGACTGAAGAAGTTAAAAACTCTCCGATCGCTGATTTCGATTGGGATGCTTATGAGAAAGGGGAGACCAAGAGCGAGAAATCGCGCGAGGAGCTTACCCGCACCTATGACGAATCGCTTAACACCGTAAAGGACAAAGACGTAATCGAAGGTACCATCATCGCGCTCAACAAGCGTGAGGCCGTGGTTAACATCGGGTACAAGTCCGACGGTATCATCCCCATGAATGAATTCCGCTACAACCCCGACATCAAGGTGGGCGACGTAGTAGAGGTGTTCATCGAAAACCAGGAGGACAAGAAGGGACAGCTTATCCTCTCTCACCGCAAGGCCCGCGCATCGCGCTCGTGGGAGCGTGTCAACCAGGCTCTTGAGAACGACGAGATCATCAAGGGTTACATCAAGTGCCGCACCAAGGGCGGTATGATTGTGGATGTATTCGGCATCGAGGCGTTCCTCCCCGGATCGCAGATCGATGTGAAGCCCATCCGCGACTATGATATCTTCGTAGGCAAGACAATGGAATTCAAGGTTGTGAAGATCAACCCCGAGTTCCGCAATGTGGTAGTAAGCCACAAGGCTCTTATCGAAGCCGAGCTCGAGCAGCAGAAGCGCGAGATCATCGCCAAGCTCGAGAAGGGTCAGGTGCTGGAAGGCACCGTCAAGAACATCACCTCCTACGGTGTGTTCATCGACCTGGGCGGCGTCGACGGCCTTATCCATATCACTGATCTCTCCTGGGGCCGCGTAAGCCACCCCGAAGAGGTAGTACAGCTCGACCAGAAGCTCAATGTGGTAATTCTCGACTTCGACAACGAGAAGAAGCGCATCGCCCTCGGCCTCAAGCAGCTGCAGCCCCATCCCTGGGATGCCCTTGCAGCCGACATCAAGGTTGGCGACAAGGTTAAAGGCCGCGTAGTGGTAATGGCCGACTACGGCGCATTTGTGGAGGTAGCTCCCGGCGTAGAGGGTCTGATCCACGTGAGCGAGATGAGCTGGAGCCAGCACCTGCGTTCCGCACAGGACTTCATGAAGGTAGGCGACGAGGTAGAGGCCGTAGTGCTGACCCTCGACCGCGAGGAGCGCAAGATGAGCCTCGGCATCAAGCAGCTGAAGCAGGATCCCTGGCAGGACATCGAGGTGAAATACCCCGTAGGCTCGCAGCACACCGCCAAGGTGCGCAACTTCACCAACTTCGGTGTCTTCGTAGAGATCGAAGAGGGCGTAGACGGCCTGATCCACATCTCCGACCTGTCGTGGACCAAGAAGGTAAAACATCCTTCGGAATTCACCCAGATCGGTGCCGACATCCAGGTGGTAGTTCTCGAAATCGATAAGGAGAACCGTCGTCTGAGCCTCGGCCACAAGCAGCTTGAGGAGAATCCCTGGGATGTATTCGAGACCATCTTCACCGTTGGTTCGATCCATCAGGGCACTATCATCGAGATGCTCGACAAGGGCGCCGTGGTACAGCTCCCCTACGGCGTAGAGGGATTCGCTACTCCCAAGCACCTCATAAAAGAGGACGGCTCGCAGGCCAAGGTCGACGAGAAGCTCGACTTCAAGGTAATCGAGTTCAACAAGGACAGCAAGCGCATCATCCTGAGCCACAGCCGCATCTTCGAGGATGAGGCTAAGGCTGAGAAGAACGAGGCTCGCAAGGCTAAGCGTCAGGCACGCAAGGCTGAGGAGACCCCGATGCTCAACACTCCCGTAGAGAAGACCACCCTCGGCGACATCGAGGCCCTGGCCGCTCTCAAGGAGAAGCTCTCCGGCAAAGCATAAGACTCCCCGCAAGGGAAAATAGATAAAAGCCCGAGGCGCGCCGCGCCCCGGGCTTTTTTGCTTTTAGAGGGGATAGGGAAAGGGGGAGAGGGGAAAAGGGAGAGAGAAGGGGGGGGGAGGGTTACTTGAGGTAGCGGGCGATGGTGGCGGAGATGTCGTCGCCGTGGAGGTCGCGGGCGAGGATGGTGCCGTCGGGGCCGAAGAGGATGATGCAGGGGATGCCGGTGATGCCGTAAAGGTCGGTGACTTTTTCGGTGCCGTTAACCCATACGGGCCAGGGGAGGCCCCAGTCGGTGGCTGCCTTGAGGGAGTTGGCGGGATTGTCCCATACGGCGATGCCGAGCACTTTCAGGCCTTTGTCGCCATATACCTTCTGAGCTTTGAGGATGTGGCGCATCTCTTTCCGGCAGGGTACGCACCACGATGCCCAGAAATCTACGAGTACGTAGTCGCCTTTGCCCACGACGTCGCTCAGATAGTGAGTGGTGCCGTCGTAGGATACCTCAAAGTTGGTGTAGAGGTTGCCGGGCTGTGTCTTTTTGAGGCCGCGCATCTGGGTGAGCATCTTTTCTACCTTGTTGTATTTCTCAAGGAAGGGGAAGTCGCGGATGAGGCCGGGGATATCCTCCTGAAGCCACTGCTGGCCGAACATCACCACCATGAGGTAGCCGACGGGATTGTCGATGTTGCGCTTGGTGGAGGCGAGGATGGCGTCGTGGACCACTACGGTGAAGTCGTCGTTCATGTTGTTGGCTTGTCCGCTGTTGTAAGTCTCGGCTGTATGCGTGAGTTCGCCCATCACCTGGCTATAGGTGTCGTTGAGTCCACCCTTGGCCTCGACGCTGTAAGGCGCCCCGGGCTGCGAGGGCTCTTTGACGTCGATTGTGACGCCGTTGTTGTCGAAGATGTAGATGGGCACCACCTCCTGATTGTCGACAGTGAGGGTGGCGGCATAGGGCTTGATGAAGTCCGAGCGGAAGACGGCTTTGCCATCGGCCACGACAACGGAGTCGGTGATCTGCTCGGTGTCGAAGTTGTAGAGGCGAGCCATGGCGCCGTTCATGGAAGCGGGAAGATTGAAGGTGTTGGTGGCGGCCGATGCAGCGAATGAGGTAGCGAGCGCTGCGGCAGCGAGTAAAAAGCTGTGCTTCATATATTGGTAAATTTTGGTTTCGGTAATATGTGGGTGTAAAGATAGTTAAAAATTGCGGGATGTAGCGAAGCGGCGGGCTTAAAAAAGTTGAACGGGGACAGTGAAGTGTGTATTCTGTGAAAAAATTAGTAACTTTGCGGGAGTATGGGAAGTAAGCCGAAGAATATTTATGCGCGCGGAGCCGACGACGGCGCCTGGATGGGTCTTTACCTTGTGGCGATCTTCGGATGCCTTGCCGCGAGCAGCGTGGCCCCGATAGCGTCGGTGCCGGCAGTGGTGCTGATGCTCGGCGTGCCGTTTCTGACCTACTATTTCCTGCGGCGCACCCACCGCGCGGCCTACGGGCTGACGCAGTTTTCGGCGCTGTGGATGCAGGGGATAGTGATGTTTGCCTGCGGAGCGCTGATCTTCGGGGTGTGCTCGTATGTGTATCTGCGGTGGCTCGACGAGGGGTTCATCCGCCGCGTCATGGAGCAGGCCGTGGTCTACTACGACTCGCTTCCCGACCCCACGGGGGAGTATGAGGATATGTCGACGAGCATGACTAAGATGCTTGAACACAACACCTTGCCCTCGTCGTCGACCATGACGGCCGCATGGATGTGGCTGATAGTGTTCAGCGGCTCGGTGCTGTCGGCGATAGTGGCGGCAGCAGCGCGCCTGCGCCGTGTGCCCGACGGGCTGCGGTAATAAAAGATTAAAAGAAAACCCAAAGAGATGGATATATCAGTAGTAGTGCCGCTTTACAACGAGGCAGAGTCGCTCCCTGAGCTTGAGGCCTGGATAGAGCGGGTGATGAAAGAAAACGGCTTCACGTACGAAGTGATTTTCGTCAACGACGGCTCCACCGATGGCTCGTGGGAGGTGATCCGCGCTCTGGCCGCGAAAAACCCGGCTGTGAAGGGGATATGCTTCCGCCGCAACTACGGCAAGAGCCCGGCGCTCAACACCGGATTCGGCAAGGCGCAGGGCGATGTGGTGATCACCATGGACGCCGACCTGCAGGATTCGCCCGACGAGATCCCCGCACTATACAAGATGATAAAGGAGGAGGGCTACGATCTGGTGAGCGGCTGGAAACAGAAGCGCTACGACCCCCTGTCGAAGACCATCCCCACCAAACTCTTCAACGCCACCGCCCGCCGGGTGAGCGGCATCCACAATCTCCACGACTTCAACTGCGGCCTGAAGGCCTACCGCAAAAAGGTGGTGAAAAGCATCGAGGTGTACGGCGACATGCACCGCTACATCCCCTATCTGGCTAAAAATGCGGGATTTACCCGCATCGGCGAGAAGGTGGTGCACCATCAGGCCAGAAAATACGGAAAAACAAAATTCGGTCTCGATCGTTTTGTAAACGGGTATCTTGACCTCGGCACTCTGTGGTTTACGAGCAAATTCGGCATCAAGCCGATGCACTTTTTCGGCTTGCTGGGGTCGCTGATGTTCGTGATCGGCGTGATAGCCGCCATAGTGGTGGGAGCGTCGAAGCTCTACGCCATGCACACCGGTGCGCCCTACACGCTGGTGACCAATTCGCCCTACTTCTATATAGCGCTGACTATGATGATACTGGGCACACAGCTGTTCCTGACCGGATTTTTGGGCGAACTAATAGTGCGCAACTCCGACCGGCGCAACGAGTACGAGATCGAGGAGACAATAGACTGAGAAGTGGAAGCCAACGAGAGAAACAACGGAGGAGGAGCATCGGGCACGCGCTCACTGCGGCGCACGGCCGTGGCGGCGATAGCTGCTGCGGCGCTGCTGGCTGTGGGGGGCTCCCTGCAGAGCTGCAACACC
>CAJLLX010000124.1 GCA_905207535.1 uncultured Muribaculaceae bacterium | reverse complement strand
CGGAGAATTGGTCAAGTGAAATACGCTTTAATTTAATTCATCCAACAGGTATATAAAATATAACGGCTCATATACTGTATTACTTTCTTGCGATCCCGCTAAACACGGGAAAGTCAACGTTAAAGAAAGTGTCTACGAAATTGCGGAGGAAGCCTTTATTGACTGTAAGGATATAACAGAAATTGAATTTCCTGAAACACTTGCCTATATAGGTGAGAGTGCTTTCAAGGATTGTTCTGGCCTCACTTCCGTTACTCTCCCCATTGGTTTTATCTCAATGCTTAATAGCGCGTTTGCTTATTGCTATAATCTGAAATCTTTCGCTTTCGGCTCACCCATTAACGATATACCGGATTACTGCTTTGCAGGTTGCCTTTCTTTGTCTGACTTTTCTCTCCCGGAGGGACTTAAGACGATAGGCAAACAGGCCTTCTTTAATTGTGAGTCGCTTCGTTCCTTGATTATCCCGGAGGGAATAATTTCTATTAGCGAGGGGGCTTTTGAAAACTGTAAAAAACTCAAAGAATTAAAATTACCCCATACTTTGGAGTATATACAGGATTTAGCCTTCTATGGCTGTTCTTCTTTGGAAATGATATGTATTCCTGAAAATGTTAAGCGTATTGGGAAAGGTGTCTTTAAAGGTATGCACTCTTTGAAGCACATTGTTTGTCGTAGTGCTATGCCTCCCGAAGTTCAGGATAGAATACCAGATTATTCTAAGTCTATGTTAGATTTAGGGATAACTCCCATTACCGACGATGTAACTCTCATTGTCCCATCTGAAGCGGTTGATATGTATACTGCTCATGATTTTTGGGGAAAATTTGAAATCGAGGGCTTTTCTGATGAACCCATTGAATAACTTTAAGGGAGTTGCGGCACCGCCGCCGCGCTTTCGTAAATCGAGCCTCAGGTCTCGACCGGAAGGCTTCAATCGCTAACTCTTGAAGGTGCCTCCGCCTTTTGATTAGTTGCAAAACCCGGTTGAAATGGAAATAAATGCCGAAATTTGATTTTTCCCTGATTTTGGTTGAATTTCAACGTATCACGATGTAGGGACGCACGGCTCGTGCGTCCATGTTGATGTTTTTTATAGATATGCCTGCCGACGGATGGATGCCATCCACACTGATGTGAGGGAGATTAGTCGGCAGTGGGGATGCGGAAGATGGAGAAGTTGACGGAGCCGTAGGCGCGGTGGTCGACGAAATGGGGAAGGGTGGAGAAATCGTGGTTGCGCGAATGCTCGATGATGAAGATGGAGCCGGGCCGGAGCAGATGCGACTCAAGCACCTTCGCCGGTATTTCGGCGAAGCCGGGCATATCGTAGGGGGGATCGGCAAAGACAATGTCGAAGGAGGCGAGAGTGGAGTCGATGTAGCGGAGCACGTCGCCGCGCACGAGGGTGTGCTCCTGCTCCGCACCCAGTTCGCGGGCCACTTTGCGGATGAAGTTGGCCTGGGTGGCGGCTTTCTCTACCGAGGTGACATGGCGGCAGCCGCGCGACAGAAATTCAAACGATATGGCTCCCGTGCCGGCGAAAAGGTCGAGCGCCGTGGGGTGATCCTCCTCAAAGTCCACCATATTTTCGAGGACGTTGAAGATATTCTCGCGGGCAAAGTCGGTGGTGGGCCGTGCGGTGATATTGGTGGGGACGTCGAAGCGGCGACGGCCGTATTTTCCTCTGATTATTCTCATAGTGAAGAGTGGATTACAGGATTGGCAGCAGCGGCCACAAGAGGCGCCACCACAAGCTCGAATGGGGCCGAGAGGGAAGCTTTTCCGGCCCGAAACATCACCGAGGGGAAGATGGCGGGCATCACATAGCGCACATACCGGCGGAGCACCGGGGTGATCTCGGCGCGGAGCATGCGGTCGCCGGCTATGAGTATCTCGTCGGTATCGGGGAGGCGGAGCGCCTCGCGCGAGGCGAGGATATAGTAGACGGCATCCATGGCGGTCTCAATATGGTGGGAGGTGACGAGCATCGGTGCCTCCTGGCCGAGGGTGATGATGTCGAGTCGATTGCCGCGGATATTGACCAGTGTCTTCCCCTTGCAGCGCTGGGGATGGCGTGCGCGGAAGTAGCGGCAGAGGGGCGCCAGCGGATGCTCGAGTATGACGCCGGGGAATGTGCGGCAGATGAAATGGCGCACATCCGAGGGGATCTCGCTGCAGAGCGACATATTCAGTTCGGGCAGGAGCGAGACGAGCGCCTCGGTGCCCGGCTCGGAGGCGGGATAGAGCGTGCGAAACATATCCATCACCACCCTCTCGTCGGGGCTATACGGGAGGGCCGCCACGCGCGGGCTGTCGTAGAGCATCACCGTGCGGCGGTACTCCGCAAGGAGGAAATCGTGGTCGTAGACCGCATCCTCCAGGCGCCGCAGGGGCGAGGGGGTGTCGGGCGATAGCGCGATGGTGCTGCACACCATCGAATGAGCCTCGCGGGGAGAAAACGCCACCGCCACGAGCTCGCGAGAGTTCGCTTCCATGAGCAGTTGCCGGTGAGGGATGGTCATAGGCAGAAGGCGGTTAATAATTCGTAATTCGCAATTCGTAATTCGCAATTAAGCCCCGGGAGGAGCAGCAATCGGAGAGACTACAATCTACTATCTAAAATCTGATACTACAATCTTAGCACTAAGCACTACTAATATCCACGGGCATTTTGCATGCCTCCGCGGCGCCGCGAGGAGTTAGAGCGGGAGCCGTTGTTGCGGGAATTATTGTAGCGCGAGCCGTTGCCCCACTGGTTTTCACCGCCGTAGTAGCCGTCGCCGTACTCGTCTTCGTCGCCGTATTCGTCTTCATCCTCGTCGGTGTCACCGGCTCGGGCGTTGCGGTCGCGGGTCTTGGGCTTGTTCTTCTTGATTTCCAAGGGCTTCTGAAGGTCGACGGGGGTGCCGTATAGACTCCAGTCCTGGTCGATGTCCCAGTTTTTGCGGAGAGTCAGCTTCTTGGGGTAGTAGAATACATCCTCGGGCTGTATGGAGTCGACTACGGAGCCGGCGTCCCATATGCCATTGTGATTTCGGTCGGCAAAAGCGCGTGCATAGTAGGTGCCGGGGTCTACGAAGTTGAAAATCACCTCTCCGGAGGCGTCGAGCACCTTGGTTTGCTTCGGTTTGTCGGAATTGTCGAGCAATTCCACCACAATCTGAGCCGAGTCGGGCACCTGCGAGGCATCGGAGATGCCGAAAATGATGTTGCCGTAGTCTTCTGGTTGTTTGACGGTAAACTCATGCTTGAAATCCTTGATCCACTCGCCGTAGATGCTGCGGATGGCCAGCGAATCGGCCGTGAAGCGGTATCTGCCGCCCGGTTCCCACTTATTTTCAAGGATATAGGAGCGCACCATGGCGCTATCCTGCCGGAGCGTCACTCCCGGCACGGGGATCCAGAGGGTATCCTGCGCAATCTCCAGTCGCCATCCCGCCGAATCGATATATTCCACCGGTTCGGCGGCCTCGAATACCACCGGGAGGTTGAGTTCCTGAGCCGTGGAGGTGGTGGCTTTCCAGGCGAGCAACGGCACGGGGGGCGGGACGGTGTCGGAGTCCTCTTTTTTCTTTTTCTTCTCGGTCTTTTTCTTGTTGGCTCCGCGCAGGAAAAACTTCAGAGTATCAGTGGTGTAGGAGAGCTGCTCGAGCGAGTCGGTGCGCAGATAGCGGGCCGAGACGAGGAGCGAATCGGCCTTTATCAGGGCCGTGTCTCTCATCCAGTAGACCAGCGAGTCGTTGCCCTCGCGTGCCTCAAGCACCGAGAGGTCAATGAGTTTGCTTCCGGCGCGGGGGCCGTTGAGCACGGTGATATCGGGGAGCGAATCGCTCAGTGCGCCAAACTTGAAGGTGGCCCTGCGGGCATCGGTGCGCTCGTAGTCGCGCAGATACTGCGGACGATAGTTGAGATTGAACCACGTGAGCAACAGATCGTCGGGAAGATAGCGCCAGGCGGTGCGCACCACCAGCGAGTCGACCCCTGCGCCCGAGAGCAGGGTATCGGTGACCTCCACCGGCTCTACAGTGGGAGTGACGGTGAAGGAGGAGAAAGCTACGTTTTCGGAGCGGTCCCAGTGCCAGTCGCGGTTGCGGTCGTCGATGGCGAAGATGCGGTAGGTGCCGGGCTTGAGTCCGCGAATGGTAAACTGGCCATACTGATTGGTCTTGGCCACACGCTCCAGGGAGAGATGAGTGAGAGTGGTGTCGGTCATGGTGGCGGCATTGTAGACACCTACCACCATCCCCTGCGCCGGCTCGAGATTGCGAGCCTCGAACACCATGCCCGAGATGCGCAGCGAGTCGATCGACGGACCGGTGGAGAAGTCGAGTGCGAAACCGTCGAGTATGTTGCCCTCGTTGAGATCGCGGATGGCATCGGAGAAGTCGAAAGTGTAGGTGGTGCTGTCGCGCAGCGTGTCGCGGAGCTCCACAGTGATGCGCCGGCCATTGGAACTGACGGCGGGATTTTGTTTCTGCGCCGGGCTGATGACCAGTTTGTCGGCGATATCCTCGAGCTTGATATTCTCGTCGAAGATGATATCCACCTTACCACGCTCCACATTGAGGGCTCCGGGCGTGGGATTGGAGCGCACGAACACCGGAGGCATCTCGTCGCGCGGTCCCCCCTCGGGGCGCCCGATCGACGCGCACGCCGCCACCATCACGGCCATCAGGCCTATGAGCAATGCCCGCATCCATAAAGCTGCTTTCACACTCTCGCCGTTTTTTTAATTTATTACTATACAGGTATAACACCGGAAACCGCATGATTTTCGGGGCGATACGCCTGAATTTTTCGATATATATGAAAACAAGGCCACCCACACACCGTCGGCGGTAGAATGGCCTTGTGAGTCAAGTACCCCGGAGCAGAATCGAACTGCTATCAAAAGTTTAGGAAACTTCTATTCTATCCTTTGAACTACCGGGGCGTGCAAACCGAGGACAAAGTTAGTGAAAAAATTTCGTTTTCATCAAGCCCGCGTGCTATTTTCAGCCATTTTCGACACGGCTCTTTCATTTAAGATTGCCCTCGACTTTCAAAAATAGTGCTATTTTAT
>CAJLLX010000123.1 GCA_905207535.1 uncultured Muribaculaceae bacterium | reverse complement strand
CCCTCCGCCGCCATTTGCTCGCCGACACCGCCCCCCGCCTCGCCGAGCATCTCCGCCTCGCCGACCTTCCCCCCGCCGACCTCCTTGCCGCCATCCTCCGCCATATGTAATCCCGCCACCCCCGTTTGCCGGGCGTGGCTATTGAATAATTAAAGTGATATAATCCATCCTGTAGACCGTACAAGAGGACTATTTCCTATACTTCAGAAAGCAAGAAAGCCATATACATGGGTAATGTGAGAATGTTGCCACTACGACCGACGTTGTAATCTCCGAGTTTGATTGCTTGTTCCACGCGATACTTTTCAGGATGGTTCAGCATTGTGCGCAACGACTTTGCGTTGCCGGTATTTGCCTTACATTCCAAAGGTGCGCAACGTCCCTTGTATCGCATAAGGAAGTCAATTTCAATGCCGCTATCCTTATGGTAATAATATAATTTACGACCCATTTTGCCCAGAATGTCGGCTACAAGGTTCTCGTAAATAGCACCCTTATACCCATATAAATCACCTTCAAGAATACTTGATTGAGTGCCGTCTTCAAGCATGGCGACTAACAAACCAATATCTGCCATGTAGATTTTAAACTCGCTCTGGATGCTGTTGCCGTCAAGGGGTAATTCTGTAATCCGAGTGTTATAACATCTGAGGATTACTCCGGCATCCTCAATCCATTGGATACTACCGGTATAGTCACGACTTCGGGCTCCGGTCCGAATGACGTTATAAGTGAATTTTTTGTATTCGCGAGCCAGTTGTGCCGGAATTGACTCGAAACATTCACGAATCCTGGGCTTATCTTCCGGAAGTGCATATTTCACCATGTCGGCCTTGTATTCGTCGATGATACGGCGCTGTACTGCGAGCACCTTTCCAATCTGCTTGGTTTGCAGGAATGTCAATACGGCCTCAGGCATACCTCCGACAATTACAAAGAGATTTAGCAGTTCCCTGAATCGTGTGTGAATAGCATCGTCAACAGGATTTTCCTGAGCCAAACATTTTTTCAGGTAGTTAATGTGTATATCTTTTATCCCGTTGGCCCAAAGCCATTCCTCAAAATCCATAGGATACATATTGACAATATCCTCATACCCGACCGGAATAGATGCCTCATCTTCTTCACGTTGCTCTTCCTTTGTCTTATATCCGTTGACGCCTAATAGCGAGCCTGTTGCTATGACGTGATAGCGTCCGTCCAGATGAAAATATTTAAGTGCGCCACGTGCCTTCGGGCAGTCTTGAATCTCGTCAAAGATAAAACAGGTCTCACCGGTCTCTATTTCGACATCCGGCATAGACGCTGTGATTCTCATTACAATGGAATCAACATCAAGATTGGGAGCAAAGAATTTCTTATATTCAGGATGCTCCCTAAAATCAAGATACACAATGTGTTTGAAATTCTTTTGAGCAAAATCTTTAACACTACTCGTCTTTCCGCATTGGCGCACACCTTTCACTACGAGAGGCTTGTGGGATGGTGTTTCAAGCCATTCCTGTAAACGGGATTCAATCTTTCGTTTATACATAATCACATTTTCCTGCCGACTTTTAGAGAAAACTCACACATTTTCCTGCCGACTTTTTGGCGTTTGCCACACATTTTCCTGCCGACTTTTGACACAAAGTTACACATTTTCCGGCATATTGCAAAATGCAGTTTTTTGGTAGAAGCGGGTTATGTGACGTAATTGGGTGTGAATGGGGAGGTTATCCATTCGCAGCAAGCCGTGATCCGATGTGACGGCATCCAATATGGGGTGGGAGGGTTGAAACAAAAAAGCAGCGGGGCTGCGGACGGCTACAGGTATCGCCTGTAGCCCGATCCGCAGCCCCGCGTGTATTATATGGGGGTTAGAAAGGGTGATTAGTCACCGACTTCTATCTCATTCTCGGCAAGAGGACCGTTGTAATAGAACGAAACCTCGGCGACATCACCGTCATCGCTATAATCGTTCTTTACATTCGTGACGGAAACCTCGTAGTTGTTGCCCGAGCGCTTGATTGTCAGCGTCGGATTGTTGTTTTCATAAGCTGTGTCAAAATAGGTCCCGGCTTCCTCATCGTTAGCCTTCAGATTGAATCCGCCGTACATATCGTAAGTGGTGAAAGTAAAAGTTTTGTTCTCATCCCAGTCGGCAGGTTTGCGGAAACTAACAGCGCACACATCGTAGGTGCCTTCCATCAGATGCCATCTGTCTTTATTGAAGCAAAGGATGTCAACCAGATCTTCGTCGTAAAAGATGTAGCCGTAGCTTGCATCGTGGCGTGCACCGTCGAAGGTGAAGTAGCCGCTACCGGGAGCGGCAGGAGCGTCGTCGTCGTCATCGTCGCCACAGGCGGTCAGCGACACTGCGACAAACAGCGACATCACGGCCATGGCAACTTTTCTTAAAGTTTTCATGAATGAATTTGTTAATTAAATATTTGATTAAAAAATGTGTATAGTTGTCAATGAATTATGATCTCGCTGTCCTCGTAGGAGGTTGATAACAGCCGGGATGCCGCCAACCGGTAGGGTCGCGGCTTGCTGCGAGCGGATGAGGGTGCGTGATGAAGGGGCAGTAAGGCATGGTGAATGTCAGAAATCGGTGTGGGGGACGTCGGATTTCACGGCTTTCTTCTGGGCGGGGTTGGTGTTGACCGTAGCCCAGGAGAGGCCTTCGTAGTGGCCGTCGTAGTCGAGATGATCCCATGCGCGCACCAGGTCCACGATCACCTTGCCGGGGAAGCGGGCGGGGATGTCGGCAAACTCCTTCTCTTTGTTGGTGATCACGAGCAGATCGGCCGACGAGGCCACGGCATCGAGGTCGTCGGAGATAAGATGCTGCAGGTGAGGTATCTTGTCGAGGATAAACTGGCGGTTGGTGCCGGTGAGCTGGCTCACCTTCACATTGCGGTCGTAGATGCTGATCTCGTAGCCTTTGCCGAGCAGCATCTCCACCACCTCCACTATCGGCGAGCAGCGCAGGTCGTCGGTGCCGGCCTTGAAACTAAGCCCGAGGATGGCCACGCGGCGCTTGCCCATCTTCATGATCAGCTCGGCGGCACGGCGCTTGTGGGCGTCGTTGCTCTGGGCTATGTGGCTGATTACAGGCACATCCACATAGTGGTCGCGAGCCAGGGTGCAGAAGGCTTTCGAGTCCTTGGGGAGGCACGAGCCGCCGTAGGCGAAGCCGGGCTTGAAATAGTAGGGGGAAATGTTGAGATGGCGGTCGCGGCAGAAGATGTCCATCACCTTGTGCGAGTCGATGCCGAGCTCGCGGCAGATGCAGCCCACCTCGTTGCCGAAGACTATCTTGAGGGCATGGAAGGTGTTGTTGACATACTTCATGATCTCGGCCACACGCACGTCGGTGGAGATGAACTCGCCCGGGAGCGAGCTGTAGAGCTCATGCATGATCTCGGAGGCGCGCTCCGAGTCGGTGCCGATGAGCGTCAGCGGCGGGTTGAGAAAATCTTGCACCGAAGTGCCCTCGCGCAGAAATTCGGGATTGGACACCACGGCGAAGTGCTCGTTGCGCTTCAGGCCGGACTCCTCCTCGATGATCTCGCCCACACGCTCGTTGGTGCCGGGCATCACGGTGGAGCGGATAGCCACCACGTGGAATGAGTTTTTCCCCTTCAGCGCCCGTCCTATCTGGCGGGCTACATCGTAGATGTAGTCGAGATTGAGGTGGCCGTGGGGGGTGGAGGGGGTGCCGACGGCGATGAAGGAGATGTCGGTAGCACGGACGGCTTCTTCGGCGTCGGTGGTGGCGCGCAGACGGCCCGAGGCATGCGCGTCGGCGCAGAGCTCGTCGATGTCGCGCTCTATGATGGTGGGACGTCCGGCGTTGATCAGGTTCACCTTGTTGGTGCTCACATCGCAACCTACCACATTGTGGCCCATATGTGCGAAGCAGGCGGCTCCTACGCAGCCCACATAACCAAGTCCGAATATGCTTATGTCCATGTCGAAATGCAGAATGAAAATGGTGAATGGTCTCATCCGGTGGCAAAGACGCCACGGCTCAGAGCTTGAGCGTTAGCATCTTCCAGATGGTGAGAGTAAATATCTTGAGGTCGAGCCACAGCGAAAACCGGTCGATGTATTCGAGATCGGCCTTCACGCGGTCTTCCATATCTTTCAGAGTGGGGGTGGCGCCGCGAAATCCCTTCACCTGGGCGTAGCCCGTGAGACCGGGACGCATGTCGTGGCGGCGCATATAGTCGGGGATGCGGGCGGCGTAATACTCCGTGTGAGCCAGCATGTGGGGGCGCGGCCCGATGACCGACATGTCGCCCGTCACCACATTCCACAGCTGAGGCAGCTCGTCGAGCGACGAGCGGCGGAGGAAACGCCCCACGGCCGTGATGCGCGGATCGTCGCCCTCGGCCTGCTTGGTGTCGGCATCAGCGTTGACATACATCGAGCGGAATTTGAGCATGTTGAACTCCCGCCCCTTGTAGCCGGTGCGCTTCTGGCGGAAGAAGATGCCGCCGGGCGAGGTCACTGCAATCCAGATGGCCAGCACTACCCACACCGGAGCCAGCACCACTATCATGAGCAGTGCGAAAACAATGTCGAATATGCGCTTTACGGCTTTCTGCATAGCGTTGGTGTAAACGTCCGTTGTGGCCTTACGAAGGCCACGGAAGGTAGGCGTGAGAGAGATGGTTGGACCGCAGGTCGTATTATTCTAACGTTAATAATTTTTAATTATTGTGGTGTGTTTACAATAATCTCGCAAAATCTCGCGGCGGGATTAGCGCGGCAGTATATCTTATAGCGCAACAAACTGATTGAATGGCATATAAAAAAAGGGTAAGCTTACTACATCGCGCCGCTACAACCCCCTACCGTTGCTTCGATCAAGACCTGGCGGAGTTCAGGGGGAGCATGCCGTGTAGGACTTACCCGGGCACAAAGTTACGAATTATTTGTGAAGCAGCAAACTTTCGGGCTGATTTTAATAATTATTTTGAAAGATTCAGCGTTATGGTGCTCACATCGGGCACTATGGTGAGGGCGCGGAGGGCGCCGGAGCGCAGACGCGGCCGGGTGGAGGTGTCGGTGATGGTGGCGTCGGGCGAGGTGATGCGGTAGCGGAAGTCGCCGGCCACGGCATC
>CAJLLX010000122.1 GCA_905207535.1 uncultured Muribaculaceae bacterium | reverse complement strand
ATGCGCAACTTTTTCATTATAAATATTTTAAGAAATTAATTCAACCAACAGGTAAATCAATATGTTATCAAAGTGGACGCGGGCGCTGAGTACAGCGCCCCTACCCGTTGGTGGCATTTCAATTGTGTGTTAAATTTATCCCTATAGGGCCGATATTTTCTATGGGGCCAATAGGCCGAATAGGGATTTATAGGCCCGATAGGCCGAATAGGCCAATAGGCGCAAGGCTGATGCGCGAAAATTACAAAAACTTTGTAAATTTGCAATTGTTAAAAAATAGGCGAGGGATTGATGGGAAAAAGGGGGCCCGGGGGGAAACATTACGGCGCGGGGATTGTTAAAAAAATACAGAAGTTCGGCTGACAAGGGCGCCGGATGGCTGCGATATACCACGTTTCCAACTGTTATCTGAAGTGAAAAAGCTGCTCACATATTGCCTGAAGGGACTGAAATGGACCCTGATAGGGCTCGCCGCCCTTGTGGCACTTGTGCTTGTGCTGCTGTATCTGCCTCCGGTGCAGGACTTTGCGGTGGATAAGGCTCTCAGGATCATCAACAAGCCCGGTGGCAGCATGCACGTCGAGGTGAAGAAGCTGAGGCTGCGGCCACCGCTGCGTCTGACAGTAGATTCGCTGCAGATGACCACCGGAGGGATGGAGATCGCCGCCGCATCGGTGGAGGGGCGCGTGGAGGTGCTACCGCTCATCACCGGCGTGATCAATGCGCCCAGGCTGGCCGTGGAGGGGGCGGTGGTGAACATCGGCACCCCCGACTCTACGCTCTACATGCGTGCCAATCTCGGCTACGCCTCGATCGACGGCGCCTCCGTGGGGCTTTCGACGGGGGAGGTGAGTGTGGGATTGCTCAAAGCCTCAAGGGGCAAGGTGGATATGGTGATACAGCCCGATACGGTGCCCAAACCGCAGGAACCGGCATCGGCGCCGATCCAATGGCAAATCAAAATAGAGCGTGCCGAGCTCGATTCGATCGACTACGGCATGCAGCTCTATCCCACCATCGCCGACCTGCAGTGCTCGCTGCCGCAGGCTGTGCTTGAAAATGGTGTCGTAGACCTCGGGCGCAGCACGGTGGATGTCAGCAGCCTCACCATCAACGGTGTAGATGCTACATATCTCACCCCGTCGGCCGAGTATCTCGCCGCGCATCCGGTGCCCAAGGTGCCGGAAACGCCCGACACGGTGCCCTCCGAGCCCTGGAGCATCCGTGCAGCCAAGCTGCGGGTGCTTTCGTCGCATGCCATCTATGCCACCGAGGGAGCTGTGCCCGCCAAAAATTTCGATCCTGCTTATATCGAAGCCTCCGAAATCAATATCGAGGTCGACTCCTTCGCCAGCCGTGGCTCGGCGTTGACCGTGCCGATCAAAAATATCTCGGCCCGCGAACGTTGCGGCATAGCCCTCAGCCTCGCCGGCACCTTCGCCATGGACTCCACGGCGATGTATGCACGCAAGATGACGCTCACCACCCCCGTGACCACCATCAATCTTGATGCCATGATGGGGATGGACGCCAAAAATCCGCCGCTGTCGGCCGAACTGTCGGCCAAAATCGGCATGGACGACGTGCGGCGCCTGGTGCCCGCTGCTGTAGAGCCGCTGGTGGCCGGTCTGCCGGGCTATGAGCCGATAGAGATCGGTGCCGACATACAGGGACGCATGGAAAACCTCGAGGTGCGCCGTCTGACGGCCGAAATCCCCCGTCACATCTATCTCTCGGCCGAAGGGGAGATTGCCGATTACACCGACCTCAACCGCGCCTTCGGCAACCTCGATATCGAAGGACGCATCACCGACGGACGATTCATCAAGACCTCGCTACTCGACGCCAAGCTCGGGCGGATGGTCGACATCCCGCCGATGCGCATCGAGGGCACAGCCGACATTGCCCGAGGGGTGATGGGCGGCGATCTGAGCGTGGTCACCGGTCAGGGCGACCTGGCCCTCTCTGCTCAGTGGAACAACCGCACCGAGGGGTATGACGCTGAGGTAGAGTTCACCGAATTTCCTGTGCAGTCGCTCCTCCCCACCATGGGGATCGGCAACCTCACCGCCACCATCAGCGCCCGCGGCGAGGGTCTCGACTTCTTCTCGCCGAAAACGCATGCCGACGCCTCGGTGCGCCTGGGCCATGTGGTGTACAACGGCCACACCTACCGCAATGTATCCCTCAATGCCATTCTCGCCGACGGGAAGGCGCAGGTGGATGCCGCTTCGGCCAATCCCGGCGCCAATCTCAGCCTCAAAGCCTCAGGCAACCTCGCCGGCGAGCCTCTGATGTGGGACTTTTCGGGCGATGTGAAGCATCTCGACCTCCATGCCCTCGGGCTGAGCGACACAGTGGCTGAAATCGCCGCCGCACTCACCGGCAAAGCCTCGTTTGTGCCCGCTGTAGCGGCCACAAGGCGCACTCCGGGTCGCCCGATGCAGGTGGAGGCCGATGTAGACCTGAACGACCTGTATGTGCATATGGGTGTCGACGAGATACGCGGCAACGACATAGCGCTCAACTTCATCACCCGCGACAGCCTCACCACCGCCCGCGTGGACAACCGCTCGCTGGCGCTGCGCTTCAGTTCGCCGGCAGCGCTCGACACCATCCTCTCGCGCTTCACATCCGTAGGGGGAGTGCTGACCCGAGGCCTGGCCAACCGCCGGCTCGATATCGACTCGCTTCAGCAGGCGCTGCCGCAGTTTGACATCACCCTGCAGTCGGGGCGCGGCAATGTGCTCTCCTCCATCCTCGCTGACCGGGGGATCATGGTAGACACCCTGAGCCTCGCGGCCATGAACGACAGCCTCATCAGCGCCCGTGCGCAGGTGCTCGGCATCAAGAGCGGCAGCCTCGTGGCCGATACCGTCACAGCCTCGCTGCAGCAGCGCGGCTCCTATCTGCTCTACGATGTGATGATGGACAACCGCCCCGGCACCTTCGACCAGTTTGCCCATGTCAGTGCCAAGGGGTATCTCAGCGGCAACTATCTCTCGCTCATCTTCAAGCAGCAGGACATCAAGGATGAGACCGGCTTCAGCCTCGGCCTGATGGCGCAGATCAACGACAGCAGCACCGTCACCCTCCGCTTCGTGCCCTATCACCCCATCATCGGCTACAAAGACTGGGAGATCAACAAGGATAACTTCGTAAGTTTCAACATCCCCCGCAAGCATATAGACGCCAACCTCTATCTCCACAACTCCGAAAGTTCGCTCCACCTCTTCACCAACCATAACCAGGGCGACTCGGTGCAGGAGGATATCAACCTGCAGCTCAGCGACATCAAGCTGCAGGACTGGATAGCCCTCAACCCCTTCGCACCCCCCATGACCGGCAACCTCTCGGCCGACATGCAGGTGGAATGGCATATGCCCGACATCAATGGCAAGGGCACAGTGTCGCTCCAGGACTTCTACTACGACCGCCGCAAGGTGGGCGACTTCGACATGCGCCTCGATGTGGCCACCAATGCCGCCGGCACTATCCGCGCCAACACCTCGCTGATGGTCAACGGTAAGGAGGCCATCACCGCCTCGGGCAACCTCAACGACTCCACCGCCGAAAATCCCTTCATGCTCGATTTCCGCATGATCCACTTCCCGCTAAGTGTGGCCAACCCCTTCCTCCCCGCCGACATGGCGCAGCTCTCCGGCGCCCTCAACGGCCGGATGGATGTGGTGGGACGCCTTAGCGCGCCGCAATTCAACGGCTACCTCGATTTCGACACCACTACGGTGAACGTCACCATGCTCGGCACCCCCTTCCGCTTCTCCGACGAGAAGATCCCGGTGGAGAACAATGTGGTGCACTTCAGCGACTTCGCCATCAACGGCGTCAACGATAAACCGCTGAGCATCAACGGCACCGTGTCGCTCGAAGATCTCACCTCTCCCAAACTCGACCTCGCCCTGCGTGCCCGCAACATGCAGATTGTGGGTTCGCAGAAGAGCCGCCGCAGCCAGGCCTACGGCAAAGCCTTCATCGACCTCGACGCCACGGCCCGCGGTACGCTCGGCTTCCTCGATCTCGATGCGAATCTCAGGCTCCTTCCCGGCACCAACGTCACCTACATTATCCCCGATGCCGTCAACGCCATCACCTCGCGCAGCAATCAGGATATGGTGAAGTTTGTCAACTTCGCCGACACCGCCCAGGTGGCCGATGCCGACACTGTGGCACGTCCGCAGTCGCTGATGAATATCAACGCCCAGCTCACCATCTCCACCGGCACCACGGTGAATGTCGACCTCTCGGCCGACGGCAACGACAAGGTGCAGATCATCTCCAACGGCACGCTCAACTACACTCAGGACTACATGAACGACCAGCGCTTCACCGGGCGCCTCAACCTCACCGGCGGCTACGTGCGCTACAACATCCCCGTGATGGGTGAGAAGAGCTTCGACTTCAACGAGGGGAGCTACGTGGCCTTCAACGGCGACATGATGAATCCCATCCTCAATGTCGACGCCTCCGACCGTATCCGCTCCAATGTATCCGTCTCGGGCAACAACCGTGTGGTCAACTTCGACGTGGGCCTGAAGGTAACCGGCACCCTTGAGGAGATGAATGTGGTATTCGACCTCGCCTGCCCCGACGACATCACCATAGCCAACGAGCTCAAGAGCATGACCGCCGAACAGCGCGCCAACCAGGCCATGAATCTCCTCATCTCGGGCATCTACCGCAGCGGAGGCACCCAGACCCTCTCCTCGGGCAATATGGGCACCAACGCACTCTTCGGCTTCCTCGAGTCGCAGCTCAACACCTGGGCCTCCTCGGCCATCAAGGGTGTGGATATCTCCTTCGGCATCAACCAGTACGACAAGACCGTCGACGGCAGCAACACCACTGCCATGAACTACAGCTATCAGGTGAGCAAGTCGCTCTTCGACGACCGCTTCAAGATAGTGGTCGGCGGCAACTACACCACCGACGCCGAGGCCGACGAAAATTTCGCCCAGAATCTCATCGCCGACATCTCCTTCGAGTATATGCTCAACAAGGCCGGCACGATGTATGTGCGCCTGTTCCGCCACACGGGCTACGAGAGTATCCTCGAGGGCGAAATCACCCAGACCGGTGTGGGCTTCGTCTACAAGAAGAAGATACGGCGCATAGCTGACATCTTCAAGTTCCTGCGGCCCAA
>CAJLLX010000121.1 GCA_905207535.1 uncultured Muribaculaceae bacterium | reverse complement strand
CATCGGAGAATTGGTCAAGTGAAATACGCTTTAATTTAATTCATCCAACAGGTATTGATTTACAAAATTGTGCTGTAACATGAATGCGAGGCGGAATATAGCTTGTGTGAAGCTCTCGGATTAGCGGAAGATGTGGTTGAGGGAGAGGCGGGCGTCGCGGAGCATCTCTTTGATGGGGGTGACGATGGGACGGAAGCGGTCGCGGTCAAGGGGGGTGAACAGGCGGAGGGCGCCGCGATGGCACTTGACGTCGAGGATCTCGTCGAGCATCATCGGTTCGCCGTCGACATGCGCTTCGCCTTTTTCCGAGCGATAGATCACGGCTGCGGGGGCGCGGAAGCAGTGCACCATGGTGTTTTTGCTGATAAATCCGGTGAAGATGTCCATCCCCATCACGGCGGCGTCGATGGGCGAACCGGAATGGACGACGGTGATGTCGAGCAGGCCGTCGGTTAGAGATGCCTCAGGGGCGATATAGGCGTTGTTGCCCCACTGCGAGGCGTTGCATACGGCCACGAGGAAGGCCTTCTCGGTGAGCAGTTTGCCGTTGGCACTGATGGTGTAGGTGGTGGGGCGAAACTGCACATACTCCGAGAGCGCCGAGCGCACATAGCTGAGCAGTCCGCGATGATTCTGCCGCGCGAAGCGATGGCTCACCGCGGCGTCGAATCCCATGCCGAAAGTGCAGAAAAAGGGCACGCCGTTGACCGACCCGTAGTCGGAGGGCACAACATTGCGCTGACACACAATCTCCATGGCCAGCTCCACATCCATCGGGATGCCGAGATGGCGCGCCAATCCATTGCCCGAACCGGCGGGGAGGATGCCGAGGGCCGTCTGTGAGCCGCAGAGGGCGCGGGCGGTCTCATTGACTGTGCCATCGCCGCCGCAAGCCAGCACCCCGTAGTAGCCCTTGTCCGAAGCCTCGGAGGCAAACATGGTGGCATCGCCGCGTCCGCCGGTAAACCGCACATCGGTGGAGTAGCCCTCGGCGGCGAGAGTGCGCTCCACCACCTCAGGTACATCCTTTTTATTGCCGGTGCCCGATATGGGGTTGACAATAAGCATTATACGCTTGTCGTCGGCAACCGATGCCGGCAGATTGCTGTTGGTCATTGCAGAGATAATGTGATGATGATTGGTAATCAGCAGTTTATTCGCGCACGAGCACTCGCATGGGCGTGTGCTGCATGTCGGTGACTATGAAGTAGACACCGGTGGGGAGATAGATCTCGGCATTATTGTCGATGGAGTCGATCAGGCGCACTACGCGGCCCATGGCATCGATCACGCGCACTCCGGTGTGCACACGGGTGCACACGATGCGCACACCGCCGGGCAGAGCGGCCCAGCCGAGCTGGCTGTCGCCATCCTCGTCGGGCATCCCCAGCGAGGCGAGGTCGACGGTGATGACATTCGACTCGGGCGACACCTCGCCCAGGCGGCAGGAGTGCACGCTGTAGGTCTCACGGCCACCGGGTTCGCATTCCTCGATCTTCAGCTCGTTGGTTTCGGCCACAAGTTCGCTCACCTCAGCCTTACCGCCCACGAAGGTGGTGCGGGTCACCACATAGTAGTCCACCACATCGTCGGCGGGTACCTCCCAGTTGGCCACATACGATGTCTCCTCTATATTGCTCGGAGGCAGCGCCTTGAAGCTATGAAGCACAGGCCGCGGGAGGCAGTTGCCCCGCAGGGCGATGCCCAATGAGCCCTGCAGACCGCCGTCGGAGATCACCAGACGCGCCTGGTGCTCCCCTACCTCGGTGGGCGAGTATTTCACTTTCAGCCAGAAGCCGCCCTCGCTGTTGACGGCCGAGGCCGACACGGAGTTGGACTCCGGGATGAAGTAGCGGCGGTCGTCGTTGGGATAATCGCGGGGCTTGGTGACGGTCACCGTGAGCGAACCGCGCAGATTCTCGCCGTGGAGGAAGAGGCTCGAGGTGCTGGAGCCACCCACAGCGGTGTCGCCGAAGTCGAGGCTCATATCCTGCACTGGAGTGATGAGCACCGGATCGCCGGTGGGCTCATTGATGCCGGGCATCCACACATGCCCCTTCATGTCGCCCCAGAGATACTCGGCCAGCTCGGGATAGTCGATAAACGGGTTGCGGTTGGCCTGTATGCGGTACACCTGCTCGTTGCGGTCGAGCTCCTTCTGGCTCACGGGGTCGTCGCGGTGCCATTTCAGCAGCAGGCGCACCGACCAATCGTTGAGCGTGGGATAGGTGTTGTTGTTGACCATGTAGGTGCGCGACCAGTGGAGATTCTCGTAGCATGTCACCACGTAGAAGTAGGTGCGGGCGAAGTCGCCCTTATACTCGTCGTCGGGCTCGAAGACATAGGGAGCGCCGCCCCCCTGCCCCGTCATGGGATAGCCCACGGCACTGACGCCGTTGTCAAACTTGCGGTTGGACGACTGCGCCTCGCCAAGGGGATAATTGCTCTTGGCCATATTGGCGGCCTGCTCCGAGGGGTAGAGGTGGAAAAGATCCACGTAGGCCGGAGTGTCCTGCGAGCCTCCCCACCAGCTCTTGGGGAAGGAGTGCTCGCGGTTCATGCCGCTGAAATAGGGCAAGTAGAGGGGTATGTTGCCGTACATATCCCACCACTGGCCGTAGCGCTCGTTGCCGGGAGGATAGACGTCGGTGATGCGGAAATATTGGGGAAGAGCGCTGTACGACGACACCTCGGTGTGGTTGTAGGTGATATTGTGGAGCGCAGTCTTGAGCGCTGCGCCCTGCTTGCCCGAAGCGGCACGATAGTAATTGGCAGGGATTTCGGCCGAGGCATACATCACCGATGCCATCACCAAGGCGCACACCGCCGCACACTTGCTGCGCAGCAGGAGCGGGCGTAAAAGTTTGATATTCAACATGTTCTTCATTTTTACTGATGCGAACGAGTAAAACAAATATTCATGCGGCACCGCGGCCGCAGGGCACACTATGCACCACCTCAGAGGGATGCCATGACCGGGGAGAGATGCCATATCGCTCCCTTTTTGAAATCAACGCCGGGGAACCGCTGATAGTTTGCAGCCGTCAGCCGAGGTATTTCATAATATGCTCGGCCACCACCTGCGGCGAGATGCCCCGCAGACAGTGGTAATCGCCTCTGAAACAGGGCTTATTGCCGAACACACTGCAAGGGCGGCATGTCATCGGCAGCTGCACGATGTCATCTTCCTTCTGCCGCCACCCTTTGAAGCCGCAGTAGGGATGAGTGGCGCCCCAGATGCTCACCACGGGGGTCAGCACCAGCGATGCCAGGTGCATATTGGCCGAGTCCATGGTCACCATCACGTCGAGATGGCTCACCAGCGCCAGTTCCACCGGAAATCCGTAGCGCTTTCCGGCCAGCGAGGTCACGCCGGGATTTTGCTGTGCCCAGGTGTCGAGCACCGCAGCCTCCTCTCCCCCTCCGCCGAAGAGAAATATCCTCACACCGTCGATGGCCGAGATGGTTTTCACCACCTGCTCCATCATGGCCGGGGGATAGATCTTGCCGACATGCTTGGCAAACGGCGCTATCCCCACCCAGCGCTCACCCTCGGCCTTGGGGGCCGAGATCTGGGCGAAAATCTGCGGGTCGGCCTTGCCGCCCGGGCCGTAAAGCCCTTCAAAACGGTTGTCTACCGGGAGGCCGATGCGGTGGAAGGCCTGGCGATAGCGTGCGCGGGTGGATGTGAGAGGCAGAAGCACCTTGTTGAGGCGACGTGTGAGCGCCCGCTTCCCCTTGCGCCCCTTGTTGATGGTGGCCACAGGGATGCCGTGCAGACGGCAATAGAGAGCTATAAGCTTGGAGCGCAGCACTTCATGCAGGTCGATGAATCCGTCGAAATGCACCTGCTCGCGCAACTGACGGAAGAGGCGGTAGAGCCCCTGCGGACCGGAATATTTCTCGAGGTCGGCGCCGATGACCGTCAGATTCTCAGGCGGATTGATGAATATCGAGGTCATGCTCCGGCGCGTAACCATGGTAAACTGCACGTCGGGGTAGCAACGGCAGGCGCTGTAGAGCACAGGCACCGTCATGGCCACATCGCCCAGGGCCGAAAACCGCGCCACAAGCACGCTTTTCAGTCCGCGCGGATTGACATCGCCGGCTATCGGCCGATGCTGCGGGGTGGATGAATGCCGCGATTTCACTTTTTCTTGGCGTAAAGCACCGGATTGGTGTCGGCATCGTTGTACATCTTCATCTGCCGGTACACCTTCATGTATTTGCGCCCGGCGGCGATGTCGTCGAGCAGGGTGTCGATGGCCTGCGAGAGGTCGGTGCGCTGCTCGAGCAGCACATCAAGCTTGGCGGCGCAGCGGGCCTTATGTTCGGCTGAAGCCTCGGGACGCTCCACCTCGGCGCGCATATGATAAATCTTCACCGCGAGGATGGAGAGGCGGTCGATGGCCCACGCGGGGCTCTCGGTGTTGATGGTGGCGTCGGGCAGGGGCTTCACACCGGCATATTTGTCGCGGAACCAGGTGTCGATAGCCTCCACCATGTCGGTGCGGTCCTGATTGGAGGCATCGATGCGGCGCTTGAGGGCCACGGCCTCCACCGGCTCGATCTGCGGGTCGCGGATGAGGTCTTCCATGTGCCACTGCACCACATCTATCCAGCTTTTGCCGTAAAGGATCTCGTCGAGGCTACCCTCGGCATAGTGGTGCGGACGCGGGGCGTCGATATTGTCGGTAACATGGTAGTCGGCAGTAGCGCGATCGAATACCTTATTGCAATTTTGTGCGAAACTCATAATGGGATGAGGATTTTTAAGGTCTTGGGGGGAGAGGATTCTTTTTTATTTCAATTTTTCATCGCCGTCGGCGGCTCGGGTCTAACGTTCGACGCATTTTGGGGCTCCCGACACCATGCGATAACGCAAAGTTAAAACTTTCGCCCCAATCCTGCAACCCGTTCGGCAACAATTTACCCCTGTTTCGGCTCCACTGCCGGGGCGCGGAGCTGCCAGAAGGCCACAGCCGAGGCGGCGGCCACATTGAGCGAGTCGACATGATGCGACATGGGGATGCGCACCACATAGTCGGCCCCGGAGATCACTTCCGGAGCCAGACCATCCCCCTCGGTACCCATGACGATGGCCAGACGCGGCTCGGCGGCAAGCGCCGGATCGTCGACCGGCACGGAGCGGTCGGTCAGCGCCATGGCGACTTCGCACTTGATCTCCTTGTCCTGATCCATCCAAATATACACGCCGCTCTCGTTTTCGGAAACGACGTGATAATTGGTCAAAAGATACGTCACCGGCGACTGCTCGCCCACGGCAAACGTGCTGCCGAAGGAAATCCCCGCGCCGG
>CAJLLX010000120.1 GCA_905207535.1 uncultured Muribaculaceae bacterium | reverse complement strand
AAGATCAGCGCCCCCAGTGAACTGATAAGCCGCGAGGAAGCCGCCCCGGCAGTGCCCGCGCCGGCTCCCGGCGCGCCTGACGATGCCGCAAGCGAGACACCCGAAGCCGAAGACACCGCCGCAGGGCGCACCACGCTGCTCATTGTCGACGACAACAGCGAACTGCTCTCGGCCATGACCGAGGCCCTCGGCAAGTGGTACGGCATCGTCACAGCCACCGACGGCGAGGACGCCCTGCGGGTGCTCGCAGAGCATCCCGAGATCGACATCATAGTGAGCGACTTCATGATGCCGCGCATGGACGGCGCCGAACTGGCGCGCCGCGTCAAGTCCGACCCCGAGCTGTCGTATATCCCGTTCATAATCCTCACGGCCAAAAACGGCCCCGACGCCCGCATGGAGGGGATCGAAAGCGGTGCCGACGTGTTTGTGGAGAAGCCTTTCTCCATCCGTCAGCTGCGTGCGCAGATAGAGAACATACTCCGCACCCGCGAGCGCTTCCACAGCCGCCTCATCTCGGCTTCCGGCCCTTTGTCGGCCACAGAGACCGCCGCCAATCCGGAAGAGCCGCTGCTCAACCGCATCGATGCCGAATTTTTCGATACGCTCAACGGATACATCCGCGAGAACATCTGCGACGAGGAATTTTCCATCGAAGTGCTTGCCAAGCAGATGAATATGAGCCGCTCGAGCTTCTACCGCAAAATCAAGGCCATCACCGGTCTCACTCCGGTGGACTATCTGAAGAATTTCCGCCTCGACTACTCCGCCCGCCTGCTTGCGGACGGCATGAGAGTGACCGAGGTGGCTATCCAGTCGGGATTCGCCTCCTCATCCTACTTCGCCAAGTGCTTCAAGGCCAAATTCGGCATGATCCCGAAGGAATATGCCGCCAATCCGCCGGGGAGCAGCAGTAAACAACCTTGATTTATAGCATATTGCTGATAGAAAACACCAAAAAACTAACCCAAAATTCAATTATGCCAAAATTCAAGTACTCTATGGCCGCTCTGGCCATCATGAGCGCTCTCAGCGCCGATGCGTTGACTGTGGGCACGCTGCGCACGCAGTATCTGCCCGAGCCGATAGCATCGACAATATCAAGGTGACCTTCTCGGTGGCCTCGCTGCCCTGTGCGCTCTATCTGGTGACCGTCACCGATACCGATGGCGTCAAGCACACCGTGAAGCTCATGAAGCGCTGACAGTCAGCCGATAAGCCATAAACATTGCAGCCGCAGATGTCCCACCAACGGGAACTCTGCGGCTGCATTGCTTTTATTATGAACGATTTAGCTGATTGTGATGCGGTTAGGGGTTTCCGAAGACGGGGAGGGAGGCGTCGTCCCAGGTGATGTCTTTCAGGCGGATGTCGTAAATGCGCTGACCGTCAGGGCGATAGTATTTGGCCTGGTAGACCATCTTCTGGCTGCCGTCGGGGGCGACGCCGGGGATGACGGAGACGTTGGAGGTGCCGAAAAGTCCGCTCTCTTCTTCCGGAACGAATTGTGGCTCAGGAAGTTTGTGCCACTGCGCAGGGTCGAGGAGGTTGCTGTCGGCCGGTGCGTAGAGCATGCCCAGCTGGTTGAACTCCGTCCAGATGCCGCTGGCCGAGTAGACTACCACCACATTTTTGCCGTCGGGCGATACGATCGGCTCGGGGGTTTCATTTACGTATATCGGGTAGGCCGTGCGGCTTCCGTCGGGGTTGATCCACTGCCTTTCCCACTCATACACAGGGCTTGAGATCATCACGCGCTCCGAGCTGAGGGTCCAGGGGTTCTCCATCTCGGCGATGAAGATGCACTGCGTCTCGCTCTCGGTGCGGCGCTTTTGCCAGCCGCTCCAGAGCAGATACTGGCGTCCGCCGACTATAAAAGTGGAGGGATGGATGCCGAAATTCCACTCCGGGTTGGTGATGATGGGCCCGTGGAGGGTCCAGTCGCCCTGCCAGGGATCCTCAGAGGGGTTTTCGAGCACGAAAATCTGGTGATTATCAGTGTTGTTGCCGTCGTCGCTCTCAAAATAGAGGTACCATTTGCCGTCGATGTGGTAAAGCTCCGGCGACCAGATGTTGTACATCCCGGATTCGGCTGAGGTGAGGAGCGCGCGCTTCTCTCCGAGGGCGAGATTGCGCAGGTCGGGTGTGCGGTAGACATTGACGGAGTCGCCGTGGTCGCTCTGTATGATAAAATAGTAGTTTTTGCCGTCGGTTGTGGCAAAGGGATATGATCCCTGCCCCTTGATGATGGCCGGCGCCTCCTGCACCTGCGGAGCGCGGGAGCAGGACACGGAGAGTAGGAGAGTGAGGAGGGCCATCGAGGCGGTGACTGTGTAAGAGGGCTTTTTCATGCGGCAAACTTACAAAATCCCTCTGATATTGACAAGGGAAAAAGGGAGGATTCTGAGATTCAAACGGTTAGAAAAGCGTGTCAGATGGAGCTGACCGAAGAATCGGAGGAGTTGAACAGTTATTGAGAATATTTGAACAGCATTTTTCAGTCCGTTCGGCTTTTTTTAGGTTATTTTGCACATTGAAAATTGTGCCCTCAGTCGTGGCCTTACCATGGACCCCTCAGTGGGTAAGAAACACATCTCGCCTCATTAAACCAAAAAAAACATATCACATGAAGAACGTAATGAAATTAGCCGCTGTGCTGTGCACCACCGTAGCGATGAATGCGCAGACTGCCGACCTCTTTCAGCCGTACAAAAGCACAGACCTGCGTCTGCCTTCCGTGCCTCTGGTGGTATCGGATCCCTATTTCTCAATCTGGTCGCCGTATGACAACCTTACCGACGGCTCTACCCGCCACTGGACCAACGACGAGAAGCCTCTGGAGGGCCTCGTACGTGTCGACGGCAAGACCTACCGCTTCCTTGGCGTGAACAACGCCGTGCTGGAGACGATAGTGCCGATGGCCGACGAAGGAGCGTGGACCGCCGCCGTATCGCGCCAGAAGCAGCAGGACGGGTGGCAGAAGCCCGACTTCGACGACTCGAAGTGGAAGCAGGAGAAGGGCGCCTTCGGTTCGGAGGGGCTCAGCTTCGTCAACACCCGCTGGGGCAAGGAGAACAGCGACCTCTATGTGCGCCGCACAGTGGAGCTGACTCCCGAGGACCTGGAGGGCGACCTGATGCTGGTGTACAGCCACGACGACGTGTTCCACATCTATATCAACGGCACCGAGGTGGCCTCGACCGGCGAAACCTGGCGCGAGGGCGTGAAGCTGCCTCTGACTCCCGAGATGAAGGCTCTGCTCCACCCGGGCAAGAATGTGATTGCCTCGCACTGCCACAACACCACCGGCGGCGCTTACACCGACTTCGGTCTGTACCGCAACAAGGCTACCAAAGCCGGCAACATCGAGAAAGCCGCTCAGAAGAGCGTAGATGTGCTGGCTACATCTTCCTACTACAAATTTGACTGCGGCCCCGTGGAGCTCGACGTAGTGTTCACCGCTCCGATGCTGATCGACAACTACGATCTGCTTTCGTCGCCCATCAACTACATCTCTTATCAGGTGACCTCGACCGACGGCAAGGAGCACGACGTGCAGCTGATGCTCACCGCATCGCCCGCCATCGGCCAGAACAAGGCATCGCAGCCTACCAAGTCGGAGACCCTGACTCAGGGCGGTGTGAAATATGTGCGCACCGGCACCGTGGAGCAGCCTATCCTGGCCAAGAAGGGCGACCACATCTGCATCGACTGGGGTTACCTCTACCTTCCCGCCATCAACGGTGAGGTGAGCCTCAACAGCGACGAGGCCGTGAAGACCTCCTTCGTCAACAGCGGCAAGCTACCCGAGAGCAAGGATGTGATCGTGGCCTCGCGCGCCGCCGACCGCCCCACTCTGGCTTATGTGCACGATTTCGGCAAGACCGCCAAGGCCTCGAGCTACGCTCTGATCGGCTACGACGAGGTTTACGACATCGAATACTTCTTCAAGCGCTACAAAGGCTACTGGGCACACAACGGCGCTGTGAGCATCTTTGATATGTTCAACACGCTCAACAGCTCGTATGCCTCGGTCATGAACCGCTGCCGCGAGCTCGACCGCACCATCTACGACGACGCCGATAAGGTAGGCGGCAAGAAATACGCCGAGATCCTCTCGGGCTCTTACCGCCATGTGATCGCCGCCCACAAGCTCTTCCGCGACGAGGACGGCAAGCTGCTCTTCTTCTCTAAGGAGAATGACTCGAACGGCTGCGTGAATACCGTGGACCTGACTTATCCCGAGGCACCCCTCTTCCTGGTGTACAATCCTGAGCTCCAGAAGGCCATGATGACCTCGATTCTCGACTACAGCGCCTCCGGCCGCTGGACCAAGCCCTTCGCCGCTCACGACCTCGGCACCTATCCTATAGCCAACGGTCAGGTATACGGCGGTGACATGCCCCTTGAGGAGGCCGGCAACATGCTGACCCTCATTGCCATGGTTTGCAAAATGGACGGAAACACCAACTACGCCGAGCCTTACTGGGATATCCTGAAGACCTGGGCCGACTATCTGGCCGAGAACGGACAGTATCCCGCCAACCAGCTCTGCACCGACGACTTCGCCGGTCACTGGGCCAACAACTGCAACCTCTCGATCAAAGCCATCATGGGCGTAGCCGCCTTCGCCGAGCTTGCAGCTCTGCGCGGCGACCACGAGACACGCCTGGCCTACAACGACAAAGCCAAGAAGATGGCCGCCCAGTGGGCAGCCGACGCCAAGGAAGGTGAGAAGGGCGACGCCCACTACCGCCTGGCCTTCGACCGCGCCGATACCTGGAGCCAGAAGTACAATATGGTATGGGACAAGCTGTGGGGCACCGAGATCTTCCCCAAAGAGGCCATGCCGATGGAGATTGCTTACTATCTGAAGAAGCAGAACCAGTATGGTCTGCCTCTCGACTGCCGCAAGGACTACACCAAGAGCGACTGGATCATGTGGACCGCCGCCATGTCGCCCGACCGCAAGACCCTCGACAAATTCATCGCTCCTCTCTACGATTATATCAACGAGACCGAGACCCGCGTGCCCATCTCTGACTGGTACGACACCGTGACCGGCCGTAAGACCGGCTTCATGGCCCGCTCGGTGATTGGCGGCCACTGGATGCCTCTGCTGGCAGACAAGCTTGGACACTGATACGACGAAACAGGTAGCACCCGGCTCTGCAAATCAGGGCCGGGGGCTGCTGTAACGTTAAATCTGCGGTGAAAGTAGCGTTTTAGGCATCGGGAAGTTGCAGAACTGATTCTTTTAGTATATATTTCCATCTTTGATACTTTCTTATATAACATGCTAAGGCACACCACTTTATAGCG
>CAJLLX010000119.1 GCA_905207535.1 uncultured Muribaculaceae bacterium | reverse complement strand
CAAGAACAATGTGATGCCCGTCTGCCTCGCCGGCAACGGTTTCTATGACCACTATTCGCCTTCCGTCGTGGCCGCCCTGGCCTCGCGCAGCGAATTCTCCACGGCCTATACCCCCTATCAGCCTGAGATCTCGCAGGGCACGCTGCAGTATATCTTTGAGTATCAGACCATGATGAGCCGCCTCACGGGTCTGGAGGTCTCCAATGCCTCGATGTACGACGGCGCCACGGCCACAGCCGAGGCTGTGATGATGGCGGGGGCTGCCGCCCGCAAGCGCCGCCGCGTGCTGGTGTCGGATACGCTCCTCCCGGCAGTGCGTCGTGTGGTCGACACCTACGCCCGCTATCACGGCGTGGAGATCACCTCTATCCCGGAGGCCGGAGGCGTCACTTCGCTCTCCGAGCTCGACCGCATGCTCGCTGAATATACCGATGTGGCTGCTGTGCTCCTGCCGCAGCCCAACCGCTACGGCATCATCGAGGACTTCACCTCGGTAGCCGACAAGGTGCATGCCCGCAAGGCGCTGCTGATCCTTAATTGCGTGGCCGCCGACCTCGCCACGCTCCGCACTCCCGGCGAATGGGGTGCCGACATCGCCTGCGGCGACGCCCAGAGCCTCGGCATACCCCTCAGTTTCGGCGGTCCCTATCTCGGATACCTCTGCGCCACCAAGGCGCTGATGCGCAAGATGCCGGGCCGCATCGTGGGCGCCACCACCGATGCCTCGGGGCAGCGCTGCTTCGTGCTCACCCTTCAGGCGCGCGAGCAGCATATCCGCCGCGATAAGGCTACATCCAACATCTGCTCCAATCAGGGCTTGATGACCCTCTATGTGAGCATCTACATGAGTCTGCTCGGCGCTGCCGGGCTGCGCGAGGTGGCATGGCGCGGACATCAGACCGCCCTCTACCTGCTGCAGGAGATGACGGCCACGGGCCGATGCCGCCTGGCGTTCCCTGATAAGCCGTTCCTCAACGAGTTCCTGCTCGATGTCGACGGCAACATCTCGGTCGACCTCTTCATCGAGCGCTGCATCCGCGAGGCGGGGATCCTCCCCGGCATACGTGTGGACGGCAACCGCATCCTCATGGCCTGCACCGAGATGCAGACCCGCGACGATGTGCGCCGTCTGGTAGAAATTTTCAAATCACTCTGATCCCTCCCCTGTCATGAATAAGAAACTGTATAGCAAACTCGTGTTTGAGCTGTCGCGCCCCGGGCGCCGCGGCTACCGTCTGCCTCAGAGCGGCATCTCCGAGGCCGATTTTCAGGGGGATAAGAGTGAAAAGGCGCCGGAGATTCCTCAGGCGCTGCTCCGCTCGCAGCCGCTCTCGCTTCCCGAAGCCGACGAGCTGACGGTGGTGCGCCACTACAACAATATGTCTACCAATAACTTCGGCGTCGACACCGGCTTCTACCCGCTGGGGTCGTGCACCATGAAGTACAACCCGAAAATCAACGAGGAGATCGCCTCACATCGCGCTTTCGCCGCGCTCCATCCCGCCATACCTCCTTATGCCTCGCAGGGTGCCCTCCGCATCTATCGCCGCCTGGAGAAGGCGCTGTGCGAGATCGGCGGCATGGCTGAGTTCACGCTCAACCCCTTTGCCGGAGCGCACGGCGAGCTGACGGGCCTCATGGTGATCCGTGCCTATCACGACGCCCGGGGCGACAAGGCGCGCCGCAAGGTGATAGTGCCCGATTCGGCCCACGGCACCAATCCGGCTTCCGCCGCTGTGGCGGGTCTCGAGGTGGTGGAGGTCAAGAGCCGTCCCGACGGCACGGTAGATGTCGACGACCTCCGTCCGCTGCTCGACGACACTGTGGCCGGCATGATGATGACCAACCCCAACACTCTTGGCCTCTTCGAGAAGAATATACCCGAAATAGCACGCCTGGTGCATGAGGCCGGCGGCCTGATGTACTACGACGGCGCCAACCTCAATCCTATGCTTGGCATGGCCCGTCCGGGCGACATGGGCTTCGATGTGATGCACATCAATCTCCACAAGACCTTCTCCACCCCTCATGGCGGAGGCGGTCCCGGTTCGGGGCCTGTGGGTGTGCGCTCCGGGCTGGAGCAGTTCCTCCCCACTCCGCGTGTGGTGGAGCTGGCCGACGGCTCGCTCACCATCGAGGCGCCCGACACCGCGCTCGGCTCCATCTCGGCCACGCTCGGCAATTTCGCCGTGCAGGCGCGTGCCCTCAGCTACATCCTCTCGCTGGGTGCCGAGGGCTTGATGGAGGCGGGGCCGCTCGCCACGCTCAATGCCAACTATGTCAAGGCGCTGCTCAAGGATCTCTACCTGCTCCCCATCGACAGCGTGTGCAAGCATGAGTTTGTCTTCGACGGGCTGCGCGACAAGAGCACGGGTGTCACCACCCTCCATGTGGCCAAGCGCCTGCTCGACTACGGATTCCACGCTCCCACCATCTATTTCCCCCTGCTGTTCCACGAATCGCTGATGATCGAGCCCACCGAGACCGAAAGCCGCGAGACGCTCGATGATTTCTGCCGGGTGATGCGCGAGATCGCCCGCGATGCCGCTGAAAATCCCTCGGTGGTGCTGGAGGCTCCCCACGACACGCCCGTCGTCCACCCCGACGACACCGAGGCGGCCCTCAATCCGCGACTCACCTTCGATATGCTCTGATCCAACTTATCTCTTACCGGCTCCGGTCGCGGCCACCCGATCCCGGTCGCGGCCCGAGCCGGCTTTTCAACCACCCCAACCGAGTCTGTAACCATCAACAATATTTTGCTGACGTGACCCACGATATTATCATCATCGGCGCCGGACCCGGCGGCTACGAAGCCGCCGCACGCGCTGTAGCGCAGGGACTGCGAGTCCTGCTCATCGAGAAGTCGCACCTCGGAGGCACATGCCTCAACCAAGGGTGCATCCCCACAAAGGCTTTCTGCCGCTCGGCTCAGGTGGCCGACGATGTCGCTGCCGCCGCCACCTTCGGCGTCATCCTCCCGCAGGGCGATGTCTCGGTGGATATCCGCCGTGTGGTGGAGCGCAAGGATGCCATCGTGGAGCAGCTTCGCGAGTCGGTGGCTCTGCTCTGCGAGGGTGCCGACATCGTCCGGGCTTCGGCCCGCTTTCTCGGGCCGCACGAGGTGGAGGCCGACGGCACCATCTACTCCGCCCCGCGCATCATCGTGGCCACAGGCTCGCAGGCGGCGTCGCTACCCATCGTAGGTGCCGACCTTGCCGTCACCGCTACCGAGCTCCTCTCCCTTGAGGTGCTTCCCGAGTCGCTCGCCATCGTCGGCGGAGGTGTCATCGGCATGGAGTTCGCCTCCGTGTTCGCCTCCTTCGGCGTAGAGGTTACGGTGATAGAATATTGCAAAGAGATTCTTCCCATGTTCGACCGCGATGTGGTGCGAACGCTCCGATCGGCCCTCAAGCGCCGCGGCGTCACATTCCACACCGAGGCTGCCGTCACCGCCATACGCCTTGGCGAAGGGGTGCGACGCACCGTCAGCTTCGAGCGCAAAGGGAAGGCCGCCGAGGTCGAAGCCGAGATGGTGCTGATGGCCGTAGGGCGCCGACCCGTCATCCCCGAGGGGCTCGCCGAGTGTGGCGTGGAGATCTCCCGCCGCGGCATCGTCGTCGACAACCGTTTCGAGACCGCCGTCCCGGGCATCTTCGCCATCGGCGACTGCAATGGCATCTGCCTGCTGGCACATGCCGCCTCCGCTCAGGCCGCAGTGGTGATGGGCGACAACGTCGACCTCTCCGTCGTCCCCTCCGCCGTCTTCACCGTGCCCGAGTGTGCCATGGTCGGCTCCACCGAGGAGCAGCTGCAGGCGCAGGGCCTGGAGTACAAGGTCGCCAAATCCACCTTCCGCACCAATGGCAAAGCCCTCGCCATGGGAGAGCCTGAAGGTGTGGTGAAGATGATCACCGACCCCGCCACCGGCCTGATCCTCGGCTGTCAGATAGTCGGCCCCCATGCCGCCGACCTCATCGCCGAAGTGGCCCTCGCCATCTCCTCCCGTCTCACCGCCGCCGCCATCCTCTCCACCATCCACACCCACCCCTCCCTCTCTGAAGCCCTCCTCCCCCCTCTCCGCCCCTAATCACCTATCCGATTACATTTCCCAATAATATCGTAGGGAATTTACTTCTTTGTTGACCGGAGTTATAATCTGCTTATGCAAATTTTATTGTGCGGTAAACCGCTGCGGCGGTACGGTTGTTTTTATTCCGAGAGGTATAAATACTCACATTAAAATACTTAAGCAGATTAATCATATGAAATCGATTTTACGACTGGCTGCAGCTTCGATAGTGCTGGCAGCTGCTTCTTTCGGCTCCGGCGATGCAATGGCTTGCTCGCGTGTACTTTACAAGGGTCTCGACTCGCTCATGGTGGTGGGCCGCTCGCTCGACTGGAAGACTCCTATTCCCACCAATCTCTATGTCTATCCCCGTGGGATGGCCAAGGTGGGTTCAGACAAACCGGGTGCCGTGAGCTGGACCTCGAAATATGGCGCTGTCTACGCTGTGGGCTACGACGGAGGCATCACTGAGGGTATGAACGAGATGGGCCTGGTGGTCAACGGCCTTTTCTGCAAGGGCACAGTCTACAACAATGCAGACACCGAGGGTCGCCCCGCCATGTCGCTCGCTATGTTCGTGGGATGGCTGCTCGATATGAACGCCACCACGGCTGAGTGTGTCGAAGTGCTTAAAGCCCACAATTTCAGCATCGGAGGCGCCACATTCGACGGTGGCACCGTGTCGGCGCTCCACTGGGGCATCACCGATGCCTCGGGAGCTTCGGTGATCGTGGAGTTTGACCACGGCAAGATCAATATCTACGACATGGGCGACTACCGCGCCATGACCAACGACCCGGAGTGGCCCGCCATGACCGCCATCATCGACTATTGGGAGAAGGTGGGCGGACAAAACATGATGCCGGGCACCGTCACAAGCCCTTCGCGCTGCGTCCGCGCCAACTATTTCGCACATCATGTCAAACCGGTGGGCGATCCCGCGCTTGCTGTAGCCATCACCCGCAGCATCGTCTTCAACGCCTCGGTGCCCTACACCTATATGATTGAGGGTGAGCCTAATCTCTCCTCCACACAGTGGCGCTCCTACGCCAATCTCCGCGACCGCCGCTACTACTTCGACATCGTCACCAACAACGGCCTCTACTACATAGACCTGATGCACCTCGACCTCTATCCCGGCGCTCCGGTGCTCAAACTTGACACCGACCGCTTCGCCGACCTCGACGGCTGCGCCAACTCCCGCCTCCGCCGCTCCGAGCCCTTCAAGCCGATGTATTGATCGGGAAGGATAATTTACAGCACGAGGCTGTGCCATATTGATTTATGAAGTGACCCCAAAAAGTTGGACAGGTTAAACATTATCCTGTTATAGAAAGAGT
>CAJLLX010000118.1 GCA_905207535.1 uncultured Muribaculaceae bacterium | reverse complement strand
AGCTCCCGCCGAGGCCGAGCTCCCCGCAGCCGACGAGGCTAAGGGCGAATAATCAGCAGCCTTACTGAGAGGGCGGCCCTGGGGCCGCTCCCGGATATAATAAAACGCAATCTCACCCGGAGGATGCCCCGCAGAGGGAGCCCCTCCGGGTGAGATTGTATTTGCATTTTGAGGAATGGATGATTTTCGCTATTTTTGCGAAACAAGGGTGGAGGAAAGGGGCAAAGGCGGAGGCAGGAGAGGGACCATCCGGGTATGATCAAAGCTAAAGCTTTGATAACTAAAAAAGAATTACTTAAAAGGGAAGCCGGAGAGGGGCCATCCGGGCTACGGACGCACCATGGTGCGTCCCTACAGGCAGGCGGAAACAAGGAGGGAAAGAAGGAGGGAAAGAAGGAGGAAGACGGAAGACGGAAGAAGGGGAAGAGGAAAGAGGAAAGGAGGAGAAGGGGGAGAGGAAGGAAGGGGGGAGAGGGGGAGATGTGTAATGGATTAAATATGTGAAGGATATGTGGGAATTTGTGGAGATGATTTACAGGGACCTCAATTCGCTGGAGGTGACGCTGGGAAATGGTGTGTTCAGGTTGGTGCTGAGTATGCTGCTGGGGGCGCTGGTGGGCGCTGAGCGCAAGCGCAAGGGGCAGATAGCGGGTGTGCGCACGTTCGCACTGATCTCGATGGGCGCGTGCCTGGCGATGCTGCTGTCGATTTATGTGCCGCAGGTGTATTTGGGTCTGAAAAACGGCGATCCGGGGCGTATAGCGGCCCAGGTGATCACCGGCGTGGGCTTCCTTGGCGGCGGCGCGATGATACACATGAAGGGGGCCGTGCGCGGACTGACCACGGCTGCAGGAATATGGATGACGGCGGCGATAGGTATGGCCGTGGGCGTGGGGATGTACTGGTGCTCGATTATCGCTACGGCGCTGATACTTGTGATACTGGTGATCTTCGAGCGCGTGGAGCAGCGGCGCAATATGGGGCAGGAGAGCCGCACTGTGACGCTCAAAATCAATGGCATAGTGAGCGATGTGGAGGTGTACCGCGGGGTGTTCGAGGACCATCGGGTGCATCTGTCGACGTTTTTTATCAAATATGACTACGAGGACGACAAGACGGAGATACAATTTGTGATCCTGGCGCCTTCGCACCGCGACTATCTGCCGCTTTTCAACGACCTGAGGGTGGTGAACCCCACGTCGGAGCTGACGCTGAGCAGCCTTGAGTAATTGGCACGTATTTTCAGAAGTTAAAAAGGTGAATATTACGAAATTTTTGTAACTTTGCGGTTGGAAAAGCCGTTTGCACAATAGGGGGAACAGCGAACGGCCGGAAGGGAACAAAAATGGGGGGAAGAGAAGGGGGGGAGGACGCACCATGGTGCGTCCCTACAGGTGGACGATAACCCGGAGGGGCCATCCGGACCGGTCGCAGCAAGCCGCGACCCTACGAGTGGACGATAACCCCGGAGGGGGAGCAGGTGGACGGAAACCCCGGGGGGAGTGGGACGGATACCCGGAGGTGGGGGAAGAAAAAAGGACAATCAAACAACCAGATAAAGCTAAAAAGCAAATCAGTTATGAAAATTGAAAAAATCATTGGTCGTGAGGTGCTCGACTCCCGTGGCAACCCCACAGTAGAAGTTGACGTAATCCTTGAAAGCGGTGCACGCGGCCGTGCATCTGTTCCCTCCGGTGCATCTACCGGTGTCAACGAGGCTCTGGAGCTTCGTGACGGTGACAAGAACCGCTACATGGGCAAGGGCGTGCTGAAAGCCGTAGCCAACGTGAACGGTCCTATCGCCGACGCCCTGAAGGGTATGAGCGCTCTTGATCAGATCGCTATCGACGAGAAGATGCTTGCTCTCGACGGCACCGACACCAAGAGCAATCTTGGCGCCAACGCCATCCTGGGTGTCAGCCTCGCTGTAGCCAAGGCTGCTGCCGACTATCTCGACCTGCCCCTGTACAAGTACATCGGCGGTTGCAACACCTACGCGCTGCCCGTGCCTATGATGAACATCATCAACGGCGGTGCTCACTCCGATGCCCCCATCTGCTTCCAGGAGTTCATGATCCGTCCTATCGGCGCTACCTCGTTCCACGAAGGTATCCGCATGGGTACAGAGGTGTTCCACAACCTGAAGAAGGTGCTCAAAGAGCGCGGCCTGTCGACTGCAGTAGGTGACGAGGGCGGTTTCGCTCCCACACTCGACGGCACCGAGGACGCTCTGAACGTGATCATCAAGGCTATCGAGCTGGCAGGCTACAAGCCCGGCAAGGACGTGACCATCGGTCTGGACTGCGCATCGTCGGAGTTCTACAAAGATGGCGTTTACGACTACACCTGGAAGCAGGGTGCCGACGCTCCCAAGCTCACCTCCGAGCAGCAGGCTGAGTTCCTGAAAGGCCTCGTAGAGAAATATCCTATCGACTCGATCGAGGACGGCATGGCCGAGAACGACTGGGCCGGCTGGAAGATCCTCACCGACCTCATCGGCGACCGTTGCCAGCTCGTAGGCGACGACCTGTTCGTGACCAACGTGAAGTATCTGAAGCGCGGTATCGAGGAGGGTTGCGCCAACTCTATCCTCGTGAAGGTTAACCAGATCGGTTCGCTGACCGAGACTCTGCGCGCCGTAGAGCTGGCTCAGCGCAATGGCTACACCGCAGTGATCTCGCACCGCTCGGGCGAAACTGAGGACGCTACCATCGCCGACATCGCCGTAGCTACCAACGCAGGTCAGATCAAGACCGGTTCGGCTTCCCGCTCCGACCGTATGGCTAAGTACAACCAGCTTCTCCGCATCGAGGAGGAACTTGGCGACGCAGCTGTATACGGCTATGGCAAGAAGACCAAACGCGCTGAATAAGACCACACATTTGCGCCCCGATGTGAGGGCGTGAGATGGAAAAAAATGACCGGGAGGCCGGGCCGCAACAGGCGGCTCGGCCTCCCCGGCTTTTTTCAGACAGGAGAGAAAGGACTTCGGACTGCGTCCTCAGCACAGTGCAGAGGGAGGAAGAGAGAGGAAAGGGGGGATTATCACGCGAGCTCGCGTGATCACTGAACATGCCGGGAGGGGAGAGCTTAGGGGGTGTGGGTGATGGTGGCGCGGCGGATGGTGTTGAAGACGAAGTTGCTCAGCAGCACGCCAATAGAGAATATGAAGAGTGCCGAATAAGGAGTGAAGGTGTCCGAGGAGGTGTCGCTGATTTCGTTTGACGACAATGTGTATCTCAATTATCTCAATCCGGCGGTTAGCTGCGTGTCGCAGCCGGTGGAGCATATCGGCATCGCGGCAGTGAAGATACTGATGGACAGGATATTGGGCAATCCCGCGAAAAATACCACTGTGGAGATCCTGCCGCGGCTGATCAATCGCGAGTCGGTGGTGCGCCCGCATGTTGAGGAATGTTGACTCCGCCCGCGCCGGTGGGCACTGTATGTGCGATGATACGTTAAATAAGGGTTCCTATTATATAGGGGCTCTTATTGTATAGGGGATAAGGGTGTGGGAGCCTGTTGTATGGGGTGAGGTCAGTCGGCGTTGAGGCGGACGATGCGGATCCCTTCGGGGCGCTGGCGTGCCACATATTCGGGGAGCGTCAGCGGGTCGACGAGCACCTTGCCGGCTTTGCTCGAGGCGTGGAGGAGGAGGGAAGTGCCGTCGTCGCGCAGTTTTATTATTCCCATGTGGGTGGCGTCGAGGCCGTGGATGGAGGTGGTGAAGATCACCACGTCGCCGTCGCGGACCACGGGCGCGAGTGTCTTGGTCTTTACCGCCGATGCTTTGATGTAGGGGAAGCGATGGTTGGCGTAGCCCGATTCTACATTGCGGATGGCCTGCAGGTTGCTCTCGTTGGCCAGAGCGGGGTAGGCGTCGGCGTGGCGGCTCATATAGTCGAGCGATTTCACGGCGTAACGCACTCCGGGGATGTCGGCGGTGACCTCGCGGAGGTTGCCGCGCGCCACATTGTCGACTATCCATTCGCTCACATAGTGGAGGCGCGAGCCGTAGCCGTTCTCCTCGCCGCCGCGATAGCGCAGGCGGGCGAGGTTGTAGGTGAAGTCGCGCCAGCTATGGCGGTATTCGCGGGCGGTATATGCCAGGGCGAGGACGGTCTCGACGAATGTAGTGCAGTCGAGCGAGTCGAGATTCACGGTGAGCGTCTCCACGCTGTCGCGGTCGAGAGTGCCGGCGCCGTAGGGGGTGTCGGTGAAATATGCGGCGATGCGGGTGACGTTGCCGGGGCGGTCGGTGGCGGCTTCGGCCTTGAGGATGTCGGTGATGCGTGTGGTGTCGGAGGCCTCGCGGGCGAAGTGCACGTTTTGCGCCGCGGAGCGCGGGGCGAGGGCTGCCAGGGAGAGGAGCAGGATCGGGAGAAGTATGCGAAGCGGATTCATTGCTTGAAATTTTGCTGAATTATTATTTTTAGTGCGCGAATAGCGCCGCTGCGCTATATTATAATAGAGGGCGCGAACGCTCAGATATAAGAAGGCACCTATATAAAGGGCGCTTTTATATGTGGCTCCTTTGTAAAAGGCGTTTTTATATGTGACGCTTATATAAATGGCGCTTGTTCGGGCGCGGGTGCCGCCGGGATGGGCGATGACCGCACTACGAAATTAGCGAAAATATGTGATGTGACAAAACTGCGAGCCATTTTGGCTGATTTTTGCCAACGTTGTGGACATTTGTGCGACTAATGGGCGGAACTGAAGAGCCGCAGAAGGTAAAATAATGTATATTACGGCATTAAGAAGCCCTCTGGGGGCTCTGAGGGGCTTTGAAGTGCTCTAAAAGTATGCTAAAGAACATAATTTTTGAAAATTTTTTGTGGAAATGTTTGGTGGTTTTAAATAAAGTCTCTACCTTTGCACTCGCTTTTGGGACGGAGGTCCCGCCCGAGCGGAGGCCGCAAGGCTGACGCGGGAAGGAGCCAAGACTGAATGGCCTGACGCTCGAAGGGGCTGAGGCCGGATGGTTGAATCTCGCAAGAGATGGCAGATGGCGCCCGACGCGGTGGCCGGATGGCTGCTCCGGGGTCTCTGAAAAAAAAGTTTGAAAAAAACGACGAAAAATTTGCGGGTTTGAAAATTAGTTTTTAACTTTGCAACGTTTTTCGCCCCTCCTGAAAAGGAGGCCGGTCAAAGAGAACATTGAAAGAGTTACAATAGACATAGAGTAGTACAAGAGCTATTAGCTCCGCCTGCCGCGAAGGCGGCGGGAGGAAGCGAAAAGTTCCTTGGTCAATTCTTAACCAATTCTGATATCCGATGGGATATCAGCGGATTTCTGAGCATGGCGCTGAAAATGAAAGTCGGCGCGGGTGATGATTCGTTCGGCAATGGGTTATCGGTGTTGCACAGCAACAAATCTTTTGAAGAAAAAGAAAACAAGATAACAACAACGAAGAGTTTGATCCTGGC
>CAJLLX010000117.1 GCA_905207535.1 uncultured Muribaculaceae bacterium | reverse complement strand
TAAAATAGCACTATTTTTGAAAGTCGAGGGCAATCTTAAATGAAAGAGCCGTGTCCACACGCAAAAAAAAAGCGGCCTCGGCGGCACACGGTTTGAAAATTATTTGTATCTTTGCATGCAATAAAGTATCGACATCAATTCGCAAATCATTATACTGTCTATGTCATCATTTATTGCAGACCGAGTGCAGATGGACGGGCTCACGTTCGACGACGTGCTTTTGATTCCCGCTTATTCCGAAGTACTCCCGCGTATGGTGAGCCTCACCACCAAGTTTTCCCGCAACATCACTCTTAATGTCCCCATTGTTTCGGCGGCGATGGATACCGTCACCGAGGCAAAGATGGCTATTGCCATCGCCCGCGAGGGTGGCATCGGTGTGATCCACAAAAACATGTCGATCGAGGAGCAGGCACGTCAGGTGCATGCCGTGAAACGTGCCGAAAACGGCATGATCTACGATCCTGTCACCATCCGTCAGGGGAGCACCGTGGGCGACGCCCTGAAGATGATGGAGGAATATCACATCGGTGGCATACCCGTGGTGGACGTCGACAATATGCTCGTGGGCATCGTCACCAACCGCGATCTCCGCTTCGAGCGCGACCTCAAGCGACCGGTCGACGAGGTGATGACTTCCGAGAATATCATCACTACATCGCAGAGCACCAACCTTGAGGAGGCAGCCGAGATACTGCAGCGTCATAAGATAGAAAAGCTCCCCGTGGTAGACCGCGAAGGTCACCTCGTGGGGCTTGTTACTTATAAAGATATCACCAAGGCCAAAGACAAACCCAATGCCTGCAAGGATCATCTGGGACGTCTGAGAGTGGCTGCCGGCGTAGGCGTCACCACCGACTCGATGGACCGCGTGGACGCCCTGGTGGCTGCCGGTGCCGATGCCATCGTGATCGACACCGCCCACGGACACTCCAAGGGTGTGGTAGGTGTGCTTCGTGCCGTCAAGGCCAAGTACCCCAACATCGATGTGGTAGTCGGCAACATCGCCACAGGCGACGCCGCCCGCTATCTGGTGGAAAATGGCGCCGATGGCGTGAAGGTGGGCATCGGCCCGGGCTCGATCTGCACCACCCGCATCATTGCCGGTGTTGGCGTGCCCCAGCTTTCGGCTGTCTACGATGTAGCCAAGGCCCTCGAAGGCACCGGTGTGCCCCTGATAGCCGACGGCGGCATCCGCTACAGCGGCGATATCGTCAAGGCACTGGCTGCCGGAGGTTACTCGGTGATGCTCGGCGGCATGCTCGCCGGAGTGGAGGAGTCGCCCGGCGACACCATCATCTACAACGGCCGTAAATACAAATCCTACCGCGGCATGGGCTCGCTCGAAGCTATGGAGAAAGGCTCGAAAGACCGCTATTTCCAGGCCAACGAGACCGACACCAAGAAGCTTGTGCCGGAAGGTATCGCAGCCCGTGTGCCCTACAAGGGTACGCTCTACGAGGTGGTATATCAGATGCTCGGCGGCCTGAGAGCCGGCATGGGCTACTGCGGCGCCAAGGATATCGACGCGCTTCATAAGGCCAAGTTTACCCGCATCACCAATGCCGGCGTGGCCGAGAGCCATCCCCACGATGTGGCCATCACCAGCGAGGCTCCCAACTATAGCGCCTCTTCGCGATAATCGCAGTCTGACCGGCATAAACAGGTCAGATCCGTATACGCATTCATCCCGCAATGTCGCTCAGGCGGCATTGTGGGATAGTTGCGCACGCGGGGTGCTCCGCCGGCGCCCTCTGCGCCCTGCAGCGGCGCATTTCCGGCCACGGAAAACGCCACTTTTTTCTCTATGATTATAATAAAGGCGGTCAGAATCCGTTAAAATAATGATGAAATAGCCGACATCCGGCAGCTTCCATTCACACCATGCTTCAACGCCGGAATGTCTGCAAGATTTGTAACCTATTCATTATCGAATTATAAACTCATGAAAAAGAGCATTCTGTCATTGTCTTTACTTATGGCATCTGCCGCACTGATCCAGGCTAAAGGCCCGTCGGATCCCGTGCTGATGACCATCAACGGAAGGCCGGTGACCCTTAGCGAATTTGAGTATCTTTACCACAAGAACAACAGTCAGCAGGTTGCCCCGCAGACTATCGACGAGTATCTCGAAATGTTTGTCACCTACAAACAGAAGGTGGCCGACGCCCTCAGCGAAAAGATAGACGAAACCGAGGCATTTAAAAACGAATTTGACGGCTATCGCCGCGATCTCTCCGAGCCTTACATGCGCAGCCAGGAAGTAGAGGACAGCATTGTCAACGCTGTCTACGAGCGCATGAAGACCGAGGTAGACGTAAGCCACATCATGCTGGCGAACCACGGGCAGGGCAACGAACCGGAGGTGCAGCGCGAGCGTCTCGACTCTATCCGCACCGCCATCCTCAACGGTACAGCCGACTTTGCCGACATGGCACGCCGCTTCTCTATCGACCGCTCCGCTTCGCGCAACGGCGGCCGTATGGGCTTCATCACTCCCGGACGCTTCCCGGCTTCGTTTGAAGATGTGGCATACACCACTCCCGTAGGCACTATCTCGGAGGTGTTCGCCACCCCCTTCGGATGGCATATCGTGAAGGTCAACGGCACCCGTCCCGCCCAGGGTATGGTGCTCGCTGAGCATATCCTCAAGCTCACTCAGGGCCTCAGCGACGAGGAAGCAGCCCACAAGAAGGCTCAGATCGACTCCATTTATACCCTTGTGACCAACGGGGGCGACTTTGAAGCTATCGCCATGGCCGAGAGCGACGATCCCGGATCGAAGCGCAACGGCGGCAAGCTCAACTGGTTCGGCACCGGACAGATGGTACCCGAATTTGAGGCTGCCTGCTTCGCGCTGAAAAACGGCGAGATCTCCGAGCCGGTCAAAACCTCTTACGGCTATCACGTCATCAAGCGCCTTGACTGGAAGGGGCTCGATCCCATCGACAAGGTAGCTCCCCAGATCAAGCAGGCCATCGCCAACGACGACCGCGGCCGTCTGGCACGCACCCGCAAGCTGGAGCAACTCTACGGCAAATTTAAAGCATCAATCAACGAGCAGAACCTCGCAGCCGCCAAGGAGCATATAGAGGCCGTAGGCGCGCTCGACTCGGCTCTCGTAGCCAATTTCCTCACCAGCGACCTCACCATGGCTACTGTCAACGGCAAGAAAATACCGCTGTCGGAGATAGCTTACGACCTGCCTCAGAAGCCGCAGGGCTCGGTTGCCGACCAGTGCGCACTGCTTGAGCAGCGCACCCGCGAGGCCCTCAACAATGCCGTTTACGATGCCGAGCGCGAAGCGCTTGCCACCGAAAACGCCGATTACCGCAACCTCATCAACGAGTATCGCGACGGCATGCTCCTCTTCGAGGTGTCCGATCGCAAGGTGTGGAGCAAAGCCAAGAAGGATAAGGAAGGTCTCGAGAAGTACTTCAACGAGCATCGCGCCAACTACAAGTGGGACGCTCCCAAATATAAGGCATACGTGGTGTTCGCCACCTCCGACTCTATCATGAATGAGGCTCAGAAGCTGCTCAACTCTCGCCAGATCGCTCCCGATTCGCTCGCTCTGGAGCTTCGCAAGGAGTTTGGCAAGGATGTGAAGATAGAGAAGGTGATTGCCGCCAAGGGTGAGAACAACATCACCGATTACCTCGGTTTCGGCGGTGAGAAACCTGAACCCAAAGGACGCTGGAAATACTATTTCCCCTACAAGGGCCGCGTGGTTGAGGCTCCCGAGGAGGTATCCGATGTGCGCGGTGCAGTGACCGGCGACTATCAGAACCAGCTTGAGCAGGAGTGGATAGCATCGCTCAAGAAGCAGTATCCCGCCAAGATCAATAAAAAAGTGCTGAAGAAGGCCAAATAACTCTTAGCAATTGGCAATTAGTAGTTAGCAATTGCCATAGGCACAGAGAATTTATTCAAAGGCTCCGCAATGCAGTCAGAGGCATTGCGGAGCCTTTCGTATTCGGGTATGTCGGATGGACAGTGTGGAGAAGCAGGTACCATTGTCCCTACAGCCTGTACGATCCACAGCCTATACAATCGTATTTATTATTATATCGGCTTTAGCAGCTTACCCAAGATCAGCGGATCAGGACCTTCTTATGGTTGATGATGTAGACGCCGGGACGGAGAGTGGAGATGGTGCCGGAAATCCGGCGGCCGGAAAGATCGTAGATTCTACCGTCGGAGAGAGACTCGCTGTCGGTCTCCACGGCGGTCAGGGCGTCGGTCTCACCCTTGGGTGTATATTTGCTGTTGTTGGCAATCAGGGCGTCGGTGAGTTTGCGGCTGTTGACGGCGTAGCCGTTGGATTCGTCGCATCCGCAGAAATCCATCAGGACGATGCCGGTGGGACCGGCGACGAAATCGTCGGCCGTTAGGGCGTCGTAAAGGCCGGTGTTGGTCTTGGCGGCGAGTTCGCGGTTGCCATCGGAGGAGGCCGACTTGGTGTAGCCCGAGGTGTGGTTGATCACAATGGTGAGAGTGCGTGAGTCGCCGTCAAGGTGGAGCTTTGACGATGCATCGAGCATGGTAAGGACGGCCTGCAGTTTGCGGTCGGCATCAATCTCGCCGGTACATTCGAAGATGTCCTGACAGTAAAGCGGAAGGTTGCCGCGGGTGCAGCTGATGCGGGCCTTGATCTGGTCGGCAAACTCTGCGGAGTGGCTCCAGCCCGAGATAGCCGACACGTTCCTGTTGCCGAAGCTGTCGCGGGTCATCATGAGGATCTTGCCGCGTGCCTCCCCTAAGGTGAGATCCTTTGTAAGTGCCACCAGATGGGAGGCGACGTCAGGCGCTTGGGTGGCATCTTTCATAAGGCCGGCCCAGGAGGCGTCGTTTTTGTCGGCGTCGCTCTCATGGCGCATGGTTACGATGGCAAATTCGGTGGGGTGCTCGTCGAGAAGTCTGCAGAGGGTCTCGAGTGCCGATGCAAACGAGGTATTGGTCTGCAATATGCCGTGGTAGATCTCCATCGCGCCGTCGAGCACGCAGGGGCGCAGGTCGAAGGCACGGATGCCCGCCTCCCACTGCTCCTCGAGAGTGAGATCCTGAGTGGTGCCCATGCCCGGACCGAAGAGAGCTCCTAAACCTGAGGACCATCCGTTGCCGGTGCAGCTGTCGTGCGATCCGGGGATGGAGAGCTGAGTGATATACGCGCCGTCGGCGATGTCGGCCATCCAGTCTTCTGCCGGCATCGCCTGCGCGATGCAGAGCGATGCGGCCAGAAGAAGCGATGATTTCAATGAGATGTGGAGAATGCTCAGCATCATGATATTTTGGTTATGTGGTAAGCATTTCCTGTTGGAAATGCCGGATTATTTGCGGCGGTCGCGGCGCGGTCCGCGCGTGCCCTTCGAGCCGGAGCGCGACGAGGGTTTGCTCTTGGCCGAGCGTGAGGCGGATTTGCCGCCCGACTGCTTGGCCACGGCA
>CAJLLX010000116.1 GCA_905207535.1 uncultured Muribaculaceae bacterium | reverse complement strand
GGAGGAAAGCGCCGCCGAAGGCCAGGGCGGCAAAGCCGCAGCCGCTCCGGCTGCCACCCGCTGACGGCAGATGCCGACCAGCCATACCGCCCTCCCCGGCGGCAACAGGGGAAGCATCAACCGATGTCTGAAGCAGCGGGCCACGCCGGCTCCGGTGCCCGGGCATCAGCACAACAGACAAGAAATAAATAACAAGATAAAGTAACTATTAAAAAGAAACAACTATGTTAGGATTGATTTTAGCAGCAGAAGCTCTCGTAGGTCTTGGCGCAGCTATCGGCGCAGGTATCGCAGCCATCGCAGCAGGTTTCGGTATCGGTAAGATTGGCTCGTCGGCCATGGAGGCCATCGCACGTCAGCCCGAAGCTGCCGGCGATATCCGCTCGAACATGATTGTGATCGCCGCCCTCGTGGAAGGTGTGGCTCTGTTCGCAGTCATCGTGGCAGTGCTTGCCCTCTTCGTATAAATCTCGCTGCAGGGGAGCGGGGCGCGCCTCGCTCCCCGCGGCAGATCTCTCAGCGCTTCAGCAGAGTTGCATGGCGCGGGGGCCGCAGGGCCTCCGGGCTGCAGGCTCGGGCGCGAGGCTCGGGGGGAGAAGAGCGTGAAAGCAGTGCTCTCCGGCGCCCGCAGCGGTCACTCTCTGAGTGCCCGGAAAGGCGCTCTGACGCAGATTCTGCATCAAACAAACAACTCAACTACCGGCTCACGGGCCGCAAGGCTGACAGACACCTCCGCACGGGGGTGATGCGCAGCGCGGTCGGTGCCGGCAAAAAACGATTATTCAAAACAGCGTTTTATGGAACTGTTCAAAGTAGATTTCGGATTGACCATATGGATGTTCGTGTCTTTTGCGATTCTCCTGTTCATTTTGTGGAAATTCGCATGGCCTATGATTATGAAGACCGTGGACAGTCGTGCCGATTTGATTGACAAAGGTGTGGAGTATGCCCAGAACGCCAAGGTGCAGCTTGACAATGCGCAGCAGGAGGCTCAGAAGTATGTGGCTGACGCGCGTCATCAGCAGGCCGACATCATCGCCGAGGCCAACAAGATGAAATCTCAGATTGTGGAAGAGGCCCGCGACGAAGCCCGCAAAGAGGCTCAGAAGGTGATGGACAGCGCCAAGCTGAGCATAGAGCAGAGCCGCAAGGAGGCCGAGAAAAACCTCCGTGACGAGGTGAGCCGCTATGCCCTGGCAATCGCCGGACAAGTGACCCGCGAACAGCTCAAGGAGACCGAGGCTCAGAAGCGCCTTGTCAACTCGATGCTCGACGAGATAGAGAAGAACAACTGATCCGCGCCCCCTCATCACCCCGGGACGTGTCAGCCATATACCTACCCAACGAAAAAAGTGAAAATTTTTGAACCTATCCGGTTATGAACGAAGGTCTTATACCGAGGAGATATGCCAAAGCCCTGCTGAAGGTGGCGCAGGAGCGCGGAGACGACAAGCGTCTCTACTCGCTCATGGGCACCCTGGCGGCGAGCTTCGAGGCGCATCCCGATCTGTCGACCGCAGTGGCCAATCCCTTCATCTCAGCCGATGAGAAGATCAAGCTGCTCACCACGGCAGCGGGAGCCGGCGACAAGGATGTCACCTATGCCGATTTTCTGAAATTGCTCCGCAACAACAACCGTCTGCCTCTGGTGCGCGGCATAGCGCTGGCCTACTGCGAGGATTACCGCCGGAGCAACAATATCTACAAGGTAGAAGTGACCGCCGCCGCCCCGATGGACAGCGCCGAGGAGTCGCGCCTGAAAAAGCTCGTCCAGAGCCATCTGAAGGGAGGCACGATGGAATACACCTTCAAGGTGGATCCCGACCTGATAGGCGGTTTCACGGTGAGCATCGGCTCGGAGAAGCTCGACAGCTCGGTGCGCAACAGCCTCAACGAGCTGCGCCTCAAGCTGCTCGGCTGATTCCGGCGGAAAGGCAATGCCCAAGGAGGCTCTCAGGAGCTGCCGGAGGCGACGAAACAGGAAGGCAATGCCAAGGAGGCTCTCAGGAGCCGCCGGAGGCGACGAAACAGGAAGGGCGAATCCCTGACATAGACATAAACCCCACAAAGGTCCCCCCCGCGGGGCCTCTAACAGCAAGAAATACAACACTCTCTTACCTTATACAATCACAACAGAATGATTAATCCAAGCGAGATATCAGAAGTTTTAAAGCAGCAGCTTGAAAGCGTCAACAAGACCGTATCCTTCGAGGAGACCGGTACGGTGCTCGAAGTGGGCGATGGCGTGGCTCACGTCTACGGTCTCGACAATGTGTGCGCCAACGAACTTGTAGAGTTCGAGAACGGCGTGAAGGGCGTGGCTCTGAACCTTGAGGAGAGCAATGTCGGAGTGATCCTGCTCAACGATGTGAACAAGGTCACCGAGAACATGTCGGTGCGCCGCACCGGCGAGATTGCTTCCATTCCCGTTGGCGAGGGAGTGTTCGGCCGAGTGATCAACATCCTCGGCGAGCCGATCGACGGCCGCGGCCCCATTGAGGGGAAGCGCATCCTGATGCCTCTGGAGCGAAAGGCTCCCGGTGTCATCTTCCGTCAGCCGGTGAACCAGCCTCTGCAGACCGGTATCAAGGCTGTCGACGCCATGGTGCCCATCGGCCGCGGACAGCGCGAGCTTATCATCGGCGACCGTCAGATAGGCAAGACCGCTATCGCCATCGACACCATCATCAATCAGCGTAAAAACTACGAGCAGGGCAAGCCCGTCTACTGCATCTATGTAGCCATCGGGCAGAAAGCCTCGTCGGTGGCAGCTCTGGTGGAGACCCTCCGCCAGCACGGCGCCCTCGACTATACCTGCGTGGTGGCCGCCACAGCATCCGACTCGGCAGCCATGCGCTATTATTCGCCCTTCGCCGGCGTGGCCATCGGCGAGTATATCCGCGACACCGGCCGCGACGCCCTGATCGTCTACGACGACCTCTCGAAGCAGGCTGTGGCCTACCGCGAGATCTCGCTTATCCTCAAGCGCCCCTCGGGCCGCGAGGCTTATCCCGGCGATATCTTCTATCTCCACTCGCGTCTGCTGGAGCGTGCCGCCAAGATTATCGACAACCAGGAGGTGGCAGCGTCGATGAACGACCTTCCCCCCGTGCTCAAGCCTATGGTGAAGGGCGGAGGCTCGCTGACAGCGCTTCCTATCATCGAGACCCAGGCCGGCGACGTATCGGCCTACATCCCTACCAACGTGATTTCGATCACCGACGGTCAGATCTACCTGGAGACAGCACTCTTCAACCGCGGTATCCGCCCCGCCATCAATGTGGGTATCTCCGTGAGCCGTGTGGGCGGTAACGCTCAGATCAAGTCGATGAAGAAGGTGGCCGGTACGCTGAAGATCGACCAGGCCCAGTTCCGCGAGCTCGAGTCGTTCACCAAGTTCGGCGGCGATATCGACCCCGTGACCGCCCGCGTCATCGACCGCGGCCGCAAGAACGAGCGCCTGCTCATCCAGCCCCAGTACAAGCCCTGGGATGTGGCCGACGAGGTGGCAGTGATCTACTGCGGCGTCAACGGCCTGCTGAGCTCGGTGCCCGTAGATAAGGTAGCTGAGTTCGAGGAAGGGCTGCTGCAGCTTCTGCATGCCAAATATCAGAGCGATGTGCTCGATGTCATCGCCTCGGGCAAGCTCACCGACGACTGCACCGCCAAGCTTACCGCCGCAGCCAACGAGGTTGCAGCGCGCTTTGCCTGACGGCCGGCCGCGACCAATCGCAATGTAATCTGAATCAGAGAGTAATCGTTAGCAACGAAAACCAATCTCAATATTTTATCAACTGACCTTGAATGGCAACACTTAGAGAATTAAAGGGACGCATCGGATCGGTAGCCTCGTCGGAAAAGATCACAGGCGCCATGAAGATGATCTCTTCGGCCAAGATGCATAAGGCCGAGCTCGCCCTGAAGCAGCTCCGGCCCTTCCGCGACCAGATTGAGACCATCATAGCCAATCTGCTCAGCTCGGATGCCACATTCTCATCGCCGCTGATGACCGCGCGCACCGTGGAGAAGATGGCGATAGTGATATGGGGCTCTGACGACGGCCTGTGTGGTGCCTACAATGTCAACATCTTCAAGCAGCTGCTTGTAGCCATCGCCGGAATCCGACAGACCCTCGGCGACGGGGTGCGCATCACGGTGATCCCCGTGGGCGCCAAGATGGCCAAAGCCTGCGCCAAGATAGCCGGCGAGGGTGTCGACGTGCGTGTGCCCGCGGGGGTAGACTCGAAGAGCACCGACACGGCCGTGCGCGACTTCGCCTGGAGCCTTCGCGACGCCTTCACCGACGGGGAGTACGACCGCGTGGACATGCTCTACATGTCGTTCAAGAGCGTCAGCCGCCAGAGAGTGGAGCATAAGCAGCTGCTGCCGGTGACCTACGACGCTTTTGCCGAAAGCATGGGCAAAGCCACCGCCAAACCCTATATCTTCGAGCCTTCGCCCGAGGTGATCTTCACCCGCATACTGCCGATGTATCTGCTGGCGATGGTGCAGGATGTGTTCACCGAGAATTCGGCGAGCGAGCAGGCCGCGCGCGTCATGGCCATGCAGAGCGCCAACGACAATGCCAAGAAGCTCTACGACGAGCTCCATCTCGAATACAACAAGCTGCGTCAGCAGGCCATCACCACCGAGCTTCTCGATATCCTCGGCGGCCAGGTGCGCTGAGGCAGCCAACCCTCATACCGGCGGCCGCCGCAGGGCGGCTGCCGGGCCTAAACGAATAGAAAAAGTAAATTTGTACATTTTATATCATTAAAATGGGTAGTGTAAAAGAATATTTTTCATCCTTAGGGAAAGGTGTCGTAAGCCTTGTAAAGGGGCTTGAGGTCACCGGCAAGGAGTTTGTCACCCCTAAGATAACGGAAAGATACCCCGAGGACCGCGACAATATGCACGTGGCCCAGCGCTTCCGTGCCGTGCTTGAATTGATCTACGACGAGGAAGGCAACCACCGCTGCATAGCCTGCGGCACCTGTGAACGCAATTGCCCCAACGGCACCATCACCGTGGAATCGAAGATGGTCGACACCTGGGACGGTAAGAAGAAAAAGAAGCTCGACCGCTATGTCTACGACCTCGGTAGCTGCACCTTCTGCCAGCTGTGCGTCACCTCCTGCCCGACAAATGCACTCCGCTTCAGCAACGACTTCGAGCAGGCCGTCTTCACCCGCGAAAAGCTGGTGAAACAGCTCAATTATCTGCCCGAGAAGCCCGAACCCGAGCCTACCGAGGAAGAGCGCGCCAAATTCGAGGCCGAGAAAGCAGCCAAGATCGAAGCAGCCAAGAAAGCCGCGGCCGCCAAGAAGGCAGCCGCCGCGAAGGCAGACGGCGATGCTCCCGCTGCTTCGGCCAAACCCGACGAAAAGAAATAAATCAACACATCCCCATATTTTCATCAAATGGAATCCGTAGGAAGTATAATCGCTTACTGGCTGATTGTGGCAGCGATTGTGGTGTTCTCGG
>CAJLLX010000115.1 GCA_905207535.1 uncultured Muribaculaceae bacterium | reverse complement strand
ATACGCATTAACTCAAACAATTAACGTGGGCGCATCATCCGCCTATACCTATTAAAAGAATTGTTATGTTAAAGAAATTATTACTCGCAGCAGCATGCGCCATGTCATTGCCGGCCTTTGCCGATGATGCCAATGTGCTGCCCGATTGGGCTTTCGGCGGGTTCGTACGCCCTGAGGGCGTCAACCCCATCATCACGCCCAAACAAGAGAGCACTTTCACATGTCCGATGACCGGTGAAGATGTGAAATGGGAGTTTGCCGACACATTCAATCCCGCCGCCGTGGTTAAGGACGGCAAAATCTGCATCCTTTACCGCGCCGAGGACAATCCCAACGCCGGCATCGGCGGCCGCACCTCGCGTATCGGCCTGGCCGAGTCGTCAGACGGCATCACCATCGACAGCCGCCGCGCCACCCCGGTGATGTATCCCGACCAGAGCGAGATGTCGAAGGAATACGAATGGAAGGGAGGCACCGAGGATCCACGCGTGGTGGAAGCTGAGATTAACGGCAAGACCATCTATGTGATGACATACACCGGCTGGAACAACAAGGTGCCCCGCCTGTGTATCGCCACCAGCGACGACCTCCTCACATGGACCCATCACGGCCCCGCTTTCCTCGATGCCTTCGACGGCAAATACAAAGACCTCGGCTGCAAATCCGGCTCCATCGTCACCGAAGTGAAGGATGGCGTGCAGCGTGCCGCCAAGGTGACCATCGGAGGTGAGCAGAAATACCTCATGTACTGGGGCGAACAGTATGTAGCCGCTGCCACCAGCGACGACCTCGTGCACTGGACTCCCTACGTCAACGAAAATAAGGACCTCATCCATCTCATCGACACCCGCAAGGGCTACTTCGACAGCAACCTCACCGAGTGCGGTCCTCCCGCAGTGATCACCGACAAGGGTATCCTGCTCTTCTACAACGGCAAAAACCGCAGCGGCAACGACGGCGACGTCAATTACCCCGCCAACACCTACGCCGCAGGTCAGGTGCTTTTCAGCCTCGACAACCCCTACGAGGTGATCGGCCGCCTCGACAAGCCTTTCTTCCGCCCCATGGAGGCATTTGAGAAGACAGGCCAGTATGCCGCCGGCACCGTGTTTATCGAAGGTCTGGTATATTTCCAGAGCAAATGGTATCTCTACTACGGCTGCGCCGACTCCAAGGTGGGTGTCGCCGTCTACGACCCCGCCAACCGCTCCGGCATAGGCGACACCGCCAAGCTCTTGCTGCCCGAGCGTCTGATCAACCATTATCCCGCCGGAGGCCACGGCAAGCTCCGCTGCTTCGTGAAGGCATCGAGCGGCGCTGCCAACGACGGCGAGAGCGCCTTCTACCTCAACACCTCCTACAGCAACCCCAACAAAAAATGGTGCGACAACAAAAACGATCAGCCCTGGGTAGTGTTTGAGTTCACCGACTACTACCTGATGGACCGCTTCGTGTTTCGCGACGTCGACACCCGCGAGGCCAATTGCGGCAATGTGCCCGAATACTGGATCTACACCAGCCTTACCGGCAACGATGACGACTGGCATGAGCTCGTGCACCGCACCGATGTGGCCTCGCTGGGCACCAAGGACGACAGCTTCGAGCCCGTGGAGGTGCGCTTTGTGAAGCTCGTCATCAAGCGCGGCACCCGCCCCAACGGCGAGAAGGATAGTGCCACACGCATCTACGGCGTGGACATCTTCGGCGAATTTTCGCGCGCAGCCGAGCGCGGCGATGTGGTCAGCGTGGGTAAAACTATGCTCAAAGCCTACGACTCCACCAACGAGCGCGAGCAGGCCATCAACCTCCTCGCCGGCAACTACACCGACAAATCGCGCAAATGGTGTTTCTATAAAGCCGACATCAACAACGACCCTTTTAAGTTCGCAGTCATAGATCTCGAAGACGAGTACAACATCCACGGCTTCTCGATGTATGATTGCAAGAACCTCGAACCCGACGACAACGTCACCCACTATCAGATAGCCGTGAGCACCACGGCTCCCGACCTCAGCAAGATCACCCCGAAAGGCGACGAAAACAACTGCTGGCAGGTGGTGGTCGACAAAGCCGACGGCAAAGACCGCAACACCAAGGAGGACAACCTCGACACACCTGTCAAAGCCCGCTACGTGAAGCTCACCGTGCCCCGCACAGCCGAGGATATGAACGCCCACACCTCGCGCATCTACGCCTTCGACGTCAAGGGTGAGAAAACCACCGACGGAGTGGCCGATGTAGCCGTGGAGAGCAGCCAAATTGTCCTCCCCTCGGCCCTCACAGCCGGGCAGACCGTAGCCTACGCCGCCACCAACTGTGTGACACGCCTCTACACCATAGCCGGTGCGCTCGTTGACAGCGCTGTTTCAGCCGAAGGCTCCTACACAGTGCCCGCCGTAGCACCCGGCCTCTACATCCTCAGCGTCTGCGCCGACCAAGGCACCGCCACCGCCAAGGTGACAGTGCGCTAAAACCTCGCGCGTAACGATCCCGTGAGGGGGGTGGAGTACCCCCTTACGGGATTCCGTGCACTCAAACGGATCATACTATCCTGTCTCGCGAATCAACATTTTCGGTCTCAAAAATTAACATTCCCAATCACATATCACAAATGAAACACTTTATCGTCTCCCTCGCGGCTTCAATCCTCATTGCAGCCCCGGCCCTTTCAGCAGCCAATCCCACCTCAAGGCCCGCCAAATATCACGAGCCGATCAAGATCGAGAAGAAATGGCGCAAATACAACCCCGGCAAAATCAATTTCTCCATTCAGTCGCCCGAGACCGAAGGTGCGAAAATCTACCGCAGCATCGTCAAGGATCCCGAAAGCTATATCACCGACAACGCACGCCGGGTGATCCAGACCCTCTATTTCTCGCCCAAGGACAGCATCCCCAACATCACCGACATCGACTATGTGGTACGTAAATTCGATGGCATCTCCTACAAGAGCGGCGGAGGCCACAACGTGCGCATCGACTACAGCACCGACTGGATCGAGAAAAGCTTCGCCGACAACGACACCCTCAAGCTCGACTACGAGACTCGCGGCGTAATCTACCACGAGCTCACCCACGCCTTCCAGCACTGCCCCACCGGTGCCGGCGAATACGACGGCAAGAGCCCCTGCTGGGCTTTCATCGAGGGATGCGCCGACGCCGTGAGAGTGGCCTGCGGATGCTTCAACCAGGATTTCGCGTCGAAAGACCGTCCGCGCGGCGGCAACTGGATGAGCGGCTACCGCCAGACCGGCTACTTCCTCTACTGGCTCAGCCTCAATAAGGATAAGGACTTCATCCGCAAATTCAACCGCACTGCCATCGACGTGGTGCCCTGGTCGTGGGACGAGGCTATGTACAGCATCCTCGGACGCGACGAAAAAAACTCGGTGAAGAACCTCTGGGCCGAATATATGGCCGCAGTAGGCGACGATGAGGACCGCGCTAAAGCAAAACCCGTAGAATAACCGTCTTTCTCCCCTTATATGAAGAGCAAACAGATCATGCTATCTGCCTTTGCGGCCGTGGCGCTGAGCGCTACGGCCGTTGACGCTGATTTGACACAGTATGTCAATCCGCTCATCGGCACACTCGGATTCGGCAACGTGTACCCCGGCGCACAGGTACCCTTCGGAGGCATTCAGATCAGCCCCGACACCGATACCGACGACTACGACACCGCCGCCGGATACAAGTACGACCATCCCACGATGCTGGGCTTCAGCCTCACCCACCTCAGCGGCACCGGCATCCCCGACCTCGGCGACTTCCTCTTTGTGCCCGGCCACGGAGAGCTGCAGCTCACACCCTCCACCCACGAGAAGCCCGACGAGGGCTATCGCTCGCGCTACAGCCACGACGACGAGGAGGCCACGGCCAACTACTACCGCCTGCGCCTCACCGACCCCAACGTCAACTGCGAGGCCACTGCCGCCAAGCGCGCCGGCATGCTCCGCTTCACCTACGACACCCCGGGGAAATCGTGGCTCCTTGTCGACCTCAACCACACCCTGCGCAGCTCGTGCGAGTGGGCCAACATCCGCATCGTCAACGACAGCACCATCACAGGCTACAAGCTCGTAAAGGGCTGGGTGCCTGAGCGTCATGTCTACTTCGCCGCCACTTTCTCGCGCCCACTCACTGATGCGCGCATCTATATGGACGACAAACCGGTGATCTACAACACTTCGCGCTTCCGCAGCGACCGCGAGACCTACGGCAAAAACGTGAAGCTCGCCCTGGAGTTCGACGCCGTCCCCGGAGAGCAGATCACGGTGCGCACCGCAGTGTCGGGCGTCAGCGCCGCCGGAGCCCTTGAAAACCTCCGGGAGATCGACCACAAATCGTTCGAGCAGGTTCGCGCCGAAGGGCGCGACGCATGGAACGCGCAGCTGGCGAAATTCGAGATGGAGGGTGACCAGAAGCAGAAGGAGACCTTCTACACCTCGGTGTACCATGCTTTCCTCCACCCCTTCATCTTCCAGGATGCCGACGGCAGCTACCGCGGCCTCGACAAGAGCATCCACAAAGCCGACGGATTCACCAATCTCACCACCCTCTCGCTCTGGGACACCTACCGCGCCCTGCACCCGCTCTTCAACCTCGTGCAGACCGACGTGCAGGCCGATATCGCCAACTCCATGCTCGCCCACTACGATCAGAGCGTGGAGCACATGCTCCCCATATGGTCGTTCTACGGCGGCGAGAACTGGTGTATGATCGGCTACCACGCCGTGTCGGTGCTCGCCGACATGATAGTGAAGGATGTGCCCGGATTCGACCGTGAGCGCGCTTTCGAGGCCATGGTGGCCACCGCCTGCAACCCCAACTACGACTGCATCCCCGATTACATCGCCAACGGCTATGTGCCCTTCGACAAAGAGAAGGAATCGGTGTCGAAAACCCTCGAATATGCCTTCGACGACTATTGCATAGCCATGGCTGCGAAAAAGCTCGGCAAGGAAGACGAGTACCGCCGCTTCCTGCAGCGCTCGCTCGGCTATCAGAACCTCATCGACAAAAGCACCGGCTACATGCGCGGCCGCGACAGCAAAGGCCAATGGCGCACACCCTTCTCACCCATCGCCTACGAAGGTCCCGGCTCGGTCAACGGCTGGGGCGACATCACCGAGGGCTTCACCGTGCAATACACCTGGTATGTGCCCCACGATGTGCAGGGCCACATCAACGAGGTGGGCCGCAAGCGCTACATCCAGCGCCTCGACTCCCTCTTCATGGTCGACCTGCCCGAGGATATCCCAGGCGCACACGACATCCAAGGCCGCATAGGAGCCTACTGGCACGGCAACGAGCCCTGCCATCAGGTGGCATACCTCTACAACTACATCGGACGCCCCTGGCAGTGCCAGCAGCGCGTGCGCGAGATTGTCGACCGCTTCTACGGCAACACCCCCGACGCCCTCAGCGGCAACGACGACTGCGGACAGATGTCGGCATGGTATCTCTTCAACTGCATGGGCTTCTATCCCACAGCCCCCTCGAGCAACATCTACAACATCGG
>CAJLLX010000114.1 GCA_905207535.1 uncultured Muribaculaceae bacterium | reverse complement strand
CCGTGCTACCCGCCGGGCTGCCGACGCCATGGTCAACATCCCCGCGCGCGGTGCCATCGTCTTCTCCGACGATCAGTACACCAACATCGGCTTCTACGAGATCCCCACTGCCGGCGACACCGACCTCTTCACCGCCGTGAGCTACACCGAGTATTGCCTCGGCAACGCCGGCATGCTCTATTTCGACGACACGGTGATGGTGCTTTCGGCCGAGGTCGACCAGTACACCGGCCGCTCCGTGAGCTACTACACCCTCGATGCCGACACCTACGAGCTCAAGGGGATGGGTGTAGTCAACGACAATAATTTCAAGGCTTTCTCCATGGCCCAGGACCCTGTAAGCGGCACCTGCTACGGCAGCTTCCGCAACGAGGCTTCTGGAGCTTCCTATTTCGGCTCGTTCGACCCCTCGGCGGTCAAGGCCACGCGCATCAAGGCCTACACCGACCCGCTCAATTTCAACGCGCTCTCCTTCACCACCGACGGCAATCTCTACGGCATCACTTTCGACGGCTCTTTCTATGCCATCGACAAGGCCACGGGCGACGCCGCCCTCATCGCCTCCACGGGGATCGTCTCGGAGTACAGCTCGTCGGGCGCCATAAATCCGCGCAACAACCTTTTCTACTACGTCACCTGCTGCGACTCGGGGAGCGCCATGTATGAGATCGTCCCGGGCACAGGCGCCGTCACCAAGGTCTACGGCATCGCCGACAACGACGAGATCCTCGGCCTCTATTTCGGCGTAGCCCATATGGCCGACGGTGTCCCCGACTATCCGCAGGAGCTCGCGGCCGAATTTTCCGGAGCCGACCTCACAGGCGAAGTCACCTTCACCATGCCCTCTACCCTCCTTTCGGGCGCTCAGGCCGAAGGGGAAGGCACATACATCCTCTCCATCAACGACAAGCAATACGCCTCGGCCAAGGCGCCTTTCGGCACGAAGGTCACCGTGCCGGTCACTGTAGGCTACTCCTCGCAGTTCACCATCTCGGTTGCCGTCGCCAATGAAGCCGGCACCGGCCCCGCCGCCATCATCAAGCATTATATCGGCGAGGATATGCCCATGGAGGTCACTTCGCTCCATCTCTCCTACTACGACGGCACCGCCACCCTCACCTGGGCTCCGGCCCGGCCGATGATGGGCGGATACCTCGAGAATCTCCACTACAAAGTTTACCGCCGCACCGGCCAGGAGGTAATGGATCTTGTGGCAGATGATTGCACCGACTGCACTTTCAGCGAGCATATCGACGCGCCGACCGAAGGGCTCACGTCGCTCTCCTACTCGGTGGTGGCATGCACCACAAATTTCAGCTCCGAACCGGTGGAGTCGAACCACATCACCCTCGGCACCGTCACTCCGCCCTACTCCAACGATATGTCTACCGAGGAGCTGGCGTCGCACCTCACGGCCATCAACCACAACGACGACCGCTACACCTGGGAGTGGGACAAGCGCGGCTATTTCGGCTGCTACTACAACCCCGCCCATGAGGCGCCCGACGATTTCCTCATGCTCCCGGGCGTGCATCTGGAGGGGGGCAAGATCTACACCTTCTCCTTCGAGGCTTTCGGATTTGAGACCTCGCGCTACACCGAGCGTGTGGCCGCATATGTTGGCACAGCGCCCCGCGCCGATGCCTTGACCACCTGCATCGTTGAGCCGGTGGAGATCGAGGGGGGCGAGCGTCGCCTCCTCACCGGCAATTTCAAGGCCTACAACGATGGCATCTTCTACTTCGCCATCCATTGCTGCTCCGATGCCGACAATTTCGTGCTCTACGCCGACAATATCTCCGTCTCGGCTCCGCTCGAGTTCACCGCGCCGGGTGCGGTCACCAATCTTAAGGCTACGCCCCACATCAACGGAGCCCTTGAGACCGTCATCAGCTTCAACGCTCCCGAGGTAGACCTCAACGGCGATCCGCTCGCCGAAATCACCGCTATCGACATCTATTCGGGCGACCGCCATGTGGCGCATATCTCCGACGACCTTGCTCCGGGCAAAGCGCTGACCTACACCGATGCCGGCGCCTCCGAGGGTGAGAACACCTACACCGTCGTCGCCTCCAACGATTCGGGCACCGGCGAGACGGCCACCACCTCCTGCTTCGTGGGCTTCGCCGCTCCGGCGCGTCCCGAGTGGCTGCGGCTCGCTCCGGGCGACAATTTCGGCGCAGTGCGCCTCACATGGGCACCGGTCACCACCGATGTCAACGGTCTGCAGTTCAATCCCGGCGATGTCAGCTACATCGTGGCGCTCTACATCGACAATTCTCCCGAAATCATCGCCGAGGGTGTCACCGAGTGCACCTACGAGCATCAGGCCTACGAGGCCGAGGCCGACCAGGAGATGCTGCAGTATGCCGTATTCCCCGTCAACCGCAAGGGACAGGACGGCGTAGGCATCACCGTGGAGATGATCCCCGCAGGAGCGCCCTATAAGCTGCCGTTCACCGAGTCGTTCCCGGGCGGATACATGTCGCACGCCTTCGGCATGACCTACGACGGCGCGCAGTGGTGGCTCGGCACCGACAACGATTTCAAGGGCAAACTCGCCGCACAGGATGGCGATAACGGTTTTGCAGTATTCAGCTCCAACGACCTCGCCACCTCCTCGCGCCTCCTCTCGGCCCGCATTGACCTCACCGGCGCCTCTGAGCCCGAACTCTCGTTCTGGCACTATAGCTTCGGCGACTACGACAAAAACACCCTCACCATCTACGTCAACGATGACACCAACGGCTGGCAGCCCCTCGGCGAGCCCCTCGTGCTCGGCAGCGGCAACGCCGGCGAGTGGAATCAGGTCACACTGCCCCTCACCGCCTATGCCGGCCACCACATCCGCCTCTGCTTCGACGGCGCCATCAACACCGTGGCCTACTCCTTTATAGATAATGTGATGGTATCCGATCACTCCGGCATCACTGACCCCTTCGCCGAGCCCTCCGCCCCCTCTCTCACCTGCGCGCCCGAATACTACACCATCCAGGGCATCCGCCTCCCCTCCCGCCCCACCGCTCCCGGCATCTACATCGTGCGCCGCGGCTCCCTCTCCTCCAAGCTCCTTATCCGCTAAATCAGTTTTTAGTTATCAGAGCTGAAGCTCTGATAACTCACTAAGCTCTAAGCTCTCAGCACTAAGCACTAAAAAAGCGGGCGGCCTCAAGGCTGCCCGCTTTTTCTTTTTTAGTTATCGGAGCTTCAGCTCCGATCTATCTACTATCTTAGCTCTAAGATCTAAGCCTTATTTCACTACTACCTTCTTGCCGTTGGCTACATAGATGCCGGCGGGGAGGGTCTTCAAGTCAGCGGCGCTGTCGAGCACCTTGACACCGGTGATGGTGAACACTGCGCCGTCAGCAGCCTCGCTGCCTGCGGTTACATTCTCCACACCGTCGAGGTCGCTCTTGGCGATGTGGCAGGTCAGGTCGGAGGTCAGTTTCACAATATACTGGCCGTCGGCGTTAGCCTCGATCTTGGTGCCGAGCTCAGCATCGTCGCCTTCAGCGGCAGGAGCAGCCTCTGTGGCGCTCTTCACATATACATCGAGCTGAGGTGTGGCACCGGTAGGAATGATGGTGAACTCGGTGTTCTCCAGGTCGGAAACAGGAGCTGTGATGTCGTCTACTGCCACGATGCGGTCTTTCAGCAGGGTGTACTCTGCGCCTTCCTCAGCGGTGAAGGTGGCTGCATAGGTGGCGGGGGTGATGTCGTCGTATACCTTGAGCACGTCGCCGTCCTGCATGTCAAGCTGCCAGCCGGAGTACTGGAACTCTGCCTCTACGCCGTTCAGGTAGCCCAGGTGCAGGTTGCGGGGATAGTAGGAGAAGCAGATGGGGTTCTCGCCGAGGCCGAAGTTAACCACGGTGTAGCCCTGCTCGAAGACAATCTTGTTTGTGCGGCTGTAGTCCTCGTAGGGGTAAATCTCACGGCTGGTGATGCCGTCGACAGGAGCGTTGAAGAAGAATACATACTGCTTGTCGCGGGTCAGAGGGGTCACGTCGATGTCAATCGACTCAAGGTTAGTGGTCAGAGCGCCCATATACGAGCCGTTGGTGTTCACCACAGGCTCGGTGCCATCGTTGTAGTTGAAGGTGATGGTGTTGATTACCGCACCGAAAGTGTGGTCGATCGATACCATGCTGGCATCCTCGGTGTACTCTACGATGTTGTCGCCTTCGCCGAGCTTAATGTCAAGGCTGTAGTTCAGACGCATAGCCACGCTCTCGGGATGATTGGCGCGTACCTTCACCTGATAGGTGGGCTTCTTCTCGGCCTCGATGGCTACGGTGGTGTTTTCGGTCATCTTCACGGTGAGGTCGCCGTATATCGAGCTGAGGTCTTTGGCCACGCCGTTGATGGTGATGCTCTTGAGGATATACAGGGTCTGGTTGAGCTCAAACACGGCCTTCTTGCCGCAGTGCACGAGGGCACCGGCCTTCCAGTCGATCTCTGCACCGTCGACCTTCACGCTGTTAATCACACCGTCACAATCCTCCGGGGTCACATTCACCGTCAGGGTGTAGTCCTCGTCGGGGAACACGGCCTTGACATCCACCTCCGAGTCGGGGGTGATGTTGTAGATGGAGTAGGTGCCGTAGTAGCCCTCCTGCTCCTCGCCGTTGAGTCGTACCGAGCAAAGGTCATCGCCGTAAGTGGCTGCCTTCACCACCAGAGAGGTGGTGGTGCCGTCCATCTCTATCTTTTTCCACTCGTTGGCCACAAGCCCGGTGACGGGGTTGTAGTTCACATCCTGCACCTGTACAAGCGAAGGATCGTCGACACGAAGCTTGAACGACGGAGCCTGGAACTCGCTCGCGGGGATGATGGTGTAGCTGAGCACATCATCCTCCACAAACTCCGATGCGTATACCGAAGCCGACTCAAAACCGCTCACACCGAAATGCTTGCCGCTTACGGTGCTGAACATGTCGGTCATCTTATACTCCTCCTTGTTCTTTACACCTAAGGTAAAGCTGCCGTACTGCTTAATTTTCACTTTGTTGACGCCATCGGCAAGTGTCACTTCGTCGTAGTAGCCGGCCTTGGCTGTCAGCTTGTCGCTGTCACCGTCTTTCACAACCACCGATATCACCTTGAATACATCCAGGTATACGTTCACAGTGCAATCCTCGGTGAGCACGTCGGGCGAAAGCACGCACACATTGTCTGTCACTGTGGCCGAGGTGTAGTTCGAGCCGTAGTTCACGCCCGAGAGCTGCACTATCTCGCTGTTGGTGGTGATATACAGGTCGCTCGTCAGGTCGATGGTTGCCGAGCAACCATAATACTCGCCGGGGATCATCGTCACGGCCTCACCATCGGCGCCGCCGGTCTTTACCACCAGATGCTCAGCATCCGCGGAGTTAGCGGAGCACGATACCGTGACATTCACGGCCTCGGCTGTGAACCCTGCCACGCCAAGGAGCATGCCGGCTAAAATTGAGTAAAACTTCTTCATTGAAATTGAATTTGATTTGAATTTATAGGTATAGGCGGATAATGCGCCCAATCCGATATTAATCGCTACTTTTGTAGCAT